>JAHBWO010000024.1 GCA_019636945.1 Nitrospira sp. | reverse complement strand
GCAAGCGGTCGATATGAACGTGTCAGATGGGGTCGAGTCCGGATCAGGAGGCCAGGGGGCGGTGTATCTCTCAGTGCGCAGCGATGTGGAGTTGGCGTAGGTCCGATGTGCGTGAGAAGAATTCCGAATGCTGCTGTATGGGGATGGAGGAAGACGGCCTTGTTATGGGCGTGCCAGTGGTGTCAGGGTCCGCTCAACACATCTCACCAGATCGTCGCGCGTAAATGGTTTGAGGATGTAATCCTGGACCTTGATAGCCACCGCCTGACGGATACAGCGCGGATCGACGACAGCCGTCAGGAGGACCACCGGGAGGTGTTGCCAGTCGGGGGTCGCTCGGATCGTTTCCAGAATAGTGATGCCGTCGACAAGAGGTAATTGGATATCCAACAGCACGAGCGAAGGAGGCGGCATCGAAGCGATCTTGTTCAGCGCGTCCTGACCGTCGGCGGCATGCACGACTTGATAGCCCTTTTCCTGCAGGATCAGCTTCACGAGATCTGCGGTATCCGTTTCATCTTCGACGACGAGGATCGGCTGATTGATGTCGGGCGGTTCGAGCATGGGAAGAGCCTGTTCCTAAGCGATCCGGCTTTCTGAGGTGTTGGCATACTGAACGATCAGCCGAATCAGGGCCGTTTTTTTAATTGGTTTTGACGCATGCGGCTATAGAGCCGGCGGCTGGACCGAGTCCCATTCCCTCCGTGGGGGCATTGCATGTTTCTACTATGGAGCGAATCATTTCAGAAACGAAATGTTCTTTTCCGCCGAGATCAACAGGCGCAAGGGTTTGAGTGGATGGCGACCAATCTGTGTCTTGCTTGAGTTTTCACATGGCACATTGTAAGTTCTGACGTACCGCAGACGCACGTCGACAGGATTCCAGACTCGATGCCGAACGACAGTCGATTGATGGGAAGAAATCAGGAACAGCCGCGTCGTCGCCTGCGCCGATGGCAAGTGATCGTGCTTGGCCTGGTGGCTGCCATGATTGTCGGCGTCACGACGGTAGTGGGCGTCATTTGGCATTTCGCTCAAGATCTTCCCTCGCTCGATCTGCTTCAAAACTATCAACCGAGTTTGGTCACGACCGTCTATTCGGATGACCGTCAGCCGATCGGCCAGTTTTTCATTGAGCGCCGCATTCTGACCCCGCTTCCTGAAATTCCCAAAACATTGACGCAGGCTGTAATCGCAACGGAAGATGCCCGGTTTTTCGAGCATCCGGGATTGGACCTTATCGGCATGTTGCGGGCGGCTTGGACGAATATTCGGCATGGCGGGAAGAAGGTCGAAGGTGCCAGTACGATCACGCAGCAATTGGCTCGGTCGCTCTTTCTCTCCTCTGAACGGTCGTATGGCCGCAAAATCCGCGAAGTCATTCTGGCCTACAAGATGGAGGTGGTGTCGGGTAAAGAGCAGATTCTTGAAACCTACCTGAATCAAATCTACTTCGGGCAAGGGGCCTATGGCGTCGGATCGGCGGCACGCTCCTATTTCGACAAGGACATTAGAACACTGACGCTGGCCGAATCGGCCTTCTTGGCAGGACTCCCGCAGAAGCCGAGCAAGTTTTCGCCGTTTGCCGCGTACGATATGGCAAAAAAGCGGCAGGAGCATGTGCTCGCACGGATGGAGGAAGTCGGGTTCATCACGTCGGCGGAACGGGACGCTGCTGTTCGTGACACACTGAATTTCCATCAACCGGTGAGCGAACATCTTGCTCCGTACTTCGTCGAATATGTCCGGCAATTGCTCGTGGCAAAGTACGGAGAGTCGATGGTGTACAAGGGTGGTCTTCAAATCCATACCACCTTGAACTTGGAGATGCAGCGAGCGGCTGAAGCGGCGTTCTTGAGCGGCGTTCGAGAACTCGATAAGCGGGAAGGATGGCGAGGGCCTCGACGCACGGTGGATCTCGACACGTTTCGACCCTCAGATCTTGGCTCCGGAGAGCCGTTGCTCAAACCCGGGTATGTGGGGGAAGGGGTCGTCTTAAAGATTACCAAGGATTATTACCTCGTTCAGGTCGGGCCGTTCACCGGGAAGCTGGCCTTTGACGATATGGCGTGGGCGAAGCGGATGCTCAAAGGGCCTGACCCGACGGTCGATTTTGTTGTGAATCCCAATGTGAAGCAGCTCTTGAAGCCCGGTGACGTCATTGAAGTCGGAGTGAAGCGCCTGACGAAGGAGGGGGTGCTGCTGACACTTGAGCAGACCCCGATAGTGGAAGGCGGGTTGATCGCCATCGATCCAAAATCGGGGACGATTCGCGCGATGGTCGGTGGCTACGACTTTGCCCGGAGCGAATACAATCGTGCCGTGCAGGCACACCGGCAACCAGGATCCGCCTTCAAACCCCTCATTTACGCCACTGCCATGAGCCAGGGTTTGAGCCCAGCCACTCAGATTCTCGATGCGCCCGTGGTCTATGAGCAGGAAGAGGAGGCCAAGACCTGGAAGCCCGAGAACTATGGACGAAAATTCCACGGCATGGTGAGTCTCCGGGAGGCCTTAGCGCAGTCGCATAATTTGGCAACGGTTCGGTTATTGGATAAGGTCGGTGTGAAAAACGTCATTGAGTTCTCCCGTGCCGTCGGCGTCACGAGCTCGCTTCCGGCTGATCTCTCGCTGGGGCTTGGGACGTCGTCCCTGAGCTTGATGGAGCTGACGTCGGTGTATGGCGTGTTCTTGAATCAGGGCAGCCGCGTGGAACCGTTTGCGATTAAGACCGTCAAGGATAATACGGGCCAAACGCTTGAATCCACCGAGCCCGAGCCGCACGAGGTCATCTCGAAAGAAACGGCCTACCTGATTACGAATATGATGGAAGACGTTATCCAGAAAGGAACCGGACAAGCTGCCAAAACGCTGGGTCGTCCGATCGCGGGGAAAACCGGTACGACGAACGATTACATCAACGCGTGGTTTATCGGTGGCACCCCGAACCTCGTGACCGGTGTGTATGTGGGATTCGACGACCGGCGGTCGCTCGGAGAGAGCGAAACCGGAGCTCGGTCGGCCCTGCCGATTTGGATGGCCTTTATGAGAGAGGCCCTCAAGCAGCTTCCTGTCGTCCCCTTTGAGATCCCCGATGGTGTCACCTTTGTCAAAGTTGACGCTTCGACCGGCCTCTTGGAGGCCGACCAGGATGGCGAAGGCCAACAGGGAACCGTGGAACTCTTCGCGAAGGGGAGTGAACCGACTCAGGCGGTCCAGCGCAGACTCGACCCAACGGATTTCTATAAGCTGGATCAGATCCCTGAAGGACAACCGACCGGTGACGTCGAGCAGTAGGACTGAGAGGTGTACGGTGGAGGTGATGAAAGAGAGGCGGATCTCGGAGAGCGGTTCGGCCTCGTCGTGTTACGATTTCGAGTCTTGATACTCCTCGTGCCATGCCATCTGGATCGTTTCTAAAATCTTTTCATTTGATTTCTTAGGGTCATCCTTAAAATCAGGCAATGCCACGATCCAGGCATGCATATCCGTGAAACGTACGGTCAACGGATCCGTCTCAGGGTGTTCTTCCACCAACCGGATGGCGATGTCCTCGGCGTCCTGCCATTTCAGATCCATTGCGCACTCCTTACGAGCATAAGGCGTATGGTCTATAGCCGGTGGTTCCAACCATAAGCCATTAGCTATACGCCATATGTTCTTTTTACGTGACTTCCGTGACTTTCTTCCCTTGCAGACTTTTCTTGAGCGAATCGTTCAGCATCACCACGTTCAACTGTTTTGCGGCCTGTTCAAGTTCCGCCATCCGTGCGCGGATGGTACGGGGATCCAAGCCATCCTTCGCTGTCGCCAGCTGAGACAGTGCGTTCCGAATACCCTCCGCTTCATCCGCCGTGATCAAGTCTCCCGCTTCCGCCAGCGACTTCTCGGTTGTCTTCAGCAGGGCTTCGGCATCCAACCGGGCTTCAATCAACTTCCGAGCGTTGACATCGTCGGCCGCAAACTTAAACGAGTCTTCGATCATCCGCTCGACTTCCGCATCCGCGAGCCCATAGGAAGGTTTGACTTCGATTGACTGGCTTTGGCCGGTTCGCATGTCCGTCGCCGTGACGTTCAAGATGCCGTTGGCATCGATCAGAAAGGTCACCTCGATGCGCGGGACGCCGGCCGGAAGTGGCGGTACTTTCAGCCGGAATCGTGCCAGGCTCCGGTTATCCTTGACGAGCTCGCGCTCGCCTTGCAGGATATGAATATCAACGCCGGTTTGTCCGTCGACGTACGTCGTGAACAGTTCCTTGGCACTTGCTGGAATGGTCGTGTTTCGGCGGATCAAGCTGCTCATGACTCCGCCCATCGTTTCAATGCCGAGCGACAGAGGCGTCACATCTAACAGCAACATGTCCGTCGTCCCACCGCTTAGAATATCGGCTTGTACGGCGGCGCCGAGTGCGACGACTTCATCCGGATTCAAATGACAATGCGGCGCCTTCCCAAACAGCGCCTCGACGCGTTGGCGGACCAGCGGCATGCGGGTGGATCCACCCACCAAGACCACCTCGTCGATATCCTTTGAGGTGAGTCCGGCGTCCTTTAAGGCCATGCGGCAGGGAGCCAGCGTCCGTTCAATCACAGGTATCGTCAGTGACTCAAGCTGACCGCGCGTCAGCTCTCTGATGAAGAGTCCTTTGTCGTCCGGTAGTTCAATGGTGATCGTGGTTTTGAGATCATCAGAAAGGCGAACTTTGGCTCGCTCTGCTTCCAGGCGAACGGCCTGCATATGATCGGAGTATTCGCTCAGGTTGATCCCATGCCGTTCTTGGATCTGTCCGATAAACAGGTCGACAAGCAGCCGGTCGAGATCATCCCCTCCCAGGTGCGTATCGCCGTTCGTCGCCAAAACCTCAAAGATTCCATCCTTGAGTTTCAAGATTGAAATGTCGAACGTGCCGCCGCCGAAGTCATAGACCGCAATGGTGCCTTGTGTGCGCTTCTGAAGTCCGTACGCCAGTGAGGCGGCCGTCGGTTCGTTGATGATGCGTAAGACCTCCAGCCCAGCAATGAGCCCGGCATCCTTGGTCGCCTGCCGTTGGCTGTCGTTGAAGTAGGCAGGAACGGTGATGACGGCTTTGCCGATACTCTCTCCCAGATAGGCCTCCGCGCGTCGTTTCAATTCCTTGAGGATCATGGCGGAGATCTGTGGGGGGGAATAACGCTTTTCGCCGAGCTGAATCCGGATGACGCCGCCGGTCTCCGTGAGTGTGTAGGGGAAATAGGCCAGTTCGCTTTGCACATCGGCGAGACCCTTGCCCATGAAACGTTTGACGGAATAGACCGTCCGCTCGGGATTTCGCGTCAAGTGTTCTTTGGCCGAATCGCCGACAATCAATCCATTGTCCGTTAAGGCGACAACCGATGGCACCATCGTTCGGCCGTTGCGGTCAGGGACGACGCAGGGCTGGCCGTCTTTCATGTAGGCGACCAGCGAATTAGTTGTGCCGAGGTCGATGCCGACGATCCGTGCCATATCAAAATGCTGAAAAAGGTCCCCAGCTTTGTTCTCGGTCGCTCTGGCCCCTCAACGTACCCACTCTGTACGCCTCGGGCCCCTCGCTCCCTGCGGCCTCGCTGGAAACCGTTTTGAGCATTTTGTGCAGGGCGTGAATGGACAACATGGTTTACTCAGGCGATGGTGGCAGCCAAATCGTTGACGATACTGGTGATGTACGTTCGGTTGGAGAGGAGGTCACGTATCTGTTTCAGGAGCCGGTCCCGTTCCACACGCGTCTGGCTTGTCGCTTCCCCACGGTCTTGTAGCCGGTCCCACTCCGTAAACAGCTGCTGTAGTTGCGCTTCCATCTCCTGCTTGCGTTGCTCCAGTGTTCGCTGTTCGGCCTCAAGGGCAGTACGGAGCTTATGACTGTCTTGCGAATCACGTTCCGATGATCGGTATTCCTCAAGCGTATCTTGGAGTTCCAAGATCTCTTCAAACAGGTCGGCTGGAGGAGAGGTTCGAATATCTTTCACGGAGCCGGCTTCGAGGCCCAACAGGTATTCCGCGCGTTGAATGGGGTCACGGAGTGTACGATAGGCCGTATTCAGGACCGCGGCATTGCCGAGGCTGATCGTTTGTTCCGCCGGACTTTTCGTCTGATAAAAGTCCGGATGGAATGTCCGGCTCAACTCGTAGAACTTGGCCTCAAGCTTCTTTGGGTCCAGTGTGAGACGTCGAGGAAACCCGAGACAGGTGAAATAGTCGGTCTCTTTTGAAACCGGCTGGACTTTGACGCATCGTTCGCAGAAGTACTCCCCTGTCACCGCAGACTGGCAGTGCCAGCACATGCTCCGGGCCATCTGCAGGCCGCGCGGTTGTGGCGATTCCGGTGTATGTTGATCCATGGGGAATTCGGCGCGGTGTGCGCCGTACCAATCAGTTCAAAAACTCATTGAGAATCAGGCTGAGAACGACTCTCCGCAGCCACAGGTTTTATTGGCATTGGGGTTGAGAAACTTGAAGTTTCCCCCCATCAGGTCTTTTTGATAATCCAATTGGGTGCCTTGGAGATAGATGGCGCTCTTGGCGTCGATGATGACCTTTACTCCGTTGATGTCATACACTTGGTCATACTGCCCGATCTTGTCGTCGAAATTGATCGTGTAGCTCAGGCCAGAACAACCGCCGCCCTTCACGCCGAGACGAAGGCCGCCTTCCTCGATCCCCTGTACGTTGATCAATCGCTTGACCTCAGTCACGGCAGCATCGGTGAGTGTGATGACCGGAGCCTGAGTCTCGACATTCGTTGTATCCATGGGGCACTCCCTTCGTAGATGTCTCCGTTACTTGGTGCCGGACGCGTCTCCGTCGGATTTCTTCTGATAGTCGGCTAACGCGGCTTTGATCGCATCTTCCGCGAGAACCGAACAGTGAATCTTGACCGGCGGCAGATTGAGCTCCTGGACGATGTCCGTGTTCTTGATCTGTTGCGCTTCTTCAATCGTTTTGCCCTTCAGCCATTCGGTGGCCAAGCTGGAGCTGGCGATGGCCGATCCGCAGCCGAACGTCTTGAACTTGGCATCGACGATCGTATCGTTCTGCACCTTGATCTGCAGCTTCATCACGTCGCCGCACTCCGGCGCCCCCACCATGCCGGTGCCTACGCCTTCTTCATCCTTTTTGAAACTTCCCATGTTGCGGGGGTTATTAAAATGATCGACGACTTTATCGCTGTATGCCATAGGAGCCTCCCTGGTATCTTGTCATTCGTCCCTCGACCAAGCTCGGGACGGTGAGTCTGTCGAACCGTGAAGCGGTGTTCGTTGTTTGTGAGATACGCTTCACGAGGTGCATGTTACGCACGCTAATGTGCGGCCCATTGAACGGATTTCAGATCGACGCCTTCCTTTGCCATCTCATAGAGTGGGGACATCTCCCTCAACTTCGTGACGATCTCAATAACCTTCTTGATCGTATAGTCAATCTCGTCATCGGTGTTGAAACGGCCCAAGCCGAAACGGATCGACGAATGAGCGAGCTCGGTTCCCACCCCGAGCGCACGCAAAACGTAGGAAGGTTCCAGCGTGGCCGAAGTGCAGGCTGATCCGGATGAGAGCGCGATGTCTTTCATGCCCATGAGCAAGGACTCGCCTTCGACGTACGCGAAGGAAATGTTGAAATTGCCAGGCAGCCGGTTCGTCGGATGGCCGTTGAGATAGCTTTCCTCCAGGGCCGCCATGATCTCGGTCTGCAGCCGGTCGCGCATCTTGGTCAGCCGAGCCGTTTCTGCCGTCATCTCCTGTTCACAGAGCTCACAGGCCTTCCCGAATCCGACGATCAGCGGAACCGGTAAGGTGCCGGACCTCATGCCGCGTTCATGCCCGCCGCCGTCCATCTGAGGTGCGATCCGCACGCGCGGGTTTCGTTTCCTGACGTAGAGGGCCCCGATCCCCTTCGGGCCATACATCTTATGGGCCGAGAAGGACATGAGATCGATTCCCATGGCCTGAACATCAACGGGAATTTTCCCGACTCCTTGCGTGGCATCGCAATGGAACAGGATGCCTTTTGCTTTGGCGATCTTGCCGATCTCCGCAACGGGATTAATCGTGCCGATTTCGTTATTCGCCAGCATGACCGAGATCAGGATCGTCTTGTCGGTGATGGCGTTCTGCACATCTTGCGGATTCACCATGCCGTATTTATCCACCGGCAAGTAGGTCACGGTCGCGAGGCCCTTGGCTTCCAGAGACTTGGCGGTATCGAGTACGGCCCGATGTTCCGTGGACGAGGTGATGATGTGGGTGCCTTTTTCTTTGTACATCTCCAGGACGCCCTTTAGAGCGAGGTTATCCGATTCGGTGGCGCCGCTGGTAAAGACGATTTCCTTGGCATCAGCCTTGATCAGTTTCGCGATCCGTTTCCGAGCCTCTTCCACGGCTTCTTCAGCCGCCCAGCCAAAAGCATGGTTGCGACTGGCCGCGTTGCCGAACTTTTCGACGAAGTAGGGCAGCATGGCCTCCAATACTCGTGGATCCATGGGAGTGGTGGAATGGTTATCGAGGAAAATAGGAAGCTTCATCGTTCGACTCCTTGTACCGAGGGAGATTGAATGGTAATCAAGGGTGTCCCCCCCATCATGTCTCCCAACGTCATATTGTTCAGTAACTGGTAGATACTGTCTTGAATTTTCAAGAGCGGCGTGCGGATGTTGCAGTGTTCGCGCTGCATGCAGTAGTCGCCATCTTTTTCGTGTGAACAGTCGGTAATGGCCAGCGGGCCCTCGATGCTTTCAAGAATCTGTGCAATGGTGATCTGTCTAGCGCTCCGTGCCAGGAGATAGCCACCCTTCGGGCCGTTGTGACTCTCGATCAGGCCGTTTTTTGAGAGAACCTGGAGGACCTTCGCAAGCAGTTCCAGTGGAATGTTATATTCCTCGGCGATCTCTTTCGTATTCACCACGCGGCCTGGTGTGACATCGCCGAACTGGACAGAGGCGATATGCTGGAGGGCCATCAGCGCGTAGTCAGCTTTTTTTGAAATCTTCAACATGTCTATTGCCGATCAGGAAGATCGGAGACTATAATGATCTCCGATCAATATGGTCGCACTAAAGCTATCATGCAGATTTGAATCGTGTCAATACGTGACAACAATCTAATCCGGCTCAGAAAGGAACAGGCACATGGGTGGGACGAACCCCTACATTGAGAAAGCCGATTGCGAACTTCCTAAGGTTTCCTATTCCGTCACATTTATCCAACCAAGCGGAACATCGACCACAGTTACTGTGGATCCAGAAAAGATTCCTTACGGGGTTACAGGATTACCAGGGAGCATTTTGGATATCGCCATGGGCCAGGGGATAGATTTGGAGCATGTCTGTGGTGGGGTTTGCGCCTGTTCGACCTGTCACGTCATTGTGAAGCAGGGTTTGGAAACCTGTAACGAAGGTACCGATGACGAATATGATCAACTGGATGAAGCTCCCATGACGACGCTTCAGTCTCGACTGGGTTGTCAATGTGTCCCGAATGGGAAGGCGGATATCGTCGTAGAAATTCCCGCTGTGAATAAAAATCTCGTGCGAGAGGGCCACTGAAGAAGCGCGACTACGCTCTTTAGGACTCATCGGTCGATCAGTTCGGTTGAATCCGACAATGCTGATGAAGTCCGAAGATTTTCCTAGTCATAGGTCTCCGCCTTGATCTCCTTTCGATCGTATCCTTGATCCATAAAATAGGCCCGTAGAGGACGGACGAAGGCTTTGGTCCCACAGAGCATAGGAATCACTTTTGGTTGACCAGTGAGCAGCGGTCCCAGCATCGCCAGGGTTTTCTCTACGGCTTGGGACTCGCTCTGTTCGGCCACAATCGGAAGATAACGGAAGGATGGCTGCTGTACGGCCATCGTGAGCCATTCCTGATGGAACAGAACCTCCTCTTCGCTGGGGGCCACCGCGATCAACAGGACCGGAGTATGAATTTTTTTAAAAAACATCTGCTTCAACAGGCATCGCATTGGAACCAGGCCTGTGTAGCGTCCGATCAGGATAAGTTCCCGATCAAGCGCCTGAGGAAGAATGAAACGCCCGTAGGGTCCGGACAAGGTCAGTTCATCGCCTGATTTCAGCTGATAGAGGTAAGGAGAACCGAGTCCATCGGGAACGAGATCAAACACCAGCGTCAACTCTCCATAGGGCGAGGAAGGATCGGCCATGGAGTAGGCTCGATTGAGCGGCGGCTTGGGCCCTACGGGGAGGTGAAGAGAGACCCATTGTCCAGGTTGGAAGGCAATCTTGGCAGCTTTGGGCTTGATCACCAACTGGCGCACGTGCGGTGTGAGATCCGTTGCGGACAGTACTGTGGCAGGTTGCCTCTGTTCTGCCATTCCCACCTCCTCCGGCATCCTCATAGCAGAAGCAGTAGAGAGATGGAAGTGTTTCGGCGGTGTACAAGGATTTTCTCAGCGTGGTATAGATGGGCGGTTTCGTAGGTATGAAGAAGGGCAATGCTGTCATGACTGAGGTTCGTGTCCGGTTCGCTCCCAGCCCGACGGGTTTTTTGCATATCGGTGGAGTGCGCACGGCCCTATTCAATTGGCTGTTTGCGCGTCAACAGCAGGGGACGTTCATTCTTCGGATCGAGGATACCGATCAAAGTCGGTCGACCGATGAGTCCATCCAGGCCATTATTGAGGGGATGGAATGGATCGGGCTCGATTGGGATGAAGGGCCATTCCGCCAAACGGAACGGATGGATCTGTATCGCGCCCATGCTATGAAGTTACTTGAGACGGGGCATGCGTACTGGTGTGTGTGCAAGGCGGAAGAGCTGGAGGCTCGGCGAAAGGAGGCTGAGGCAAAAGGCTTATCGCCTCGCTACGACGGCCGCTGCCGCCGATTACAGATCACCAATCCGCCTGCCGACGCCGCGCTTCGCTTCAAGGCGCCGCAGGAAGGGCACATCATCGTCGATGATCTCATCAAAGGCGCAATCACCTTCGATAATAGTGCGGCCGACGACCTGATTATTCTCCGGTCCAACGGTTATCCGACCTACAATTTTTCGGTCGTCGTCGACGATGCATTGATGCGCATCACACACGTCGTGCGGGGGGATGACCATCTGACCAACACGCCGCGACAGATTCCGATTTTTGAAGCGCTGGGGTTTGCTGTTCCGCGCTTCGGCCATCTCCCGATGATTCTGGGATCCGACAAGACGCGGCTCTCAAAACGCCATGGGGCGACGTCGATTATGGCCTATAGGGACATGGGGTACTTGCCCGATGCCATGGTGAATTACCTGGTTCGACTGGGGTGGTCTCACGGCGATCAAGAGCTCTTTACTCGGCAGGAACTCATCGAAAAGTTCTCCTGGGATCACGTCCAGAAGTCGGCGGCGGTATTCAACCCGGACAAGTTGGTGTGGATCAATGCCGAGTACATCAAAACGAGTCCACCGAGCTCGGTGGCTCAGGCGCTCGTGCCGTTGTTGGAACAAGCAGGGTTGAAGCATGAGGTCGAAGCGGTATCGGAGGAATGGCTCGCACAGCTGGTGGTGTTGGTCAAGGAACGGGCGAAGACGTTGGTCGACATGGTGGAATGGGTGAAACCTTATTTCGGGCAAGTCGCTCCGTTCGAGGAAGAGGCAGCCAAGAAGTTTCTCACGCCGGCGGTGGCGCCGTTGCTGCAGAAGCTGGTGACACGCTTTGACGCGTTCCCCAGCTTTTCCAAACAAACCTGGGAAGAAAGCTTCAAGAAGCTAGTCGAAGAAGAAGGTGTCAAAATGGGCGCCTTGGCCCAGCCGGTTCGTGTGGCGATCACCGGGCGAACGGCAAGCCCGGGCTTGTTTGAGGTCATGGAAGTCTTGGGACGGGAGCGGACGCTGTTTCGTCTGAGAAAAGGAATCGAGCGTGCCTCGATAGGCTGATGATTTCCTCCCTGCCAAACCTGCGTCGATCTTGACGAAATTGCGATCGATATATTACTGTGAACGTCGGTTGGGGGATCGTCTAGCGGTAGGACGTCAGTCTCTGGATCTGACTACCTAGGTTCGATTCCTAGTCCCCCAGCCAAAAATTTCTTTCTCGTCCCATTCCCACGCATGATGTCGGTACCGCGCTGGGGGATCGTCTAGCGGTAGGACGCCGGCCTTTGGAGCCGGCTACCTAGGTTCGATTCCTAGTCCCCCAGCCACTTTCCGCCAGGATGGTGAAAAGAGCTCGCCAGCTTTGTTCTCACTCGCTCGGAGATTCGACGTACGGCGCAACTACGCCTCACTTGTTTACTCGCTGTGGCCTTGCTGGACGGAGCTTTTGAACGTCCTGTGACTTGAGAAGAACCAAGATCAACGTAGCGACGCCATGTCGATGACGAATCGAAATTTCACATCGCCCCGGAGGATCCGTTCGTAGGCGTCATTCACCTGTTGGATGGAAATCACTTCCACGTCGGACTCGACCTGGTGTTGGGCACAGAAATCGAGCATGCGCTGTGTTTCTTTGATGCCGCCGATCAGAGAACCGGCCAGGCGTCGTCGTTTGAAAATGAGCGAAAAGGCTTCGACAGGGGTCGGGGTTTCCGGTGCCCCGACGAGGATCATGGTCCCGTCGGTTTTAAGCAGGTTCAGGTAGGCGTTGTAATTGTGTGGGGCCGAAACCGTATCGAGGACGTAGTGGAAATACCCCTGGAGTTTGGTAAACGTCTGAGGGTCCGACGTCACTGCAAAGTGTGCTGCCCCTAGCCGCTTTGCATCCTGCCGTTTATTCTCCGAGGTGCTCAACACCGTCACTTCCGTTCCCATGGCTTTGGCGATTTTCACCGCCATGTGGCCAAGCCCGCCAAGGCCGACGACGGCCAGTTTATGATAGCGACCGATGCCCCATTGCCGGAGGGGAGAGTAGGTGGTGATACCCGCACAGAGCAAGGGGGCTGCTCCGGCCAACGAAAGCGTCGCTGGAATCCTGAGGACGTACCGTTCATCCACGACGATCTGGGCTGAGTAACCGCCTTGAGTGATCTGGCCTGTCTTGTCTTGCGCACTGTAGGTCCAGAGGGTGCCCCCGTCGCAGTATTGTTCTAGCCCTTCTCGGCAGGCCGTACAGGTTCGGCAGGAATCCACGAAACATCCGACACCGGCTCGATCACCGGCTTTGAAGGTTTTCACTGCCGCCCCGACTTGTGCGACGGTTCCAACGATCTCATGGCCGGGTACCATCGGGAAGAGGGAGATGCCCCATTCGTTACGGGCTTGGTGGATATCGGAATGACAGATGCCGCAATGCGAGATCGTAATCAAGACGTCGTGTGGACCGACATCGCGCCGTTCAAATGAATACGGCTGAAGCGGTTCTTTTGCGGCCATCGCGGCATAGCCTTTGGTCGGGAGCATGACGGTCCTCCTTCGCACGGGAGAAATAGTTGTCAGACCTTAGCAAGTTCACCGTGATTCTGCCAAGCGCAAAAGGTGGGGGTTTGGGTGGTGCAGTTGGCGGGTTCTGCCAAGTGGGACCGGTCTCAACGTGCTCAGGCTCTAACGATCGACTAGGGGATGTCGGCATCGCCTTGACTGTTAATGGGTCGCTCCATCGTCAAGGTCTGGCCTGGAATACGGTATTGTTCCATGGCCCATGTGCCCAGATCAGTCACCTGGCAACGTTCTGAGCAAAAGGGACGCCAAGGATTTCCTTCCCACGTTGTTGATTGCTGACACAGGGGGCAGGTCATGGGGTGGAGTGTAACGACGATGGCGGAGAAAGGAAAGTCTTTGCTGAACGCCTCAGTGGTGTGGCGAGGATCGGAGGCTGGCGACATGGAGCAGCCGCTGCAATCGGCTTCGATCGAGGTCGGTGAGGCGTAGGAACTCGATACCGAACTCGCCATGGCGCGCCCATCGAACTGCGCCAGACTGGACGGTGATCGGGACGGCCAATTCCGTGGCCTGGATCAACAGCTTGACACCGGTTCCAGGTGCCATTGAGACGGCACTGGTCACGGCACAACCGCCGGTTGAAATGTCGAAGGTGGTCCCATGGCGGACATCTGTCTGGTCGGTCAGAGAAAAAATGACTTGGAGCTCAATGGGGATGCGGGGATGTTCTCGACATTCGATCATAGCGACTCTCAGAGAACCTCACGGCCGGTCACCGGATGCTCAACAATCCGTTTCTCAAGAAAGTATAGACCGCCCCGTTTGCGGTGGCACGCGTTGTGGGAAAATCCGCAAGGGCACGCGGTGGTCGTCAATCTGGAAGGACGATCACGTGGAGGTGTGCTGGGCTTTCGCAACCTTAGCCCATGCATCTTTGAGCGGCACGGTTCGGTTAAAGAGGAGTGTGTCGGGTGATGAGTCGGAGTCGACACAAAAGTATCCCTGCCGCTCGAACTGGAATCGGGAGCCGGGTTCGGCAGTGCGAAGGCTTGGCTCCACCCAGCAACCGGTTAGTCGTTCAAGAGATTGTGGGTTCAGGGACTGCGTCCAGGCCTGATCGGCTGCGGGCTTGGCCTGGTCGGTGAGTAACAGCGGCTGATAGAGTCGGATGGTCGCCTGGACGGCATGTACCGCCGAGACCCAGTGAATAGTCGCCTTGACCTTACGCTGCTCCTGGGCTGACCCGCTTCTGGTCTCTGGGTCGTACGTGCAATGGAGCTCGGTAATCGTCCCGGTTTGCAGGTCCTTCGTTACGCCGACGCATTTAATAATGTACCCATAGCGGAGTCTGACCTCTCGACCTGGAGCAAGGCGATAGAACTGTTTGGGCGGGTCCTCCTTGAAATCCTCCTGCTCGATGTACAGGACTTTTGAGAAGGGCACCTTTCTGGTCCCTGCCGATGCGTCTTCCGGATTGTTCACGGCCTCAAGGTCCTCAACGACACCATCCGGATAGTTATCAAGCACCACTTTCAACGGGCGGAGCACCGCCATCACGCGCAGAGATCGCTTATTGAGGTCTTCCCGGATGAAGTGTTCAAGAAGCTGCATCTCGACGATCGCGTCACGCTTGGCGACACCGATATGCTCGCAAAAGGCCCGAATCGCCTCCGGAGTCACGCCTCGCCGACGGAGGCCTTTCAAGGTAGGAAGACGTGGGTCATCCCATCCGGCGACCAGTTTCTTCTCGACCAGTTCAAGTAGCTTGCGCTTGCTCATGACGGTCGAGGTGAGGTTCAGCCTGGCGAATTCGATTTGCTGTGGCTGATGGGGTGCATCGGCTTCCGCGACCACCCAATCGTACAGCGGGCGGTGATCCTCAAATTCCAGGGTGCAGATGGAGTGTGTGATCCCTTCGATCGCATCGGACAACGGGTGAGCAAAATCATATGCAGGATAGATGCACCAGCTCGATCCGGTTCGATAGTGGATCGCATGGCGGATTCGGTAGAGGATCGGATCGCGGAGGTTGATGTTGGGCGACCCCATATCGATCTTGGCGCGTAAGACATGGGTCCCGTCGGAAAACTCTCCGGCTCGCATGCGCGTAAACAATCCCAGATTCTCGTCGACCGATCTGGTGCGGTAGGGACTATCACGGCCCGGTTCGGTGAGTGTACCGCGGTAGTCTCGAATTTGATCGGGAGTCAGGCTATCGACGTAGGCTTTCCCTTTCCGTATCAAGACCACCGCGAAGGCGTAGAGTTGCTCGAAGTAGTCCGAGGCGTAAAACATCTTGTCGTGCCAATCGAATCCCAACCATCGGACATCATCCTGGATCGCGTGTACATACTCGGGATCTTCGGTCGTGGGGTTCGTATCGTCGAATCGGAGATGACAGACTCCACCGGACATCTCGTTCGCCAGCCCGAAATTCAGGGCCATGGATTTGGCGTGACCGATATGGAGATAGCCATTGGGCTCGGGCGGAAATCTGGTGACGACCCGGCCCCCATGCTTGCCTGCGGCCCGGTCGGCGGCGACGAGATCGCGAATGAAATTCGAAGAAGATGAAGACTCTGGTGTGGTCATGGTGTTGGATCGATCCTGTCGGCCTCGGTCGCATGAAGGCCGCGTTCAGGGAGGAGTTCTATCACAGACAGGGCGATGAGAGGAATGGGGGAACGGCTAAGAGGCAGGTTCAGTCGCAGTGGGATCCGGTATCGACATGACGTTGAAATCCTTCTGGGCGATCAGCTGGCCTTCCATCAGGAGGCGGAATTCATAGCGGCCGGGTGCCGGAAGGATGAGAAGCGGGATATTGATGCCGAAATCAGAGATTTGGAGGCGGTCGCTGATTTCGATGTTGGGAAGAGTGGCTCGACAGACCAGTTGTTCCGAGTTGAGATAGATCAAGTCGATATCAAAGTGATAGAGGCCTTCGGCGTCGGTGAGGCAGAAGTAGAGTCCCATATGCTGATGATGGAAAGGGAACGTAGCCGTCTGAAGATGAGTGAAGATTCCGATCAGGCTTTTCTTTTTGGTGAGGCTATCCTCAATGACTTGGTCGCAGACGAGAAACGCTTGCACGGACGGCTTGGGGATATCGGTCATCGTTCTATTCTAGAGAAAAGAGGAGGTGAGGGCAAAGCGGTTCTTGAACACCTAATCGATCAATCCTCTCAGCCGAGGATAGCGGGGCCGCCTCGCATGTCCAGGATCTCTCCAAAGAGCGTCGTGTGGGAGCCGATTCGACAATAGTGC
Source organism: Nitrospira sp. (assembly GCA_019636945.1). Taxonomy (GTDB): domain Bacteria; phylum Nitrospirota; class Nitrospiria; order Nitrospirales; family Nitrospiraceae; genus Nitrospira_D. The sequence goes on along the minus strand of JAHBWO010000024.1, from coordinate 23,364 downwards.
GGCGTGATTTCCACCGGCATACCCTTGTGCGAGAACAGTTTCCCGCAGACGAGGTCCACTCTGTGCACGGACATCATGTGAACCTCGAGAGCCGGATCCCCGGACCGCAGATCTGATAACTGAATCGCCGGCAGGGTTTGACCGTGAGACATCTCCACGGCAAATCGTCCGCGGTCATTCACCGTCAGAACGTTCCGGCGTAGGTGCGCAATGCGAATACCCTGCTCGCTGTAGAGATCGAGGGTGATGAGGAGTTGCCCGAGCTCCGGCTTGAGTTCAACGACGAGTTGTTCTTTCCCGTCAATCGTGACGACGCCGTTGGTGTTGCGGAAGATATTGGATCCGATGCGGAGTTCAAGTCGCGGCTTGGACAGCACTCCCATTGAGGGCGAACGGGAGAACGGATCGGTCCCGTGAACCGGCACCGACTCACCCATTTAGCAACCTCGAACCGCAACGACCATGGGTCGTGTGAAGCAGGTATAGAGCATAGGGAATAGCGTGGAAACACTCACCAGGCTAGGCGTTCTGCCCTGTTCTGTCAAGTTTGTCCGATGTAGAAATGGCAGGTATTATGGCCCCATGCAAACGGCCTACAGGGAAGATCCCAAAGGGCTCCCCTTTCGATGGGGCGGCGGTTCGTTGCAAAGAGAAAACCGCTTGTGCTACCGTCCACCTCTCAGACCGGTTCGGATGGTCCCATCGTCTAGCCTGGCCTAGGACGGAGCCCTCTCAAGGCTTAAACACGGGTTCGAATCCCGTTGGGACCACCACAACCAAGCTTGCTCACGCTGCGGCTCCTTTAGTGTCTTGTCGAAATTGATGGCCGCGGATAAAACCCTTCGGGGTTTTGTTGTTCGATGCCACACGTTTCTTTCCCCCGGGGGTGGATTATGAACCTCCTGACCTTCCGCTTCCGTGAGTCCCAGGCCGTAGACTTTTATTGGAACCTCGAGCTGGCCAAGCGCGGATCTCTACGCGAATTCAAGGTGCATCCCAACATCGTCATCTACGAGTCGGCGTTCGACCTCCTGAATCCGATCCAAGTGGGGCAGGCTTTGTCCCTGGCCAAAGCCTTGGTGCTCGACAAGCGAGCCGAGGTGTTCTCGGGGAATACGTCCTTGAGCATGGTGACCGTCCGGGACGTGTTGCAGTGCTATCAGCACTCGATGCAGGTCGACGACCATCATGCTCACTGTTGGTTCAAGATCCGGCTCACCTTTGATCTGACCGTCACACGATTCGAGGTGGAGGCGGACGACTCGGGGAAGTCGTTCGTGTTCCCCTGTCGATGTGCGGCCTCGCATGCGTACGGAATTCACTACGACCACCCGGGGACGGTCTACGACCAACTGGACTCGGCTTTGTGGCGGGCCGGCACACGGTGGTGTCCGCGGCTCACGGATCTCTCAGAAATAAAACTCGTCAACGTGGAGTTGCAGACGAAACGATGAAGAACTGAGGACGCTCACCGGTCGGATGGCACCCAAAGTTTGGTGAGCTCTTGGTTCTTTTTCGGATATATATGATGCCCGGAGAGAACAGTATCCCGTTCGTTACTGCTTCTACGGTGCACGTGGTGAGAGCCTGCTGCTTCAACAGCCTGGCTTCGTAGTTCCACCCCCAGCTCATACCCTCCCGTGATTCTTGTCTTCCGTGGAGGGTCTCAACTGGAAATGACGCTCAGCGACAGGATACACTTTCCCACCATGGTAGGTTCAAAAACTATCCTGCACAGTCGAGGGATCGACATGATGGTGAAGTGGCTCGTATCGGGTCTCGTGGCCGGTCTTCTCACCTTCGTAATAAGCTTGCCGAATGGACGGGCCGATTCAAGCAATACACCGAGTGCCGATGGGCCGTCGTTGGACGAGACGATGGGGTTTATCAAAGATATGTGGGACGCCTGCGCGACCATGCGCAGCGGGCTGCAACGGATGGCCCCGAAGGACGGAGCGCCCTGGCAGTTGGATCGAACGGCCAAGGTCGACGTGGTGGTTCGGCCTCCCTCCGGCCTCCAATTCATTACAAGGCTCAATGAGCGGATGCGATTCGGCGGGGCCCTTGATCTCCAAGCGCCGGTGGAAAAAGTTCAGGAGTTCGACTTGCGCGCCATGTCTCCCGAGGTCAGCTCCGAGCGAGAAGGAGAAGGAACGAACCTCTACGGCGTTCGGATGCGCTGCACACGTGCAGCCTGTGTGACCGAATGGGTGGCAACGCTCTTGATGCCGGGGAAGCCGATACACGAACTCAAAACCGGCCGGTTGGTAGTCACAAATCTGGAGGAGCTCGTGTATGAGGATCGTGCGCCAAAGGACAAGCCGGGGGAAAAGAAAGGGGAGCTCTCGCTTCCGGTCTGCGATGCAGCGGCCGCAGAGAGCCTGTCGAAAGCTCTGAGTCACGCCATCATCAAGGCAGGCGGGAAGAAGCCGTTATTTTAGAGCGTGGCTGAATGACCTGGAGAATCCAGATATGCCCGATGTGTCTGCCGGCACTCAGGACCTGTCTCGTCGGCAGTGTGAGTGGAGTGCGTTCTCTTGCCAGATATTTCCTTCCGAATCGGTCCGTGCTCGCCTGCATCCAGGCTTGCGGGGAAGATGGATGGGCGGGGGCGTTCAGAATTTGCTGTAGTGAGAGTTCAGTAGGATAAAATACCTTTCAGGCTGCTGGACCGTTCTCTCCGAGCAATCAAGTAGTGAGAATCCGCCCGCAACATTCATTGACGCCTCTATTCAGGGTTGTGTATAAACGAATCCACATCAGAGAATGGTTTGGGTAGCCGTAGAGGGTTGTCTTATGTATGCACGTGAGTTTCGTGATGGAGCCAAAGACGGATTAGAGGCGCTTGAGCCGCTGGATCCCGACAAGATTTCTTCGTTCGGTGAACTGCTCGAGGCTATGGGGAAGACGGCCTTCGGCGGACGGCATGTGGGGAAGGCCTTCGAGGTGCTCTCGGCGATGATCGAAGACCCCGAGTGCAAGGTCGTGATGACGTTGTCCGGCGCAATGACCATCGCCAAGATGGGGAAGATCATCACGAAGATGATCGATGAAGGCATGGTGCAGTGCATCATCTCAACCGGCGCGTTGATGGCTCATGGCCTGAGCGAGTCGGTCGGCAAGACTCACTATCGGCATGATCCCTCGATGAGCGATGAAGAGTTGTTCAAGAAGGGATACAACCGCGTCTATGACACGCTCGAGATGGAAGCGAATTTAAACTATGTCGAGCATGTCGTGGCGCAGACGCTGAGGCGCCTGGATCAGGATCAGCCGCTGTCGTCGCACGTGATCACGAGAGAACTTGGAAAGACGTTGGCGGAAGAACTGCATGGTGACGGCATTTTGAAAAGCGCCTACCTGAAAAACGTACCGGTGTATATCCCAGCCTTTACGGATTCAGAGGTGGGACTGGATATAGGAACCTTGGCGATGGCGCGGCAAGTCGAGCAAGCTCGTTCACGGGGCGATCAAAATGGTGATCTGGGGATCTTGCAGACGATTCTGCAATACCACCCGTCATTTAATCCGTACTTCGACCTGAACAGCTATGCCGACCATATGCTCTCTGCGAAGCGACGGGGAATTTTTACGATCGGTGGCGGCGTGCCACGCAACTGGGCGCAACAAGTCGGCCCCTATGTTGAAGTGGGCAACCTTCGGTTAGGGCTGAATGTGACACCGCCTCGATTTCACTATGGCGTGAGAATTTGCCCCGAACCGGACTATTGGGGGGGCCTCAGCGGCTGTACGTATCAGGAAGGGCTCTCCTGGGGGAAATTTGTGGCGCCGAAAGACGGTGGGCGATTCGCCGAAGTCTTGAGCGACGCCACCGTTGTGTGGCCGCTGCTGATGATGGGCCTGCTGGAAAGAAGAAAAGCCGGAGTGGTACGCGGTTCATGATCTGGTCGATGGGACAACGGGTGTGTCTGGCCGTCATCGGGGGCCTGCTCTTATGGTCGGTGCCGGTTTCTGCCGCAACTTCGGGTGAGACTGATCTGCGGATGAGGGGGCAAGCCAATGCCCCAGTCACCTTGATCGAATACTCGGATTTTACCTGCGGGTTTTGTTTGAAATTCTTCAAACAGACGTGGCCGCGAATTCAGGCGCGGTACGTCGATACGGGGAAAGTGCGATTTGTGTATCGAGATTTTCCGCGAGGCGACCAAGGGACGGGACTCGATGCGGCGATGGCGGCACGATGTGCCGGTGAACAGGGCCAGTATTGGGCGATGCATGACCGGTTGTTTTCCGAAGGAGGACAGCTGGACAAGCAGGTGTATCGGCGACATGCGGCGACATTGAGTCTGGATCAAGCCGCTTTCGAACGGTGCATGAGCGATGGACGGTTTACGAAGGCGATTTTCGAGGACCGCCAGGAAGCCAATCAGTGGGGGTTTCATGGAACCCCCGGGTTCATCCTGGTGCGGACGGCGACGGAGCCGACGGAAAAGGAACCGGCCGTGGCTATTCCCGGTGCATTTCCCTTCGAGATGTTCGCGGAAGAGATCGATCGATTGTTGGCGAACGGTAAAAAATAGCAGTAGTGTGCGACTGAATAATGTGGGCTAGGGTTGACATCGGTACTCAGGTGCGATAGTCCTCTGTATCACACAAGGGAGAGGTATCCCTATGGCTTCGATGCAATCGTTCTGGCCGGTCTCTCATCGCGACGACGACTTCTGGGTGTGCATGTCATGCCTCACGGAAGTCTTTTATCGAAAAGTTCCGATGCCGGATTGTCCGTCCTGTCATGGCGTCTCGACCTACGAGGGGTTTACCCTGGAGGCGATTCGTGATTGGGGGACGGAAGAACTGATCGCCAAGGCCATTGCCGCAGAGGAGGAGGCCGCCGCGATTGTGCAACCGGCAGCCGAACCGGCTGCGTCGGTGGAAGCGGCGGATTAATACCAACCCTCATCCAAGAGACTCCAGCGAATCTTCCTGTGCAGGAATCCCGTCCATTTCTCGTTCAAGGCCAGTGGAAACAGGGTGCGGTCGCGACTCCGGTCGTCGATCCGTTCACCGGAAAATCCATCACGCAGGTCGCTCAAGCCACTGAGGCCGATGTCGAGGAGGCCGTCGCATCGACGTCCGGTTCGGCGGCGGTGATGGCGCAGTTGCCGGGACATGCCCGATACAACATGCTTCAGCAGATCGCCGCGTTGCTCTACCGACGGCGAGACGAGTGCGCGCAGACCATCACGGCCGAGGCGGGGAAGCCGATCACTGATGCCAAGCGGGAGGTCAGTCGCGCCATCCAGACGTTCACCGTGGCGGCCGAGGAGTCGCGGCGGATTGCGGGTGAGGTGGTACCGCTCGATTGGACGCCGGGCTTTGACACCCATCTCGGCATGGTTCGCCGGTTTCCGATCGGTCCGATTCTCGGCATCACCCCCTTCAACTTTCCACTGAATCTGGTGGCGCACAAGGTGGCGCCGGCCCTCGCGGCGGGGAACCCGATTCTGATCAAGCCGGCCCCGCAGACGCCGTTGACGGCCCTGCTGCTCGGCGAGATCGCGCTCGAAGCGGGCGTGCCTCCAGGCGGACTGAATGTCGTGCCCTGCGACAACACCCTTGCCGAACGGATGGTGATCGATCCTCGGTTCAAACTGCTGAGTTTCACCGGCAGTGTGTCGGTGGGATGGATGTTGAAGGCCAAATGTGGGAAGAAAAAAGTCACGCTCGAGCTCGGCGGCAATGCGGGTGTGGTGATCGAGCCGGATGCCGACTTGGAGCTGGCGGCGCAGCGCTGCGCCGCAGGCGGGTTCGGGTATGCCGGCCAGACCTGCATTTCGGTGCAGCGGGTGTTCGTGCATCAAGCAGTCGTCGACGCGTTTACGACCAAACTCCTCATGCATGTGGCTCGGCTCAAACTCGGTGATCCTGCCGAGGAAGCGACGACCATCGGGCCTCTGATCGATCAAGCAGCCGCGCAACGAGTGGAGAGCTGGATCGGCGAAGCGGTGGCGGACGGGGCCCGCCTGCTCTTGGGCGGGAAACGGATCGGATCGTTGGTGGAGGCCACGGTATTGGGGAATGTGAAGCCTGAGATGAAAGTTTCCTGTCGAGAGGTGTTCGGACCGGTCGTGACCGTGACGCCCTATCGCCAGCTCAGCGAGGCCGTAGCGTTGCTCAATCAATCGGACTTTGGATTGCAGGCTGGTATTTTCACCCAGGACATCAACAAGATCTTTTACGCGTTTCGTCATCTTGAAGTCGGAGCCGTCTTGGCGAACGAAATTCCGACGTTCCGGGCGGACCATATGCCTTACGGCGGAGTGAAGGATTCGGGGTTGGGGCGCGAAGGCGTCCGGGCCGCGATCGAGGATATGACCGAACCCAGGATGCTCATCATGAACCTCAAGGACCCATCCGCGCCATCCGAAAAAAGTGTCTAGAAGATATTGCGAAGCCGGTTCAATCTTGCTACAACAAACGCCCGATACACGCGGTGGTACGGAGCAGTTTGTGTATCAGGCTGACCGCTTGAACGCACGTCACGCAACCAATTCCGAACAACCAGAAAGGCCGATAGCCGGACGAAAGGGGAGATGATGGTACCTACGCATATGTTTCTGACGAGAGGGGTGGGAGTCCACAAGGAAAAGCTGGCCTCCTTCGAAGAGGCGTTGCGCAGCGCCGGTGTGGCGTACTGCAACCTGGTCAGCGTGTCCTCCATCCTTCCGCCGCACTGCAAGATCATCCCCAGAAAGCGCGGTGAGCAACTGCTGAAGCCCGGCGAAATCACCTTTTGTGTCATGGCCCGATCCGAAACCAATGAACGGAACCAACTCGTGTCGGCGTCCGTGGGGCTCGCCAAGCCGACCGATCGCGGGACGTATGGATATCTGTCCGAGCACCATGCCCACGGCGAGACGGATGAGGAGACGGGAGAATATACCGAAGACTTGGCGGCACAGATGTTGGCCACGACCTTAGGCGTCGAGTTCGATCCCAATGTCGCCTGGAAAGAGCGGGAACAGGTGTTCAAGATGGGTGGGAAGATCGTGCAGACGCTCAATATCACCCAGTCGGCCGTCGGGAAGAAGGGCAAGTGGACGACCGTCATCGCCTTGGCCGTGTTTATCCCACCGGAAAACGTACCCTCTCGTCCTCGCCGGTAAATGCCTGTGGTGTTCGCCTGCATGAGCACGCGTCGGTCGCTCACCCCACGAAGGGAAGGATCAGCATGACGCTACCTGCTGGCTGGGAAGGACCGGATCGCAACTTTCTAGGGATCGACGAACCCTGGTGCCATCCGGACCATGCGGGTGTCTACGTCCTGCCGGCTCCGTATGAGCACACCTCCAGCTACATCCGTGGTTCAGACCACGGCCCCTCCGCGATCCTTGAAGCCTCCGCTCAGGTGGAATTCTTTGACGAACAACTGCGATGCGAACCCTATCGGGAATGGGGCGGCGTGGCCACGGCATCTCCGTTGGAGCTGAACGGCAAGGTCGATCGCGCTGCCGTCGATGCGATTGAGGCGTTTGTGTCACCGCATGTCGGATCCGGACGGTTTCTGGTCACCCTGACGGGGGAACACACCGGTGCGTTGGGTGCGATTCGTGCCCATGCCAAGCAATATCCGCAGATGACGGTGCTGCAAATCGATGCCCATGGCGATCTGCGCGAGGCCTATCAGGACAATCCGTTCAGCCATGCCAGTGTCATGGCGCGGGTGGTGGAGGACGGATTACCGCTCGTGCAGGTGGGGATCCGCTCGATCAGTTCTGAAGAGATCGCTCGTATCGACAGGACGGACCGCATCAAGACCTTCTTTGCTGCAACGATCCTCGACCCATCCGGTCCGTATGAGGGGAAAGCGGCGAAGTGGATTCCTGACGTCGTTGCGGCTTGCCAAACGCCGGTGTACCTGACGTTCGATTGCGATGGGCTGGATGCATCGATTATTCCGGCCTTGGGCACTCCCGAGCCTGGGGGGCTTGGATGGTACGACACCCTCAAGCTCATCACGGCTCTTGCCGACGGACCAGGGATCGTGGGGATGGATATCAGCGAGATCGCCCCCATTGAAGGATTTGTCGCGCCGCAATTTTCCATTGCGCGGTTGATCTATCGCATGCTCGGCCGTATCAGGGCCGGTCGCCGCGTCCATTGAGACGAACATTGAGATGAAGCGGTCGCAAGGTCGCACGCTCGTTCTTTATTCTTGGTATTTCGCAAACGAACGACGCTTCACGAGATACGCTTCACAGGCTTGAGGGCAAGCGTAACAGCCTGTTTGAGTATCCGGCGATGAGGCTGATTCTCCGTGGCTCAGACGATCCGCATCAATAAGTTCTTCACGGAACAGGGGATCTGTTCTCGGCGTGAAGCCGACCGATTGGTCGAGTCCGGGCTGATCACGATCAACGGCCGTGTGGCGAAGCTCGGTGATCAGGTCGAGCCATCGGACGTCATCGCCCGCGAAGGACAGGTCCTGCCCTGGGGAAGAGCACCTCTCTATATCAAGTACCATAAGCCGGTCGGTGTCACGACGACGAGCGAATCGCATGTTCCTCGAAACATCATTGCCGAGATCGGGCATGCTGAACGGATTTTTCCGATCGGGCGGCTCGATAAGGATTCATCCGGGCTCATCTTACTGACGAACGACGGCGACATCGTGAACGAGATCCTTCGTACTGAATTCGGACACGAGCGAGAGTATCTCGTGCGGGTGGATCGTCCGTTCGATCAGGCCTTTCTGGATCACATGGCGGAAGGCGTGGTGATTCTCGGCAGCCGGACAAAACCCTGCCGAATGAGTCGAGTCGGGCGTGACCGTTTCCGCATCGTCTTGATCGAGGGACGGAATCGGCAGATCAGACGGATGTGTCAAGCGCTCGGCTATCGGGTCATCATGCTGCATCGAACCAGGATCATGCACATCACGGTCGATGGCCTGGGCACCGGCGAGTGGAAGGAACTTATGAGTCAGGAGCGAGAGCAACTGCTGAAAGCCGTCGGACGGCTTCAGGTGTGATAGGGTTTGTGCCAGGCGTGAACCAGCCTCGCTGGGAGATTTTTGGAAAGCCCGTATCCCACAGGCTGTTCAACACCCTGTCAGCAGAGCAACTCGCGTCGGGCGGTGCGGACAAGCGCAAGGACAGCCGGGTGCTTCAGTCGCCGTTCAACGGTGATCGCGTAGAAATGCTGGATGAGCCCGTCCAGTCGTCCAACCACCTGCACCTGATATTGGCGACAGATCTCCTTTTCGATCACCGTGGCGCCGGGGAAGATCCCATGGCCGTCCTGACCGAAGGCTTTGAGCGTCGCACTGTCGTCGAACTCGCCGACCACGATGGGATGCATGCCATGGTTCACCATCCACTGGTCCATCAAACGACGAAGCACGGCGCTCGATGTGGGGAGGAGAAGCGGCGCGTTGCGGAGTGACTCGGGAAAGTCTCGGCGATACTGGGCGGCCAGCTTTGCCGTGGCGAATAGGGTCACGCCCGATTCACCCAACGGATGGTTGTACGCATGCTCCTTCACCCCTGGTGGAGCCGGCGTATCGGCGATCACCAAATCCGACCGATGGGCGGCCAGATCGGTCAGAAGCTGGCGCAGTTTATCCTCCTGGCAGATCAAGCGTGTCGGCTTATAGAGCTTGAGGGCGGATTTGAGCAGCTGGGTGGCGAGCGGTTTGGGAACGGCGTCGGCAATGCCCACGACCAGACGCGTCGGCTGTCCGTTTCCCTGCCCCCGCACGGTATTCATCAGCTCTTGCCCGGTTGCGAAGATGTCTTCCGCGTACTTGAACACGAGCTGGCCCATTTCCGTCAGCACCAAACGCCGGCCCGTTCGAATGAACAGCTTCTCGCCCAAGGTATTTTCCAACAGATGGATCTGCCCGCTGACGGTGGGTTGAGCGAGACGGAGCTCTTCGCAGGCTTTCGTTACGGTCCCGTGTTTGGCGACGGACCAGAAATAGAGGAGATGATGATAGTTCAGCCAATCCATATGGTCCTGAGCCCCCGGGAGGAGGCGGTACTATACCATCGGATTAATCGATACCACAAATCTGTTTTATCTATTTTGAAAAAAGAAGGGGAGGTTGCTAGTGTGTGCGCCGTCCGCCGAATGTATACGAGAGGAGCATCCCACATGGTCGCACTGGTGTTGGCTCTGGTAGTAATTCTGCCAATGACCGCGATGGCGGAGCCGGTGATCGACTCCCGCACGGTGCAGGCACAGTCGACACGTACCGAACCTCTGAGCATTGGGGAAGTGCTGGCGCGTATTGAGTTGACCCATCCCCTGCTTCAGGCCACGGGAGCAGAGCGCACGAAGGCCCGGGCAAAAATCCTCAAGGCGCTCGGGGCCTGGGAGCCGCAGGTCAAGAACTATACACAGACCGAGCGCTATACTAACTGGAACCTTACGACGGCGTTCGACATTCCGGCTCAGCATACGATTGGATATGCCGACAGCACGGTCGAGGTCGGGCATCCTTGGGGCTTCAGGGTCGCGGGTGGACTTCGCAGCGGCTTCGGGGATCAGGAAAGTATCAACCGTATTGCGCTGCCCCCTGATCTGCGCGCGACCTATCATAAGCAACACTTCTACTACAGTGGGACCATCCATTTCCTACGAGACTTCATGGTCAACGAAGAGAACGCCGAATTTCAACGGGCCGAGCTCGCGGGTCCGCAAGCAGAGATCAAGGTGGCGCAGAAACGGCAAGACCTTTACTTGGCTGGAGCCGTGCAGTACTGGGATTGGCAGGTCGCCGTTAAGCAAGCGGATGTCGTGAAGCGTGCCCAAGCTGTGGCTGAAGAGCGTTTAGTTCAGATCGAAGGGTTGGCGAAGAATGGGAAGGTTGCGCCACTCGATGCCATTGAGGCGAACCAAGAGGTTCAGGTTCGGCGAGAGGCCGCCATCGCCGCGCAACGGAAGGTGGAGTATGAGCAGTACAAGCTCTCCCTCTTCCTCTGGGAGAACGGCGAGCCGGTAACACCCCATGCAGAATGGGCTCCGGAATTCCAGGGCGAAACGCCGCTTCCGACCAACGCGGAGGTCGCAGGCTATAAAGCAGAGGCGAAAGAAGTGCGGCCGGAAGTGCGGGACCTCTACGTCGAAGCTAAGCTCAACAACATCGATATGAAGCTAGCCAAGAACAAGCTGCTCCCGACGTTGGATCTGGAGGGGGGGCCGACCGGGGGCGCTGCGGACTGGTTGGTGGGACTCGGGTATCGGGTCGGCGTGCACACCGAGATGCCGCTCTTCCAACGAGGAGCGCGCGGGAAGGTCATGGCCGCCGAAGTGGCTCAGCAACAATTGGCGTTGAAGCAGCTGTACACCGAGCAGCAAGTCACCTTTGACGTGGACAACTGGCTCTCGGCCCAAGTGCGCGCCAGAGATCGGGTGACCGCGGCGACGGAAGCGCTGCGGTTAGCGAAGACACTGGAAGAAGGCGAACGGACCCGATTCAATATGGGCGCGACCACCGTCCTCTTTGTCAACCTCCGTGAACGCCACGTGGTGGAGCAGGCGTACCAGCTGTATCGGGCGCAGGCCGACTACGCCGTAGCGCGTGGAGGGATGCTGTGGGCTCGTGGGCTGCTGTCCAAGCCGTGGCCCGAAAGCGAATTGGCTAAGTACGGCAATCCGCTGACGGCGGCGGGCATGAACGGCTTCAAGCAACCGGGTCGCGATTAATCCGGCACAAGGAGCATCTGTCGATGACCGCTTTCTTACTCGTGATTCTGATCTTGCTTCCCATGACGACCCTGGCGGCGCCGGTGCACGACTCCAGCGCGTTGAAGGCGCAGTCCGTCCGCACCGAGCTTCTGACCATCAGCGAAGTGCTCGCACGTATTGAGTTGACCCATCCGCTCCTTCGGGCGACCGGCGTTGAACGGATGCAGGCCCGGGCGAAAATCCTCAAGGCGCTCGGGGCCTGGGAACCAAAGTTTCAGAACCGGACAGAGGCCGATCGCTATCAGACGTGGAACTTTCTGGCCTTCATCAATACGACGACGGGGGGCTATAACGACAGCACGATCGAGATGGGACATCCCTGGGGCTTCAGGCTCAATGGCGGGATCCGCAACGGGTTTGGGGATCGTATCAACCAAGGCGCCCATGCGGTCATCCCGAATGATGGACTGCTCTTCTGGCATAACCAACAAATGCTTATCGGAGGCGAGGCTCACCTGCTGCGTGGATTCATGATGAACGAAGAGTACGCCGACTTTCAGAAGGCCGAACTCGCGGGGCCGCAGGCGGAGATCGCGGTGGCGCAGAAGCGGCAAGACCTCTACCTTGCCGGTGCCGTACAGTACTGGGATTGGCAGGTGGCCGTTAAGCAAGCGGATATCGTGAAGCGCACCCTGGCTGTGGCTGAAGAACGATTCATACAGATCGAGGGGCAGGCGAAGAGGGGGTTGTCCTCGCCGCTAGATGTCATTGAGGCCAACAAAGAGGTTCAGGTTCGGCGAGAGGCCGCCATCGCCGCGCAACGGAAGGTGGAGTATGAACAGTACAAGCTCTCCCTCTTCCTGTGGGAGAACGGCGAGCCGGTGACTCCCCGTGCAGAATGGGCTCCGGAATTCCAGGGCGAAACACCGCTTCCGACCAACGAGGAGATTGCAGCCTATAAGGTGGAAGCCAAGGAAGTGCGTCCGGAAGTGCGGGACCTCTACATCGAAGCCAAGAAGAATAATATCGATATTAAGCTTGCGAAGAATCACCTGCTCCCGAAGTTTGATTTTAAGGGGGGGCAAATGGATGCCGCTTCAGACTGGAATGTGGGAGTCGGATATCGAATCGAATCGTGGTTTGCGGTACCAATTTTCCAGCGGGAAGGGCGGGGAAAGGTCCTGTATGCGGAGGCGGACCAGCAGCAACTGGCCTTCAAACAGCTGTACACTGAGCAACAAGTCAGCATCGACGTGGATAACTGGCTCTCGGCCCAAGTGCGCGCCAGAGACCGGGTGAAGGCGGCGACGGAAGCCTTACGGTTAGCCAAGACGTTGGAGGAGGGCGAGCGGACCAGGTTCAATATGGGTGCAAGCACCGTCCTCTTCGTGAACCTCCGTGAGCGCAACGTCGTTCAACATGCGTACCAGCTCTATCGGGCGCAGGCCGACTACGCTGTGGCGCGTGGAGGCATGTTGTGGGCAAGGGGGGCCTTGTCGAAACCTTGGCCTGAAAACGAGTTGGCCAAGTACGGGAACCCGTTGACGGCGGCGGGTATGAACGGCTTTAAGCAACCGGGCCGCGATTAATTCCGCAACAAAGGAGCATCCTTCCTTGATCTTTCTCTTGTTGTTCTCGTTGATGATAGTGCCGGCGATCGCACTGGGGGAGCCGGTGCTCGACTCGAGTGTCATGCAGGCTCAGTCAACTCGCACCGCTCCTCTGACTATTGAAGAGGTATTGGCCAGGATTGAGTTGACCCATCCGCTGCTCCGGGCGACCGGACTGGAGCGGGCGCAGGCTCGGGCGAAAGTCTTAAAAGCGTTGGGTGCCTGGGAGCCGAAATTTAAGAACGAAATCGAGTACGACCGGTATCAAACCTACAATCTGACGAACGCAACCGGCCTGAACACCTTAAATGCCGGCTATGTCGATACTATGCTCAAGATCGGCCACCCCTGGGGCTTGGAGCTCTTCGGCGGTATCCGTAACGTTTTCGGGGATCGTGCGACGCTCACGGGGAACAGAGCCTACCCTATTATCGATGAACGTAACGTCCAGAGTCCTGCGATTGCGGTCCCTCAAGACTTTCAGCTGTTCTATCCGCAGCAAATGGGTATAGTCGGTGGAAGAATTAATCTCCTGCGGGGGTTCATGATTAATGAAGAGTATGCCGAGCTCCAGCAGGCAGAACTCGCTGGCCCACAAGCAGAGGTGAAGGTGGCTCAGAAACGGCAGGATCTCTATCTTGCCGGGGCGGTTCAATACTGGGATTGGCAGGTTGTGGTCAAGCAAGCTGATGTGGTCAAGCGTGCGCTGGCTATTGCGGAGGAACGCTATCGTATGGTGGAGGGCCGAGCCAAGGCCGGCGCGGTCGCTCCGATCGACGTGGTCGAAGCTCGAGAAGAAGTTCAGCGGCGACGAGAGGCTGCCATTGCCGCGCAACGGAAGGTGGAGTATGAGCAATATAAACTCGCGCTCTTTCTCTGGGAGAACGGCGAGCCGGTGACGCCTCGTCCGGAATGGGCTCCGGAATTTCAGGGGGAAACACCATTGCCGACCGAAGACGATGTGGCAGCTTTTAAGGTCGAAGCCACGGAGGATCGTCCGGAAGTGCGCGATCTCTATATAGAAGCCAGATTGAACAATATCGAAATCAAGCTGGCGAAGAATAGTCTGCTTCCAAAGTTCACCATTGAAGGTGGTCCGGCAATCGGCGCGATCTATTGGGTCGGTGGGATCGGCTACCGAATGGCTGCTCTCTTCAGCATGCCGCTGTTCAATCGAGCTGCCCGAGGGAAGGTCCTTCACGCAGAAGCTGAGCAGACGCGGTTGGCGTATAAGCAAGTCTACACTGAGCGGCAAGTCCAGATTGAGGTAGACAACTGGCTCTCGGCTCAGGTGCGTGCCAGGGACCGAGTGAAGGCTGCGACGGAGGCACTGCGATTGGCCAAGACCTTAGAAGAAGGAGAACGGGCTCGGTTTAATATGGGCGCCACGAGCGTTCTCTTCGTCAACCTCCGAGAGCGTGCGGTGGTTGAAGCGGCCTATGAACTCTACCGTGCCCAAGCCGACTATGCGGTGGCTCGTGGAGGGATGCTGTGGGCGAGAGGGGCCTTATCCAAGCCGTTGGCCGACAGCGTGCTTGCCAAATACGGTGATCGGGTCAGTTCTGCAGGTGCGTCGGGGAGAAAGGTTCCAGGACGCGATTAAGTGTGCCGCATCTGCTTCGTGGTATCGCGTAGTTCCTTTGGTGGGCTTGGAAGTTGATCCAGGAATAGACTAAGTTCCGTTTGTATACAACATTAGCAAGGGGCCAATGATTCACATTCTGACATATTGCTGGGGGTGCTCATGAACGAACCTCAGGGCGTTAGCAACCAGGGCCTGTTCGAAGCGCTGATGAAACAGTTGTCCGTGGCCGTCCGGGCTGAGAAAAAGATTATGAGTCTGCTTTTCTCCTATGCCCTGGCCGTCGGCTTCTTCTCTCTGATCATTCCGTTGACCGTACAGGAATTGGTCAGCACCTTTTCCTACGCGATTCAACCGGTCATGATCTGGACACTGACGGGCATCATGTTTTCCGTGTTGCTGTTCGTCGGTCTGTTCAAGACCTTCCACTTTTACGCGGTGGACGTTGTCCAGCGCCGGATCTTTGCACGCGTGGCGGTGGCGATGGTCGAGGCGCTGCCCCGTAATCGATTTAAAGGGGCTCGACCGGAAATCGCGAACTACTTTATTGAAACGGTCTTCATGCAGCGGGCGCTTTCCACCCTGCTCATCGATCTGTTGAACGTCGTGGTGGGCGGAACGGTTGGGATGATCATGCTGGTCGTCTATCACCCCTATTTCCTCATTTATAACCTGATGCTCATGGCCGGGTTTGCGATCACGTTTTTCGTCCTCTCCCGTGGGGCACTGAAAACTACTCTCGCGATGTCTCACGCCAAGTACGACGTCTTCAACTTTATCCAAGAGGTGTCGCGTAATGCCTTGCAATTAAAGGCGACCGACAGCAAACCGTTTCTTATCCAGAAGACCGACGCACTAGTCAGCCGGTATGTCGAAGCCCGGAAGGCGCGGTTTGCCGTGCTGGTGCGGCAGTATATCGGGTCCGTGGGAGGGCAAGCCATCGCACAGGCCGGTGCGCTCTCCATCTCAGGCTCGCTCTTGGCCTCAGGGCAATTGACGCTGGGGCAGCTGGTCGCAGTCCAGGCGGTCGTCAGCGCCTTGGTCATCAATTTTGACTCGCTGATCAAGAACATGGGCTACATCTACTATTTCTTTGCTTCACTCACCCACCTTGATGAGGTGTTCAGTCAGGAGCAGGATTACGTCTCGACCGAATCTACCGTGGCGCTGCCGAAGCATCTCGGTCAAGGGGTTCGCGTGACCTGCAAAGGAGTGAGTCTGGTTCACAGTGGTGTGGCCGTGTTCGACGGCTTCAATCTGGATGTGGCTCCCGGTGAGAAGCTCGGGATTTATGCCAAGACAACGGCTGCAAAAACGGCATTGGCGAGAGTGCTTGGTGGACTTGAAGTGCCGACCGGTGGCGTTGTGCAATATAACGGCGTCGATCTTCGCTACATCGATCCCAGTGCGATCAATCAGTGTCGCAGTGTCATGATTGACTCGCAGTTGTCCCTGGTTAAGGGCACGATCGAAGAAAACATCGTGATGGGTCGCTCCTATGTCACCTATGATGACCTGAACTGGGCGCTCCGCTTCACGGAACTGGAAGAGGATATCGAGGGACTTCCACGCGGAGTGAAGTCCGATATCTCCTCACTTGGGGAGTCCTTGTCGCCGACGCACGTGGTGCAGATTCTTCTGGCCCGTGCGATTCTTGGCCGTCCGCAAGTGCTCGTGTTTGATGGGTTGATCCACTCCCTTGAGCCGTCATTGCGCGAGCGGATTTTACGACGGCTTTGCTCGAAGGATGAGGCTTGGTCGGTGATCTTTGTGTCGACCGATCCGAACCTTACGGATCACGCGGATCGTCGCATCATGTTGCATCATACTCATGCGTAAGTCGTTGAAACGGCCAATTTATAGCGGTACTTTTATTATGGAGGCTCCATGGCTAGCCTAGGTCACGGTCATGATAGTAGCGGTGAGCGTGCGCTGGTTCAACGAGGGGTCGGTTTGGAAGCGATCACGATTGAACAAGGTCCGGCATTGGCCAAGTTGCCTTGCTGGCAGGCGGTACAAATCCCAAGAGGAATGTTCACGGCGTCTCGTGCCATTCTGACGATTCTTCTCTTGTTTCTCATCGTTCTTGAGTTTGTCCCTTGGACGCAAACGATTCAAGCGTCGGGCAAGGTTTCTGCCTATACCCCCTATGATCGTCCCCAGAACATCGAATCTCGGATTACCGGACGAATCAAGGCTTGGCATATTTATGAAGGTGTCAAGGTCAAGAAGGGCGAACTGGTCGGCGAGCTGGAAGATTACGATCCGACCTTCATGGCGCCTGAGATCCTTCCTCTCTTCGAACAGAGGAAAGACGCCTTGGAGAAAACCAGGCAGGCGGCATTGGCCAGGGCAGATCAGCTGAACCGACGAATCGGTGAAATGAAGAAACTGGTTCAGGCTGCCGTCCCTTCAGCCGAGGCGCGGGTTGTTGAGGCTGACAATAAAGTCCGTGAAGCTCAACAGAAGGTTGAGCAGTACAAGATCGACGTGCACACAGCTCAACTCAACGTCGACCGTCACCGGCAACTGGTTCGGGAAGGGTTGGTCTCACAACGTGAACTTGAGTTGACGATCCAAACTGAAATCGGGACCAAGGCAGGCTTACAGGCGGCACAAGCGAGTTTGCAGGCTGCGGAGCAGGCCAGATCATCGTTGAGCTTCGGGCGTGATCAAGTTTCAGCTGATGTGAACCAGAAGTTGATGGACGCAATTGCATCGCGTGATTCCGCGGTTGCTGAAGCTGCGAAGGCCACGGAGTCCTTGGCGGACATTGCCTATCGGCAACAGGGGGTCCAACAGCGTATTGAAGCGGCAAAACTTTACTCGCCGATGGACGGCACCGTCGTCAAGATGAATAAAGTCGGCATCAACGAGACGGTGAAGCAGGGAGAGAATCTCGTCACCATTTCTCCTCTCGCTGCCGATCCGGCCATTGAAATGACGGCTGAGGGATTGGACTCTCCACTTCTGAAGCCTGGGCGCAAAGTGCGGATCCTCTTCTTCGGAGTTCCCGCTATTCCTTTGCCGGCTTGGCCTGGCTTAATGGCAGGCACCCGTGGAGGTATCATCAAGGTGGTTGACCAGATCGATGACGGGAAGGGCAACTATCGTTTCTGGGTGGTTCCTGATCCTGAAGATCCTCAATCATGGCCTGAGCAAGCTCAGGTGAGACAGGGAACCAAGGTGCTGGGTTGGGTGATTATGAATCGTGTGCCGCTCTGGTACGAACTGTGGCGGCGATTCAACTTCTTCCCGCCTGACTATCTGCAGCGTGAACCGAGTCTGTTTGAAATGTTCGCGCCGAAGGTGGCAGCGCCTGCCTCGAAGTAATTGACTGGCGCTACAGCGCCACGATCTGTAGAACAAAATGGCCCAGGGGAACTCCCCTGGGCCATTTTATTTCAGCTCCCAGCCAGAATCGAACCAACCCTAGTGCCATAATATTCGTGAATGCCCATGTGATGTCATTGCCAGTTCCCTGGAGCCAAGAGATCCCTAACGGCTGACGTGGGTGGATTGTCTTGACCCGGTTCGGCGGACTCGCTATGGTGCCGCCATCACAGGCTGGCAATTGTGTGGGGTGTGTCTAATCAAAGGAGGCGGAGGGATGGGTAAGAGCAGTCTGCCGCTACGACGGTCTCGGGGCAGCACCCGTGGGAGCGCGCTGCAGGGTCGGCCGATCGTTGGCGTATTGGGAGGGAGTAAATCCGACTTTCCTATCCTTGAAAAAGCCGGAGCGATCTTGGCTGAATTGGGTATCCCGTATGAACTCCTTGTAGTTTCAGCGCATCGGACACCAGACCGACTCTTTGAGTATGCCACCACGGCTTCAGAACGGGGCATTCAAGTGATTATCGGCGGGGCAGGCGGTGCCGCTCACCTTCCGGGAATGCTCGCCTCGAAGACGCATCTTCCCGTGATCGGTGTGCCCATTCCGACAGAAAACCTTCGAGGCCTGGACTCATTGCTCTCCATTGTTCAGATGCCCAAAGGCATTCCAGTGGCAACAGTGGCGATCGGCGGCGCCGAAAATGCCGGTCTTCTTGCCGCACAGATCCTTTCCGGAAGCCGTCCTGACATCGCAGAGCGACTGATCGCCTACCGGCGTATTCAGACGGAGACGGTTCTCCGTTCCCCTGAGGCGAAGGGAATCGTGGCCAAGATGTCCGCTGGACAACGGGGATCGTGATGGAGCCAACACTCATGCCAGGGTCTATGGTAGGGGTCCTTGGCGGTGGACAACTTGGTGCGATGTTCACCGGAGCGGCTCGCCGCATGGGCTATCGGGTCGCAGTGTGGGATCCTGATTCCGATGCACCGGCCCATCGGATTGCGGACCAATCATTCTCTACCTCCTTCGCAGATCATGATACCCGTGAACGGTTCGTTGATTCGGTTCAAGCCCTGACGCTGGAATGGGAAAATATCCCGGTCGAGCTCTGTCAATGGCTTGAGCAACGTCGGCCGCTGCGTCCCTCGAGTGCCGTCCTGCGGATTCTCCAAGACCGGCTGACTCAGAAGCAGTTCTTGTCGTCCTGTTCGATTCCCGTTCCGGACTTTGCTGAGGTGCAGTCGGTCCATCAGCTTCATCATGCGATCAAACGTCTCGGTCTTCCACTGATCTGTAAAACGGCGAGAAGTGGGTACGACGGAAAAGGTCAATGGCTGATCAGGCAATCCTCTGAGGTCGCGCAGTTCGAGCAGATCCTCAGCAGACCCTCCTCCGGGGTCCGGTGGATCGCCGAACAGGTCGTTACCTTTGTGCGCGAGCTCTCGGTCCTCGTGGTCAGATCAGGAAACGGCGAAACCCGTGTCTATCCCGTCGCTGAGAATCGGCATGAGCACGGGATTTTGCGGGATAGCGTCGTTCCTGCTTCCATCTCTCCCAGTGACGCCGAGGCCGCCTGTGAGCTGAGCGTCCGGGCGGTGGCTGAGCTGCATGGAGCGGGAATCTTCTGTATCGAGCTTTTTCAGGCCCAAGACGGTCGCCTGCTCATCAATGAAATTGCGCCGCGTCCGCATAACTCCGGGCACTACACATTGGATGCCTGTACCGTCTCTCAATTCGAGCAGCAGGTTCGCGTCACGTGCGGTCTTCCATTGGGTGAAGTGAGACTGCTGTCCCCTGCCGTTATGGTGAATCTCCTTGGTGACGAAGTGACCGTTGTGATGTCCGGTGAGGGAAGCCGGGAAACCTTTTCCGCCCCAGGCGCCTCGGTGCATCTGTATGGCAAGCGGGTGATTCGCCCGGGAAGGAAGATGGGCCATGTGACGTTTACGGCTCCAGAAAGAGAAATCGCAGTCGCATCGGCTCAGCAATTCCTATCGCGAGTCCAGAACCCTCCCTCCGCTGTTCCATCCCCTTCATAGGCCAAAAGCAACATTTATTTCCTCAAAAAAGTTCGTTCCCGACCAACCCTGTCCGTTCGATTTTGTCCCTTGATGGTTCGGAAGCGGTCCGAGCTCGTACCGCACAGGCAAAAAACCGAAGAATTCGCCAAAGGGCGGAGGGCACACAATTTGCTGTTTCCCGGCTATTTCCACCTCTGGAGGTAGATCTAGCATGGGAACTCGTCCGGCCCAATCTCGCTCTCATCAAGCCCCAGACCGACTCTATCGGATGCTGACGGACTCAGGATCGCGCTACCTTGTCCTTCAGGGGTTGGTCACGATCATCTTGTCCTATGAGCTGCTGTTCGGTGCCGATCCCGTCCTGAGTCGAGTGACGACCAATAGTCTGGTGTTGGGACTCTGGCTTGGGGTCATTGCCCTGGCCATGTTGCCTCGAACCGTATTTGAAGCTGCCTGGTTTGGGTCCATGCTGGTGGCTCTCGATACGATTCTGGTGACCGCTGCCATTTATCTCTCAGGGAATGCCCGCTCTGATCTCTACATCACCTATTTTGTGCTCATGTTGCTGGCGGCATCCGTTCGGCGACTCAGTCATCTATTCGGTCTCTCGTTGCTCTTGAGCGCAGGATACTCTGTAGTCCTCTATGAAGGTATTCTGAACACGGGAGCGCCGGTGACCGGACAGTTGCTGGGTATCCCGGTGCTGGTCGTGATGGCGGTCTTCTATGGCGTGGCTTTGGAAAATACGGCGGTTGTCCAGAAAGAGAACGACTCCCTACAGAAAGATGTCGAAGGGTTGAAGAAGACAGAAGAGGACTTGGCGACCACAAAGGCCGAATTGGAGGCCAGGATCGCCGCATTAAAATCAGATCTGACCAAGGCCAAAACGGATTTGCGGGAAGGGCAACTCACCAGGCAGGGGCTTGAACGGCAGCTGCAGGAGGCGCAGAAACTTGAGGCGGTCGGCCGAGTCGCGGCGAGAATTGCGGGAGAGTTCGGATCTTTGTTTTCAGCTGTCGGGAAGCAGACCGGGATCATGTTGACGCACCTTCAACAACATGATCCGCTTCGAGGGACGGTCGACGAATTGTTCAAGGTCGGAGAACAAGCCGCCACGCTTACGGCACAACTCATTGCACTCAATCTCGAGAGAGTTTCGGATAGAAACAAGGTATCGGTCCATGCCGTATTGGGTGAAGTGCGCGGCATGATCGCTGATCTTCTGCCAGAACACATTGAGTTGCGGGTTCAGTTGGACCCCCAGGCGGCACATGTAGAAGTTGACCGAGAGGGGTTGGAAACCATCCTCTTTCAGTTGGCGGTGAATGCGCGGGATGCCATGCCGAATGGAGGTCGGCTCACGATCGATGTGAAGACGATCGAAGCGCCGGTGAAATCCGCACGGACAACTCAGGTCGGTGCGGCGGCGCCCCAGGTTGAGATCACCATCAGTGATACCGGAACCGGCATGAATTTGGATACTCAAGCCCACATGTTTGAACCATTGTTTTCAACGAAGGAAATGAATATTGGACTTGGCCTGACCGCTGTCTTTCGGATTGTGAAACAACATGGAGGTCGGCTGGCTGTGGAGAGCCGTCCAGGGCAGGGGACGGTTGTCCGCGTGTCCTTTCCCGCTGCGTCCGTCCCAGACGGACAGGAGGACTCACTTCAGAAGTCCATGTTGGCCAGGGGAGGAGAGACCATCTTATTGGTGGAAGAAGACGAAATTGAACGGAAGTTAGCGAAGTCGGTTTTACAGCGGCATCGCTACCAGGTTCTGGAAGCCGCCTCACCGGTCGAGGCACTGATGTTGACGCAACAGTATCAGGGAATCGTGCATCTTACGGTAAGTCCATTGGTCATGCCGGAAATCGGCGGGCGTGAATTGGCCAGGCGGCTGTTAGACCTCCAGCCCACGATGAAGGCATTGTTTCTATCCAGTTATGATGATGAAACGATTCGACAGCACCGGATCAATCAGCGGTTTGTTCTACAGCAGCCATATCGCCAGACCGGGTTGATCGGGAAAGTGAGAGAAATGTTGGATGCCGCTTAACGTGCGGTGGCCTAATCCGGATTGCTTTGCTATCGATCCCAGGGTGACCGTTCAGGAGCAAAGAACCGCACGTCCCTCCGTTTGAACAATCCGATCAACACCATCCCTGCAAGAAATCCCCCGATGTGAGCGAAGAAGGCGACCCCACCGCCTGTGGAGCCTATGCTCATGCCTCCGCTGACGAGTTGAGTCACAAACCACATTCCTAGGACGATGCCGGCCGGCACCCGGGTCATTCCGATCGCCGGGAGCATCACCAACACGCGTGCGCGTGGATAGAGCAACAGGTAGGCGCCCAGTACCGCAGAAATGGCTCCGCTGGCTCCGACCATCGGAATCTCGGAGGAAGGATCGGTCAACGCATGGCTGAGCGCTGCCAGAATACCGGATAGGACATAAAAGACGACGAACTTCGCATGGCCCATGGCGTCTTCAACATTGTTCCCGAAAATCCACAGGTACAGCATGTTTCCAAGCAGGTGCATCCAACCTCCATGCAGGAACATGCTCGTCACCAATGTGAATACGGCGGGAAACCCGACGGCCGCTTCCTCTGGGAGGGTGGCGGTGCCGAAGATCACGGATGGAATCGCCCCGTACTGAACGGCAAAGAGCTGCGCCGGCACCTCTCGCAGATTGCTCTGATAGATAAACACGACGAAACACATGGCGATAAACGCCATCGTCACGAGGGGGGTCAGCCTGGTCGGATTATCGTCATGGAGTGGGATCACGACGACTCGAAGTTACAGGTGTTGGTGTCGAGAAGTCACCAAGCGAGGCAATTGCGGGTCGCTTGGGGAGGATCCATCGTGGCCCAATGGAACTGAAAACCCGGCGGCATGGGTATGGCCTCCACCGCCGAATGAGGCGGCAATTGCCCCCACATCCGTCCCATCCGCTCGCGAACGCATGCTGAAATAGCGACGGCCATCCCGATCGTGCCAAATTACGCAAAACGGATACTCCGGAGAAAGCCGCTCGCCGATCTGGCTCGTAAGGATCGCACTCTGGACGGACGGAACGACTTCTCCCTGGAAGGCGACCATCACTGCCTGTGCTGCAAGTTTCCCGACGAGTTCCTGTTCATAGCGGAGGATGGCTCG
>JAHBWO010000239.1 GCA_019636945.1 Nitrospira sp. | reverse complement strand
GGAACTGGCTCCCTTCAACATGGATAAGAGCACCCCTCTCTGGTACTACATCCTCAAGGAAGCAGAGGTATTCGAGAACGGTCTTCGGATGGGCCCGGTGGGAAGCCGAATCGTCGGCGAAGTCTTTATCGGCATCTTAAAAGCCGATAAGGACTCCTACCTCACCGTCAACAAGAACTGGAAGCCGACTTTGCCGTCTGCCACTCCCGGTGACTTCGAGATCACGGATCTCTTGAAGTTTGCAGGCGTGGTTCCTCCGTTCCAATAGGTTATTCCCCCTCCTCACAACAGCGAGGGGTATCTGCTAAGCGCGGGTACCCCTCGGTCATAACTCCCTACTCATGATTTGTCCGCTGCACAGGATCCGTTTGGGGCGCAGCCATCGTAGTTCGTCGAGCGAGTGCGATAGTCGATCACGCCACCCCTCCCATCAAGTTCAATCAAGCAACAGTCGTCGAGCATCTGTTTGAGCTGTTTACGTCCTCGTTGCACGCGGGACTTCATGCCGGAGAGCGAGATACCCATCTGTGTAGCCGCAGCGTGCTGCGGCAGTCCTTCAATTTCCACGAGGGTAATGGCGTCTCGATAGTCCTGCGACAATTGCTCAATCATGGGACGAAGACAACTGGCGAGCTCTGCACAAGGCTCGGCTCCATCGCCATCATGAATCATTTCTGAGATGACCGGAGGTTCATGCAATATTTCAAGTTCAGAACTCAACCCTGCCGGAACCTCTCGCTGTCGACCAGGTTTCCGGTAATGATCGATGATTGCGTTCCTCGTGATCTGATAGACCCACGAGACCAACCGCTCAGGATCCTTCACTGAGTCGATCTGCCGATGGACCCGCACAAACACCTCTTGCAGAATGTCGTCCACATACTCCTGATCGCTCACTCGTCTGGCAATAAAAGCACGGAGGCCATCATGCAAGGCCTGCCACAGTTCCTCTGTCTTCGTCGTCATGATGGACCCTCCGCTCTGACCGTTCATACGGTACCGCGTCAGCTCAGGCACCGCAAGTAGCTTGCTCATGAGCACCTCCCTGCTTCGGTACGCAGCAGCCGGTTTGGCTCAGGCGTCCTGTAACCTCCAATTGCTCATGAACAGTAAAGATCTCCCACGCATTGCCGTCCGGGTCGGTAAACCAGAGCTTATCTTGTCTCGCAAAACAACAGACGATGTTATCCTCGACTCGTTCAAGTATACCTTCACGTTGCAAGCGTGCCTTCCAATCGGCAATCTCCTCGACTGTCTCAACTTCGAGACCCAGATGGTCAACGACGCTAACATTCCTGGTTGAGGACACCAGCGAAAAGTTCAGGGCGGGAGCCTTGAGGTCAAACTTGGCGTAGTCAGCCACCTGCTTCTGCGGCTTCACGCCGAACACTTTTTCGTAGAACGCCACCGACTTGGCCACATCGCGGACATCAAGTGAAATATGGGGACGCATGGGAGCACCTCCAGAGTTTGAGAGTCGCGGATAATTCCGCCCTCATCTCTAGAGACGAAGGAATCTCTAAAAGGACGCAACCGTGAGGAGGAGGGGCACGCAGCGGATCAGGAATACAACCAAAAAGACTCAAGGAACGGCATGCTCCTGCACGGACCAATCTGGCATGATGATTCGAGGAGCAACGCGTATTATCGCCGAAATGCGTCCTTACCTTTGATCACGTCCTGCAAGAGCTGATCGGCAAGTTTGCCGGCCTTCCAGCGGCGGTAGCGTTGGAAAATCAGCAACCACAGCACCACCCCACCGATCCCGATAACAATCATCCAGACCGTGTCATCCATTGAAATACGATAACCAGCGGTGTTCAGTATAGGCAAGCTCAGGATGGTGATTCCTTTGAACCGCGAGAGCCGGATTCTCTCGTTCGGCATGGATTGAATAGAGAAGCAGATGAACGACGGTACACACTCGCAGTGCTCTTAGGATCAGTCAGCAGCATGCTGTTGCATCAATATAAAGCTTTGGAGTGCGACGGCCTGGTTATGCTGTTCATCTTTGGCTGAGTAAAGCAGTGTGACCGGCCTGGCCTTTGCCTGTTCTGTAATCACGGAAAGCAGCGCCCCCTTCGCTTTCAGTTCAGCACGATAGCGACGTTGAAACTCCTCCCACCGAGCAGGTTCGTGGTTGAACCATGTTCGCAAAGCCGTTGATGGACCGATATCCCTGAGCCAGAGATCAAGTTTTGCATCAGCTTTAGAAACTCCGCGAGGCCACAGTCGATCGACGAGCACCCGGAAGCCATCAGACTCAGCCGCTGGCTCATAGACACGTTTGACCAGGATCTTCCCCATTGGACTACATGCCGATAGTTTCGATCTGCTTGATTTCCTCAGGAAGTAACGTGAATCGATCAGACTGCAAATCATCTTTCATGTGCTGCGGATTCGTCGTGCCGGTCAAGGGTAACATGCCGACCTGTTGCGAAAAGCGAAACACGATCTGAGCGAGGCCGGTCTGATACTTAGCTGCCATGGCCCGCAAGGCCGGTTCGGCGAAAATCCCAGAATTGGCGGTAAGGAGCGAGAACCCTTGGTATATGATCTGATTTGCTCGGCAAATCTCCCGCACTGTTTGATCCCATCCGAAGGCCGCATAACAGCGATTCTGCACCATCATCGGTTTGTGCTTGGCTTTTGTACAGAGCAAGGTCAGCTGCTCCGCTGAGACATTGCTGATCCCGATCGTCTTCGTCTTGCCGGCGTCATAGAGCGACTCGATGGCCGCCCACACCTCCCAATCCTCACCCCCTAAACCACGCCGAGAATAGGGCCCATGCAGCACATATGAGTCGAGATAGTCCGTATGGAGATGCTCAAGGGAACTGGCAAACGACTGCTCCACCTGGGTGGTGATACTCGCGCGTGCGTCGTACGGAAGACGATGGTCCTGACCGTTGACGGGTGTGAACTTCGTTTGCAGAAACAACTTGTCGCGGGTGATACCCTGCGTCGCCAATTGCAGCAGCGCCTCTCCCACCCGTGCCTCATCGTAATGCACGAGTTGATTGGCCGTATCAATAGCGGTAAACCCTGCTTCCACCGCCTGAAGCACCAGCCCGGTGGTGGCCTCTTTCTTCCAAGCCGTCCCGTACATGAAGGAAGGAATCGTGACGTTGTTATAGGCAGTCAATGACATGGGAGCATCTCCGGTTGATGCTCGTACCATACACAGTTCCCAATGGTGGTCTCAACGGAAGAATTGATGACGTCTGTTTGCCCTCTATACACCGCAACAACTTGATTCGACTCCAATCCTCAATCCCAAGAAAGAAACACGAAACAGACGGTCTTCCTATTGTTCCGGGAACCGGCAGGGGTGATCCAACAGACCGGGAAGTCTTACGCCGATCAGGCGCAAGACTTCCCCCAACCTTTCCTTGTCTCTTCCCGTAGAACTTCAGAACCGTGATGCAGTAAGAGTCACATCAGCGTCAGGCCAGGCTTTGCGAAAACGCGCGTCGGTTGCAGTCGCGTCATCCTTCTTGCCCTGCGCTCGGAGCGCCTGTGCAAGGCCGAACAGAGCCCACCCGTTCTCTGGGAAGCGACGGAGATCCTCGCGATAGACCTTCTCGGCCTCGAGATGCTGTCCTGCTTTCAACAGCGCAGCACCAAGCGAGTGCCGAATCGGGTAGTACCACTTGGGCGGTTCGAAGTAGAGTCCTGCATCTTCAATCTTGACTGCTTCCTTAAAATGAGTGATCGCCGCGTCCACCTCACCCCGGCGAACGGCAATCTCACCGGATAGCGCCTGCACGGCGATCGAGAGCGCCGTCTTCCCTTCAACCCCTTGGGGCGTCGCAGCATCACTCGCCGTCACGTTGTCGAGTGCGGCTTGCGCGTCGGCCCATTCTGCTTTGGCAGCATGAGCCACACC
>JAHBWO010000238.1 GCA_019636945.1 Nitrospira sp. | reverse complement strand
CTCCGCACCAACCAACACTTCACACTCAAGACCGATCCGCTCAAGCGCGAGGACTTGGACGAATTTGTAAAATGCTACAACTCTGCAAATCGCCACGAGCGGAAAGCCACTTGGTCGGACAAGAAACCAGACGGCCGTTGGCGCGATTACGACTACGACGAACTCATCGCCCGCGACAAAGCCAGCCTCGACATCTTCTGGCTCAAAGACGACAGCCTAGAAGATTCCGCCAATCTTCCCAACCCTGACATCATCGCCCAGGAAATTGTCGACGACCTTGAATCCGCGCTCGAACAATTCCGCCTGATTGCGAATGACCTCGGTGGAGAGTTTTCACCCGAATCAGTTTGACGGGTAAGCACAAGAATAACCATTGCGATACTGCTGGCCTTGACGAGGATCAAGTCGACCCAGATTCGCGGCGGTGGGTGCTAAAGAATCCTCTGTGACGGGGTTGTCCTGTGTCGCGATTGAGAGACGTGCACAACTTCACGGGAAGTAGTCGTGTGATACTGTGCCCTGATCATTCGGACCGTGTAAGTCGCCTGTAGTTAGCTCTCCGATTGATCTACCGGGCAACTGCCGACGACGTGGGTAAATCGTTGGACAGAATCCCGCAATCCACCTTGGTCGCCACTAAGTCCCAGTGGGCTCGGAAGCCGAGCCCGAATCAGTAAGAGATTGCTTAGCGTGCGGCAACGGTCTGGGATTCTCGGGCCTCCAGACTCTTTCGGCGATTTTCGGCAATGGTGCGGTCGATAATGGCGCCGCAGTTAAAACATTTCCAGGCATAGAAGACGAGAAAGAAATCCGAGAACCGCTCCAGCATCATTGTACCCTTACACTTCGGACATTCCATCGATCCCTCCTCAGGTGGTTACGTGCACAACTGTTGCCGAAGTAAAGCAAGAGCCGCGCCAAAGGCTCGTCACTCAATTCATCAATGATTTGAACATTACGTAGTTACACGATATCGCGCATTTCAAAAACTTGACACTTATCGTGGATCGGCACGTCAACTGGTTGACGGTGAATAAGTAGCACGATCCATAAATAGGGGTCGGGAGTCTTTACATTGTTGTTTCGGATAGACATGAGACCAAACGCGTGCGTAGATAGCGAGAAGCCATATTAGGGGAGTGGTTTGCTATGTATGGTGGGGAGCTTATGCCGCTTTCTGATCCAGGTAGTCGGTTGGGTCGATGCCGACCTGTTTGGCGTCAAGAACGGTGGCGATGCTGCGATGAGGTTTCTCGAGTTGTGCCACGAGATCCAGCTCCTTGGGGTGTGACAGGAGGGTATTTGCCGCGCTCTTCACGAGCAGTACCACTGGTGCCAACGGTGCATGGTGATGCACTTCTTTGACGATCCCGGTCTCGCCCGTATTCAGCTCCACAACTGATCCAACGGGATAGAGGCCGACGACGTGGATGAACTGCTGCACCAAGGCGGCATCCAGATGGCCCTCAAGTGACAGGCGATAGAGAAATTGGAGGGCTTCGTGGGCGGCCTGCCCCTTGTGATAGCAGCGGTCGCTGGTCATCGCATCGTAAATGTCCACCACGGCAGCCATCATGCCGACCTGACTGAGTTCACTTCGGACTCGCCGGTAGGGATAGCCGGTCCCGTCGACCCGTTCATGATGTTCCAGCGCGGGACGGAGGTAACAGTCTCCCAGTCCCGTCGTGGTTGAGAGTATCTCCACGCCACGGAGGACGTGTTGCTTCATGATCTCCATTTCATCTGGTTTGAATCGCCCCGGCTTGTTCAGGATCTCTGGTGGGATCTTCGTCTTTCCGATGTCATGCAACAGGCCGCCCACCCCGATTTGATGCAAGGTCGTTCGATCAAACTCAAGATGGCGTCCCAGAGACATGGCGAGGATTGATGTATTTACCGAGTGATAAAAGGTGTATTCATCAAATTTCTTGAGCCGCGTCAGACTAGTGAGAGCATCGGGGTTTCGCAAGATGCTATCCGACATATCCGAGACCACCCGATTGACTTCGTCCATATTGATGGCTCGGCCGAGTCTCGTATCGTGCATGGCGTTCTGCACGATCGTTTTGGCGGCGTGATAGGTCTGCCGAGCGGAGGGCAGCTCTTCTTCGAGTCCGATAGCCGATGGCACCGATAACGTGTCATCCGATGCCGTGAAGATCGGATCACTGGTGATGTCGGGTGCGGTTTTCACGGCCTCAGTGATTGTGTGTTTTTCCTCGATATTCACCACCAGCGTACGGATCCCACAGGCCCTTAACTGGGCGATCTGATCGGTTGAAGTGATCGTCATCTTGTGGCGAAAGAACGGCGTGTCCAGCCAGGACCGATCCAGTTGTTCCACCAGCATTCCCGGCTTCAATTCGTCGATTCCAATGCGCTTTTTCATGGCAATAAAGAGGTCAATCGGATCCTTCGCTACGTGATATCGGACCACTATTCGCAAATCTTGAGATGCAATGAGCCGTGGCGAGTCCGGTGAGGTGGTGAGACGCGAATGAGGTGCAGGATCTTATGCTTAGGGCTAGGCGGCTTTCTTATCGAGGTAGACGGTTGGGTCGATGCCGGTCTGGTGGGGGTGGAGGATAGCTTTGATGCTCCGAGGGGGTGTCACTGTCTGCTGAGAGAGATCCTCTTCCTGCGGGTGTGAGAGGAGTGTATTTCCTGCGCTCTTGACGAACAGCACCACCGGTGCGAGTGGCGCATTATGGTTGATCCGTTTGACGATACCGGTCTCACCGGTATTCAGCTCCACCACTGATCCGACCGGATAGACTCCGACGACCTGGATGAATCGTTGCACGAGTGTGGGGTCGAGGTGACCTTCGAGCGAGAGCCGATACAGCAATTGGAGGACTTCATGGGCCGGTTTGCCCTTATGGTAGACCCGGTCGCTTGTCATGGCGTCATAGATATCGACGATCGCCGTGATCAGACCGACCTGACTGATGTCTTGATGAGCGCGTCGATGCGGATAGCCGTCGCCGTTGACTCGCTCATGATGTTCGAGTGCCGGTTGGATGTATGTGTCGCCCAGGCCGGTCGTGCTGGAAAGGACTTCGACACCCCTGAGCACATGTTGTTTCACAATCTCCATTTCATGAGGCTCGAACCGACCAGGCTTATTGAGAAGTTCGAGAGGGACCTTCATCTTTCCAATATCGTGTAAGAGTGTGCCGACGCCGGCTAAATGGATCATCGACCGATCGAAGCCAAGACTCCGTCCCAGGGACATCGCGAGCAAGGCCGTGTTCACGGAGTGGTAAAAGGTGTATTCGTCGAATCGTTTGAGCCGTGACAGACTGGGGAGCGCGTCCGGATTACGAAAGACACTCTCGGTCATGTCCGTGATGACGGTTTGCACGGCATCGACATTGAGCGCTCGTCCCAGCCGTACGTCTTGCATCGCATTTTGCACGATGGTCTTGGCGGCCTGATAAACCTGCTTGGCCGCCGGTAACTCTTCTTCGAATGGGACATATGTCGGAATGGGGGATGAGACGGGATCCGTGAACTTGCTTGTTGATTCGACGGGTGTGTTCTCTGAAGTCGATGGAGCCAATGGTGTCGGTGCTTCTTCACGGATCTCTTCGGCCTCCATGCGGACGGTCAGGGTCTGCACGCCGCAGGCTTTCAACTGTGCGATCTGCTTGGCGGAGGTGATCGTCATCTTGTGGCAAAAAAACGGTGTACTCAACCAAGACCGGTCGAGCTTGTCGATCACCATGCCCAGCGTCAATTCTTCGATTCGGATGTGCTTTTTCATGAGTGGTTGCTTTGGGTTAATCCATCACTGGACCATATCGGATGGTACATCACAAGTCTTGAGATGTGAGCCCAGTATCATCATACTGCGTGGTCCTTTCCTTCCCTTACTCCATCCATTAAGATAGCCATTGGGGCGATTGTTAT
>JAHBWO010000237.1 GCA_019636945.1 Nitrospira sp. | reverse complement strand
TACCATGTCGGAAGGAGAAAGGAGAGCGGAACCCCATGCGACACCGGCCGTACACTAGGGTGGGAATAGCCGTGCTCCTGGCTGTAGCGGCGATGGGAGTTCCATCGCCGGGGTGGGCCAAGGGAGATCGATCAGTTCAGGGGGCAAAGCAGGAGTCCGGAGTCGCTCGAGGAATCGTCAAAGCGATCTCACAGGCCGTGCTCTATGCCCAGATCCAAGGGCGTGTCAATCAAGTTCCGTACAGAGAAGGACAGCGATTCGTCAAAGGGGCAACCCTGGTGCAATTGGAGTGTGACAAGTACCAAGCGGAATTGGCGGCGGCTGCCGCGGAGCACGAAGGCAAGAGTAAGACGTTTCAGAACAATAAGGAGCTCGCCAAACTGAACGCGGTCAGTACGCTCGACCTGGAAGTCTCGGAAGCGGATGCCAAAAAAGCCGGTGCCACAAGGCGGATCGCGGAGATCAACGTGCGTGGATGCCACCTGGCCGCGCCGTTTGCAGGACGTATCGTCGATGTGATGGTACATGAGCACGAGAACGTGTTTCCCAACGACAAACTGCTGAGCGTGTTGGACGATACGAGCCTGGAGATTGAATTGGTCTTGCCGTCGATGGCGTTGACCTGGCTCAAAAAACAGGCACGCTTCACCTTTGTCGTCGATGAGACGGGCCAGGGGTATTCAGCCAGGGTCAAGGAAATCGGTGCGACTGTCGACGCCGCAAGTCAGACCGTCAAAGTGACCGGAGTATTCGACGCACTTCCCAAAGACGTGTTGAGTGGGATGAGCGGGTCCGCACAGTTTGTGGGGCAGCCCTGACGATGGCAACAACGGCCGAACCGACTGCACAGCAGATCCCAACATTGATCCACCTGGCGGCCCTCACGCATCTGGAAGGTCAGATCCGTGCGGCAAAGACCGTTCAAGAGTTGCAGTTCCTATCCGTCAATGAAACCCGGCGATTGATCCCCTACGACAACGCCTTTCTCCTGAGTCCTCCCGGTTCGGACAAGGAGACCTGCCGAGTGCTCAATGCCTCCAGCGTGGCGGTGGTCGATCGGCATGCGCCGATGATCGTCTGGCTTGAACAGGCAGTGTATGCACTATCCCATGCTCCAGGGGCCACGCAACAGCCGGTGGTAATCACGGAAGAGCTGTTGCCGGAGGAGCTTCGGAGTGGCTGGCATGAGTTTGTGAAGGGGCACGTGTTTTGGTGTCCGTTGCAACATCCGGACGAAACGGTCCTGGGAGCCTGGTGGTTCGAGCGGGATTTCGCCTGGCAGGACAACGATATGGCGATCGTCCATCGCCTGGCCGGGAGCTATGCCTACGCCTGGAAAGCGCTCTCGAAAAAGGAGCAGAGTTGGTCGAAGAAGATCAAGAAGCCGACCTGGTGGCTGATTCCGCTCGCCGTTGGCGCCGCGCTGTGCGTTCCGATCAGGATTTCGGCGGTGGCTCCGGTCAAAGTCATGGCCAAAGATCCGGTGGTCGTGAGTGCGCCGATCGACGGGGTGA
Source organism: Nitrospira sp. (assembly GCA_019636945.1). Taxonomy (GTDB): domain Bacteria; phylum Nitrospirota; class Nitrospiria; order Nitrospirales; family Nitrospiraceae; genus Nitrospira_D. The sequence continues at coordinate 2,497 of JAHBWO010000237.1, read as the reverse complement.
TCGCCGACGTACTTGTGCATCCGAACCAAACGGTGCAAGCCGGGACGGCGCTCTTTCGGTACGAAGACACGAATCTCCGCAATCAGTTCCTTATCGCGGAAAAGCAATTGACCGTCGCGCGGGCGGAGCAGACTCAGTCGATTCAGGCGGGGTTTGGCGATCCGCAGCGGAAGGCCGACGTGCCGCTCAAGGAAGCAGAGGTCGATCTGCGCCAGACCGAACTGCAATACGCGAAGGAAATGCTGGATCAGGTCGAAGTCGTTGCCCCACAAGCGGGCTTGCTGCTCTATTCAGACAAGTCCGATTGGATCGGACGACCGGTCACCGTGGGCGAGCGGATCATGGAAATCGCTGATCCCAAACAGATTGAGTTACGCATCGATCTGCCGGTTGCCGATGCCATCGTGCTCAAAGAGGGAGCCGAGGCGCTTGTCTTTCTCAATGCCCTTGCGTTGGAATCGTTTCCCGCCACCGTCGTCCATGCCAGTTACCATGCTGAAGTCCTGCCTGGCGATGTGCTGGCCTATCGGGTCACAGCGCAACTTACCACGGCGGATCCTCGCATCCGGATCGGATGGCAAGGGACGGCCAAAGTCTACGGCGAGCGAGGACCGCTGGCCTATCTGTTGCTGCGTCGACCGTTGACCGCCCTTCGACAATGGGTGGGGTGGTGACCGATGCTGACTCCCGGTCCTCAAGGCACCAAGCCGCAAGAACGAAAGTTGCCGACATTACGGCCGAACCTCCAATTCAACCGCGGGACTCCCACGCCTGACGGCGTGCCGACCTGGACCATCGTCGATCCGGTTCGCACTCGCTATTTCCAGATCGAATGGCCGGTGTACCAGATGATCCAGCGGTGGAATGCCGGAACTATCGAAAAGCTCCATGCGGTGATGACGAAGGAGACGACCTGTCAGACGTCCATGGCGGACGTGGAGGATCTCGTCAAGTTCCTCTATACGAATAACCTCACGGAGCAATCAGCCAGCGGCAAACATACGGACTATCAGAGCCAGGCTCAAGCCGGTGAACACAATTGGCTGATGTGGCTGGTCCACCACTATCTGTTTATCAAAATCCCGCTGGTCCATCCGCACAACTTTCTGAAATCCACGCTGCGGCTGGTGGAGCCGTTCTACACAAGCATCGCCGGGTGGACCTTCGGGACCTTGGGACTGTTCGGGCTGATCCTGGTCGGACGACAATGGGACACGTTCGTCTCGACGTTCCTCTACTTTTTTAATTGGCGCGGCGCCATCCTCTACAGCCTGTCCCTTGGTGCCGTGAAGATCGTGCACGAGTTGGGACATGCCTATACGGCGACCAGGTTTGGGTGTCGCGTGCCGACCATGGGCGTGGCCTTTATGGTGATGATGCCGGTGATGTATTCGGACGTGACCGATTCGTACCGCCTGACATCAAAACGGAAGCGATTGTTGATCGCCAGCGGCGGAGTTATCGCCGAGCTTGGTCTTGCAGCGGTGGCGCTCTTCCTGTGGGGGTTTCTGCCGGAAGGGACCTTACGGAGCATTGCGTTCATCGTCGCCACGACCAGTCTGGCGATGAGCCTGGTCGTCAACCTGAATCCCCTGATGCGATTCGACGGCTACTATGTGCTGGCCGATGGATTGGGCCTGCCGAATCTTCAAGATCGGGCCTTTGCGTTTGGGCAATGGCGCTTGCGGAGTCTGCTATTTGGTCGACATGGTGCAGCTCCGGAAATTGTATCTGAGAGGGTGCAGCACACCATGGTGGTGTATGCCTGGGCGATCTGGCTCTATCGCCTGATCCTGTTTACCGGTATCGCCGTGATGGTCTATCACTACTTTTTCAAGGCCTTGGGCATCTTCCTTTTCTTGGTCGAGATCGTCTGGTTCATTGCCATGCCGATCTATCGGGAACTGACCGTCTGGTGGAACAGCCGAACACTGTATGCCGCCTCGCCACGGGCGTGGTTCAGCGCCGCCTGTCTGGTGACCCTGTGTGCGATGACCGTGATTCCCATTCAGACGAGCATCTCGATCCCGGCCGTCTTGCAAGCCTCTTCCTACGCGACGATTTTTGCGCCGACACCAGGTCGTCTCGAACAGGTGTTGGTACATGATGGGCAGGTTGTCAAGGCGGGAGATGCGCTCGTCGTGTTGGAAAATCCGTCGTTGGACAAGGACGTGCGGCTGGCCGAAACCAAAGTGACCATGTGGGACTACCGCCTTGGCCGATTGGCCGGGTACGGACAGGATCGTGATCAGCGACAGGTCATTGCGGAATCACTCCGGGCAGGGCTTGCCGAACTGACCGGGCTTGAAGCCAAACGGGACAATTTGACATTGAAGGCGCCCATCGACGGGATGGTGCGGGATCGCGCGGAGTCACTCATCGCTGGACGGTGGATCGATCAGAAAGTGCCCATTACGTATCTTGTGAACGAACGCCAGGTTGAGATTGAAAGCTTCGTTACGGTCGACGAGTTGGCCTATATCGAAGTGGGACAGCC
>JAHBWO010000236.1 GCA_019636945.1 Nitrospira sp. | reverse complement strand
GAGCAGGCGAGAACCTCTCCCTTCACCCCCACCAGAATCAAATTCAGATAGACCGAGTAAAAGCGGTTGATGAGACTGAGCCGCTCCTCCGCATGCCTAAGCGCTGGGCCCTCGAGCGATTCCAACCCCTGAACCAACGCTTCATCCGTCGCCCACCATCGAACATCGGCGGTACGTTCATACAAATTGCGCACGATCAACTGTACCAGGGTCTGCGCGGTATCAGACAGTCGGTCCCATTCCCGTTCTGTGAACTGTTGCAGCAACTCGTTTCGCAGACTTCCGAGATCCTCCGATGCAGTGGCCGCCTGGGATGCAAGCGTCCGCACCTCGTTGGCGACGACGCCGAACCCTCGTCCTGCTTCACCGGCTCTTGCCGCTTCGATAGTGGCGTTCAGCGAAAGAATCGTGATCTGGCTGCTGATTCTCGCATTTTCACTTCGGTAGGCATCGATCCGCTTCTCAACTTTCGTAATGATTTCCTTGATGCTGGATCGACTCATGAGTGTATTCTCATCAACGAACTTCCCGCCTGAGGGACGTCTAGTTGGGTTGACCTCGTCCTGCGCGCAATCGTTGGGCTTGTACATGCAGAATGTGGCGGATCAAGTGCTCCTGATCATCCGGCGTCAGATCGACAAACTCGGTGGCGATCGTGAAGCCTTGGCCATCGGAGACCGGTACTGCACGAATGACTTTCACATGCACCCGGATCATTGTGAACGGTGGCAAGATGAGCTTCACCGCCAATTGATCATCAGCGGCAAATTCCCGTAACGACACGAACCCGATTCCTCCCCCGCTCAGATTGACATCCGTAGGCTGTGCCATCGAGACGCTAGCCGGCTGACTGATGGCAAGGGCATTCAGCATCACTTCGAGCAGGTAATCGACCTTCCTGATCCATGGGAGGACCGCTGAATCAACCACAACCTCACTGGAGCGAGCCAGAAGATCCAAGGTTGGTTTGTTCACTGCGGCGGCAATGGATTCCGGCGTTGGACGGTTCAGTTCAACCGGCACACTGCTTCCCGCCTCAGTCACCAATCGATATTCCATCAGGACCCGATCATCAATCCTGATCCATTCCCGGCGTTCGTCGGGCTCCGTACTGTGAGACGTAGTCGATGCAGTCATGATGGATGATGCCATGATTTAGAGACCTCTCACCCTCATGCGAACCCACACGATGCGCCGTTCACTCTTCGATGCAGCGTGCACGCTTTCACGTGTACAGTTTCAGGTTGTGCAGGCATCACGCCTTCATACCTGGAATATGAAATTTTGCACTGTTGGCCACGACACTTCAGCCGTCACGAGAAACGGGTCAGGCGTCTATCGACACTGTTTCGGGTCCTGATGGCTGGGGAGCGAGACGCTGACGCAATCCTTGCACTTGCCGTTTCGTCATTTGCGCCTCGACGAGCAGATGTTCTATCAGGGCTTGAGCAGTATGGATGCGGTCACGCAGTTCGTCATCCATACTCAGCAGCTCATCAGTGGGAAGCGTCGAGTCTGAGAACGAGGCCAGGAGTAGGCCTCGTTCGCTGTAGCACTGAATGACCTCGTCCCATCGCCCCTGCTGAGCCGCCTCACCTGCCGCCTTGGTCAGTCGCACGATTTCCGCCCGACTTCCGCTGTCCGGCGCACTCATCTGGCACCGACCAGACGAGGCTGTTGCTGGCTGGCCACTTCACGCCATGCCTCACGAAGCGTACTCAGACAACGCAGCGGCCCCTCTAACTTGCGTTCATTATTACGTGCATTGGCCTCGACCAATTCCATCAGCATGTAGTCGTATAACCGCCGCAGTGACCGGGCAATCTCTCCTCCTTGTTCAAGGTCAAGCACGCTATTGAGTTCGCCGATGATGGCGATGGCACGCCCCAGATGTCGTGCTTTCTCCCGTACATTCCGTTCTTGAATGTCGTGTCGTGCCATCTCCATGGACTGGATGGCCGCATCGTAGAGCAGCACGACCAGCTGAACACCGGACGATGTCACCACCTGAGTCTGTTCGTACTGACGGGCATACTGCATCATCATGAAGTCTGTCCCTCGTCCTTATTGTTGCCGCTGCGCCGACTGAGCCTGGAGAAATCCGCTTTGTCCATCAAGCTGACGCAACAGGCCGTCTAGAGCGGCAAACTGCCGACGCAGCCGCTCCTCATACCGGCTCACTGAATCCTCTTGTCTGGTAATGTCATTACCGACCCGATCGATCTCGCTCGTCAGGCCATTCTTGCGAAGCGTCAGAGCACCCCCGGTAACGTCGTTGAGCGCATCCACCGCGGTCACGATAGCCTGTGCCAGGCCGGTTGCCGCACCCTGGTTACTGAATAATGCTTTAACTCCGCCATAGTTCGTGTTCAACGCCGTGGATAACTGCCCCTCGTCAACCGTAATCGTGCCATCACGTTCAGTCTTGAACCCGATCTGCCCGACGCTTGAAAACACCGTAGCCCCGCTCACCGATGACGATACTGCCGTTCGAAGCTGCGACAAGGTCGCTTTCGCCGCGGCTTCGTTAAAAAAGATGCCGCCTTGTTTCGTCGTCACGTCGTAGGTATTTCGCTCGTTGATGAACTTCACGACTTCATTGTAAGCCGTGGCCACCGCCTTGATGTTTGTCTTCACGGCATCGACATCTTGAGAGAGGCTGACTTGCACCGTCCCTGTCCCCGTGGTCTTCGTCAACGTCAGGGTCACACCGGAAATCGCATCAGACACGGTGTTGGAACTCCGTTCAACCGTCAAAGGATTCAATGCCTGATCACCGATCTGAACTTGAGCATTTTGCGCCGCCGCAAGAGTATCGATACCGCCGGTCCCACTGCCGTTCAGAAGATCCAAATCCGTCCCATCCGCCACGATGGTGATCGCATTCGCACTGCCGGTATTACTCGAGGACAGCGCCAATCGATAAGATGGTGCGACCTCTGTACCGGTATTGATCACAGAGGCATTGACACCGGCTCCCAAGTTGTTGATTTGCTCGCGCAGGTCGGTCAAGGTCCCCGTGGCCCCGAGCGTCACGGTTTGATTCGCACCGGCTCCCACCTTGAAGGTGAAGGTCGCCGACCCACCACTCACGATGTCCGTAGTTTCTGACGACACGGCCTTAGCGGCCTTACTGACAACTTGATGAGCTTGAGCGAGCTGAAGAACTCGGACACTGTAGGTTCCTGAAGTTGATGAAGAGGAAGCCGACACGGACAAAACCGAAGTGTCTGTCACGGATGCCGTCGTGCGATCAAACGAGGTGGAAAGCCGTAAGGCCTGAGCGGCGCTTTGCAGCGCCGCCACCTTCGTGCTCACCGTGGTCAGATCGGTGAACTTGGTATTGAGATCGGCTTTTTTCTTGGTCAGTCGATCAACTGGCAGTTGGGCAACTTTGACCAGTTGATCGACGACCTTTCCGAAATCCAGCCCGTTTCCGAGCCCACCGAAACTTATCGTCGGCATGCCACATCCTTGTGCGCCAGGTTAGACATGTTCTTCGAACAAGACCCCTCTTGTTCCCGCCAGATTCTTGGCGAGATCGATCACTTCCTTCGGAGGGATCTGTCGTATCACTTCGCCGGAATCCCCCTTGAGAATTTTCACAATGACTCGTTCAAGGTCAGGATCGACTTCGATCTGCAACTGCGAGCCCGATTGCTGGAACGCTTCCTTCACTTTACTCACGGCTTGCTCAAGCGCTACCCGATCCGTGGGAGAAGCAAACGAAAAGTCAGCACCCTGCTGGTGCTCAACGACAGGCTTTGTCCTGGGTTGAACACTGGTTTGACTTTTGTTATTGGCAGCGGCCGGGAGATCAACCTTCGATGTTACATTGGTGATCATAATGCCCCCTCTATCACTCCGTTCACCGAACCCCTCTCCGGTTTAGGAGAGGGGCGGTGGACGGAATGCCGCCATTATCCTCGGAGTAACGCCAACGCTTGTTGCGGTAACGTGTTGGCCTGTGCCAACGTCGCGATACCGGCCTGCACCAAGATCTGATTCTTGGTGAAGATGGACGTTTCAAG
>JAHBWO010000235.1 GCA_019636945.1 Nitrospira sp. | reverse complement strand
GCGTTTGATCGTTACCTGGCCTGCGCACCCTCTTCTACACATGTGTTTTTCAAAATCATGGAAGAGCGGTATGGGGTGAAGGCGATTGATCAAGTCGGCGAGGACCTCGGCGCACGCATGCACCAGGCCTTCGAGACGATATTCGCACGAGGCTACCGGCAGGTCCTGATCATCGGGACTGATGTTCCAACCGTTCCGCTCGACCATCTTAAGCAGGCTCTGACTAAGCTGGAGCAGCATGATCTTGTACTCGGTCCCGCCCAGGATGGCGGCTATTATCTGATTGGCCTCAAACAGCCTCACCCCACACTCTTTCTTGATATTCCATGGTCGACTAATCAGGTACTGAAACTCACACAAGACAAAGCGGCTACACTGGGACTGAAGGCAGCTTTGCTTGATCTCTGGCGTGATGTGGATACGATTGCTGATCTGCAGGCTCTCATTGATGCCAATATTGCCGACGGCAAGAGACCAAAGAACGAACGGACTTTTTCAAATCGTACTGCTGGAGTCTTGGAAATACTCGCCAAGCGGATTCGTTCAAGAGCATAATGAGACACATCGAAATCTAGAGGATGTATGGATCAACCGGTTGCACTCATTACGGGAGGAGCAAAGGGCATTGGCCGGGGAATCGCGCTTGATTTAGCAGCGCGACATTGGAGGATCGCCCTTTGTTATCGAAGCAGCGAAGCCGAGGCCAACGCAACGGCAGAAGACATCATGGCGCGAGGAGGACGATCACTGGCGATCCGCTGTGACGTCTCCGATCCAGTAGCCGCCAAAAATCTGATCGCCCAAGTTGAACAAGAATGGGGACGAATCGATGTCCTGATCAATGGTGCCGGCCCCTATCACCGCATTAATTTGTTCGATGAAACAGTCGAGGGCTGGAACGAGATGTTTGCCGGCAACCTCCATCCTATTTTTTACCTGGCACAGGCCGTGGCCCCAGGCATGAAGGTGCGCAAGGCCGGACGGATCATCAACTTCAGCATGGCCAACGCCGATCAAATGGAAGCCCAACCGGATGTGACCGGCCATTACATCGCCAAAGCCGGAGTCCTGATCCTGACGCGCACACTCGCGAAGTTGCTGGCGCCCTACGGCATTACTGTCAACGCTATCTCTCCCGGCTTCATTGACTCGGGAAGTGCGCCCCCTCAAGAACTGGCCGCCATGACGAAGCGCATTCCTGCCGGATACATCGGCACCGTCGACGATACGGTCGCTGCTGTTCGGTATTTGTTAAGTGACGAAGCCCGCTACGTCAACGGCGCGAACATCCAGATCAGTGGAGGATGGGGAATATAACAACACGAGGAGGCATGCATGCGATCAGCGCAGGAACGAGAGAGCCAGCGACGTTTCGTTCAAGCCCTTCAGCATGAACATCTATCTTGTAGCAACCCCGGCTGCGGGGGCCCCATGGATGTCGCCGATCACACGCCCCACAATGGTCGGATCAAAATCTACGAAGCCTCCTGCGAACGATGCCATACGTCAGAAAAGATTACCGGCAAAGAAGAACACCAGCCTGCCTGGGATGTGGCCTCCATCACCTTGATGGCCGAAACACATCTGCTCCACGATCAACCGACCTGTCCGTACGATGATACGCCCATTACCTTCATCTCCCTGCCGAATCCCCGACGCAAGGCTCGTTATCGCCTCCAATGTTACTACTGCGGACGACACACCGAAATGAACTGGCCTCCGCCTGAAGCGAAGAGATGAGAGTCAGAAGCTGGACGTTAACCTGTTCGGTAATTGCATTTTTAGTTCTGATCTGTCCCTCACCGGCAAGCGAAGCTAGCCAGAACGAAGCAGTCTCCATTCTGCTAGAAGCAAGGGACGTTGCTTCCACAGTTAAGGATCATGCTGAGCGAACTACGGCCTTAGACCATATAGTTGTTGCACAGATCGGCGTGGACCCTCCGGGCGCGCGCAACTCTATCAAACTCATTCCCGATTTATTGAATGCACCAAATCATCTTGTATCTTTAGCATTTAACTATGCCAAGGTCGGTGACACACAAAATGCCCAAGAGATTCATGCAGAGATTTACAAACTGAGCGGATCGGACCACGGAATAAAGCTGGCTCGTGCCAATGTTTTAGGACATGTGGCCTGGGCATATGCAAATGCTGGACAGTTTGAGGAAGCCTACCGTCAACTAGCCAAGCTCAAAGAAAAGTACAAAGGAGAGAACTTCGCGATCTTTGATGCAGCCACTGCACGCATTGCCGAGGCTCTGGCGAAACATGGAAATGTCGCCCAAGCGATAGAAATAGCAAAATCCGTTGCTGGGGACGACCCCTATCCACTCATGCATATTGTCAGTGGACTCGTTCACACAAGTGACCTGCCTCGAGTATCAATGATCGTGTCGGATCTTGAAGAATCGTTACAGCAGTACGCAAAGTGGGGCATTGTCACTGCTCAGATTGGACTCAACAATCTCAAAGATGCACACACCACTGCTCATGCCATAAAGCCTGGCCATGCCAAAGCAAATGCATTGATGGAATTGGCCAATCATTATCGCGAACGGAGGTCATGTCAATAGGTGTGTAACTGGTTCAGGCGGCGGTCCTCTCGGCTTGATCGGTTGTGTTGCGGTTTACACTTCCTGACCGTTTCCTTCTTCCATCCTTAAACGGCACACCGGAGGCAACCAGCGGCAGCAACTCCGGTGCATTGAGTCGTCGCCAGGCCTGCTCGGCGACCCGGAGCATCTTCCAGATGATGGCTTGGGCTCCCTCTACCAGCTTGTAGCGACGAGACGCATCGGTACGGAGTCGGACGGACGCGAAGGGCGACTCGACAATGTTCGTCGTTCTGAGATGAATCCAGTGTTCTTTTGGGAAGGCATAGAACGTGACCATCCGGTCCCAATCGCGCAGCAACGTGTCCACGGCCTTCGGATCCGTCTTGCGGTACAGGCGGACGAAGGCATCACGTTGCCGCTCACACTCGGCCTGCATCTCCGCGTAAGGCATGACCTTGAGCACCTCGGCGGCCTGTGGCTGCGCCTTTCTCGGCAGCGCGTTGAGGACATTGGTGAGCTTGTGATTCCAGCACCGCTGCTCCTCCCCGGCGGGGTGAATCTCTCCAAGCGCGGCCCAGATGCCGAGGTGACCATCGGCGACCGTGAGTCGTGGGAATTTCAAGCCGCGTTCTCGAAGATGACGCAACACCGTCAGCCACGAGTCCTTGCTCTCTCGCTCCCCGCTCTCACATGCCACCACGATCTTCTTGCCCGTGCTCAGTGCGCCCACGATGGTGAGCAGTGCGCTCTTGCGGTCCGCGATGCCCGCCTTCACGTACAGGCCATCGGCCCACCAGTAGACGACCTCCAGATTCGACAGATCCCGGTTGATCCACGTCTCGTATTCGAGTGTGAAGCGGACCTTCAGTCGCTGAATGGAACTCGCCGACAGGGGTGCGCCCTCACCGAGCAACCCTCGCAACGCGAGCTCGAAATCTCCGCTGGAGAGACCATGCAGATAGAGCTCCGGTAGCAGTTCACCGACTTCCGGGGTGCGGCGTGTGAACAGGGGAAGTACCTTACTCTCAAATCGATTCGTCAAATCGCGGACGCGGGGACGCCGAACCGTGACCGTGCCATTCCTCATCGTAAACTGCCGGGGCTTTCCGTACCCGTTCCGGTTACCCTGGGGCGGATCTATGGGGGACACTCGCTCCCGCCGGGCATGCCGGGCGCGGCCGAGAAACGTGCTCACCTCGTCCTCCAGGATCTGTTGGAGTTGTGCTTGAATCTGCCCTCGGGCCCACTGCTCCAGTGTCGCGTAACACACGGTGCTTGACTCGCTGGGCTCAGTGCTGGTTCTCTCTCTCATGGTGGCGTATCCTTTCCCCTGGCTGCAACCGAGGCGTTGGTTGATTCCTCAACCGACAGGCTACGCCGCCTTCATCCTATTTCCACACCTAAAGATGGTACCTCTCATTGATCCTCATAGGAATCTTCTAAAGAAGGCCTGATTAATTGAGTTTCTCGGCCAACTACTCTCAAAACACTTGGC
>JAHBWO010000234.1 GCA_019636945.1 Nitrospira sp. | reverse complement strand
CATCATGGTCTTCATACGTTGCTCGCCTCCTCACGGGTCAGCCACGGGGCTACTTGAGTAAGTAGTCGGAAATGAGTGCGGCGAGTTCGGCCGGCTCGACGACTCCTTCGCGCGTCAGCAGTAATTTACCATGCGCAAAGAGATGGGTGGTGGGATAGGTTTCAAAGGTGTGGGTTTTTTTGATCTCTCGACAGCGCCCTGGGACATGCATCTTGGCCTTACCGACCTTGATGGCCGGGAACTTGGCTGCAGTGGCCTCCAGAATGGGGTCGTAGGCTTTGCAGGGCTCGCAGGTAGCGAGGCCATAGGCGACCACCGCACCGGCGCTGTCGGTGAATTCTTTATAATTCGCGTCGCTGACGTCTTCAACGATTCCGCTCATAGCGAGTGTTGAGGTTTGAGTGCTGAGGACTGAGCTTCGGAGCCGCCCAGTCCTCAGTCCTCGTGACTCAGTCCTGTATGGTTAGTTCAGTTTCGACAGCGCGTCCAGAATTTCCTTATCTTCGCGCGCGGTCTTGATTTCCTGCACCTTCGCGTAGGCAACCTTACCGTTTTTATCCACGATCACGGTCGCACGCTTGGAGCAGTTCAACGGCTCAAAATACAGACCATAGGCCTTGGCGGTTGTCCGGTGCACGTCCGACAACAGCCGGTGCTTCAGATCCAGTGAATCCGCCCAGGCTTTGTGAGAGAAGAAGCTGTCGCAGCTGACGCCGAACAATTCGGCGTTGGCGGACTGGAACTTCGGGAAGTCATCGGTCAGGCACTTGTTTTCGCCCTGGCAAACCGGGCTCCAATCCAGCGGGTAGAAGCACAAGACGACGTTCTTCTTACCCTTGTAGTCGCTCAGCTTTACGTCCTTCTGGTCTTGATCCTTCAGATTGAAATCCGGTGCTGTATCGCCCACTTTGATTTCCGGTGCCACGTCACTCATCGCAAACCTCCTTATTAGAACATCTGTATGGATGATAGCTGTACTGAGGTCTCGGATAGGTAGGACCCCACTTAGACCATAAACTTTGTAACCTGTGTTTTGAAGGGATGTCAACGGGCCGATAGGCCTATGGGGCGTCGTGTTGACACATGTGTCATGTCTCTTGTGAAGCGCGACGCGCAGGATAAAGCGGCGGGAACGACTCTGGGGGAGCTGTGACCTGGCGCGCGGAACGGGAGTGGGCAGGTGAGAAGCCTGAACTTTATAAACGACCTGCAGTCGGTTGGTCGTCACCAAGCACTCGCAACCTGTGGGGAGGTTGACAAGCTTACGAGCTGTGCAGTTCTCGGAATCCCAACATCCGGCCGGCCGGTGCAGCCGTCCGGTAGTTTCGAACGCGAACCGTACGTCCGAGCAGAGGAAGATCGAGCGTGGCCCCTACTTTCATCGGCTGGCCTAGGCGCAATAATTCGTTGCCCGACGCTGACAAAATGTCCTTGGTGGAACTGTCAGGGAGTCCCTTGGCCGAAAACATTTCGATCTCGTCCATCCCGAACTTGCTGAGCCCTAGTGAATAGGACCAGACCCGGTCTGGATGAGTGTTGTCGTCATGCACGATGGAGACGTGGTCATCTAGCTGAAAGGTCGAGAGCACGCGTTGCTGCCAATCCGAGGGATTCACATAGGCCTGTGTGATGACATCATAGGCCGTGCCTTGTGACAATAGGGTCAAGCAGCGAGCCAGTCGCGTCGCCAGGAGCACGGTATCCGGCATGTCACGAGGGGAGGTAATGGATGGGGCAATCGCTCCCATGAGATCATGCTCCCAGGTCAATTGTTTCATCACTGCGGCAACCTGATCCGTCGGAAGCGGCATGACGACATGGGCCGACCATGGGCCGTGAGTGGCCTGCCAGGACTCGGGCGATCCTGCTTCGTGCTGGATCATGAGCGGTCCGCCATACTCTCGGTCATAGAGTGCCTTGACCTCATCGGTACCAGGAGCGGTGCCTCGATATCCGATAAAGTAGAGCGGTGGTCGTTTAGCCGAGGGCTTGGGCGACTTCTTTCGAATTCTCATGTCAGCATCCGCAACTCGTTACGAATAAGAGCAAATAGCATATAGCGTATGGCAGAAAATTAATCCCTCAAGCTCTGAGCAATAAGCTATTCGCCATCGGCCATAAGCTCTTTAGCGGGACTATTTCCCCGCCTTCTTGGCTTTTCGGCGGTCGTCCGGATTCAGTAATCGTTTACGCAGGCGGAGGTTTTGCGGCGTGATCTCCACCAGCTCATCCGATCCAATATATTCTAATGCGAACTCAAGGGTCATCTCACGCGGAGGGGTCAGCACCAAGGCTTCATCAGACCCGGAGGCCCGCATGTTGGAGAGATGCTTTTCCTTGCACACGTTCACATCCAGATCTTCGTCTCGACTGTTTTGGCCGACGACCATCCCTCGGTACACCTCGACCCCGGGGCCGATGAACATGGCACCCCGCTCCTGAGTCATAAAGATGGCGTAGCCTGTACTTGCCCCGTCTTCGTACGCGACGAGCGAGCCATGCGGGGTCACGAGGAGGTCTCGCTCTTCCGCCGGCTCGTAGGCCGAGAAGACATGGTGCAGAATAACGGTCCCTCGGGTCTTGGCCAACAGGATGTTTTTCAGTCCCATGATACCGCGGGTCGGAATGTGGTACTCCAGATGCATCTCACTGGTTCCGACGTCAGAGTGAATGAGCCGCATATGCCGCAGTTCGCCTCGTCGCTTTCCGAGCTCCTCGATCACGGTTCCCTGATAGGTCTCCGGCACCTGGATGGTTAGTTCCTCGTACGGCTCCATGACCTTGTCGCCTTCGCGATGGACAATGACCTCCGGTTGGGAGACTTGCAGTTCGTACCCCTCCCGTCGCATCTGTTCGATCAAGACGGAGAGATGAAGTTCCCCTCGTCCCGCCACAAGAAAGCGATCGGCGCTGTCGGTCTCATTGACGCGGAGCGAGACATTGGTCTCCAGTTCCTTGAACAGGCGCTCGCGCAGGTGGCGCGAGGTGAGGAACTTGCCTTCGCGTCCGGCGAATGGACTGTTGTTGACGGAGAAGGTCATTTGTACGGTCGGCTCATCAATCGAGACGCGTGGGAGGGCAACCGGCTTGTCGGCATCGGCGATGGTGTCGCCGATGCTCACATCATCCAGTCCGGCGACGGCAACGATTTCGCCGGCCGCTGCCTGTTCGGTGTCGGCCCGGTCTAGGCCGGAATAGACGGCGAGATCGGACACCTTACCTGGAATCTGTGCGCCGTTTTTCCCGAGTACCATGACATTCTGCCGCCTGGCAATTGAACCGGACTGGATCTTGCCGATTCCCATCTTGCCTTTGTAGGGATCTTGCACAAGGGCCAGCACAAGAATTTGGAGCGGGGCATCAACGGTAATTGCTGGAGCAGGGATTTTCTCCAGCACGGTATCGAGCAATGGGACGATATCCGTTCCCGGTTTGTTGACATCGAGCGTGGCGATTCCTTTAATGGCCGATGTGTAGACGATCGGAAAGTCGAGTTGCTCGTCGGTGGCCCCGAGATGGACGAACAGGTCGAAGGTGCGGTTGACCACGTCGTCGATGACTGCGTCCGGCCGATCAATTTTATTGATGACGACAATGGCTTTGTGCCCCAAGGCCAAGGCTTTCCGCAATACGAAGGTCGTTTGCGGCATGGGACCTTCTTTGGCATCGACCAAAATCAGCACACCGTCCACCATCCGGAGCGTGCGTTCCACTTCCCCGCCGAAATCGGCATGGCCCGGCGTATCGACAATATTGATTTTCACCCCGTTGTAGATGACGCTGGCGTTCTTGGCCCGGATCGTAATGCCACGCTCCCGTTCCTGGTCCATCGAATCCATAATGCGTTCGCCCATATCATCGATTTTGCGATGGACATGCGTTTGGCGCAGCACTGCATCAACCAGGGTTGTTTTGCCGTGATCAACGTGAGCGATGATGGCGATATTGCGGATATCGCTTCGACGGTCCTGAGGGGCGCGTACGGTGGACATGGTGACGGTGCTTCCTTAATGACAAAAATGACGCCCCGGTAGTGAGGCGCAAACTCAGCAGTATACTCGAAGACGATACTCTGACACAAGCAAGCGGTCGATATGA
>JAHBWO010000233.1 GCA_019636945.1 Nitrospira sp. | reverse complement strand
TAGTCTTGTACTTGCTCAGGATCCGGCTTGGAGCTTTCTTCTGCCCTGGTCGCTTGGAGTGCTTGGGTCCTTGGCCGGATATTTTCTCTTGGGCGCCATGTATACGCAGTCTCCCCTTAAGACTCTGGCTGGAATTCCGTACATTGCGGTATTCCTTCCGTGGCGGCTTTCGATTGAGATCCTCGGCATGCTGGGGTTTGGGAGAAAAGGTTGGGGCCGAACATTTCGAGATACTGCATCTCGTCGCAATACGCCTGGTACATAGGCCGATTGAACTGTATTTCCTACATGTTCCGGATCTCCTGCTATCGCAAACTCCCCATAGGTCGAGACACGCAAAGCAGAATCTTCTGACACAATTGACCTCTCCCCGGAAAACGACGGCACTCTAAAACGAGAGTAGAATGGCGGCTTCGGCGGTCCTCGACTAAAGGAGTGGATCAATGAAGCGGTCGAAATTTTCCGAAGAACAAATCGTGTATGCCATCCGACAGGCCGAGAGTGGCACCCCGGTTGGCGATGTCTGTCGGCAGCTCGGGGTTGCCGAGCAAACTATCCTAATGGAATGGACCCATCCCTGTAACTTTGGCATGGTGGTGGTCATGTGCGTCCACCACTTCACTGAGGAGGGGAACCATGAGCATGACGACGCTGGGGATCGATATCGCAAAGAACGTCTTTCATGTGCACGGGCGTGATGCCGCTGGGAGACCCGTGTTTCAGAAGCGGTTCTCACGGGTCGCCTTGATCAAGTTTATGGCCAACCTGTCTCGCTGCCGTGTGGGGATGGAAGTGTGTGGGGGCGCGAACTATTGGAGTCGCACGTTGCAGGCCTTGGGCCACGAGGTGCGTTTGATCAGCCCGCAATTTGTCAAACCGTACGTGAAGAGTAACAAGAATGACTTCAATGATGCCGAGGCGATTTGTGAAGCCGTTCTTCGCCCCACCATGCGCTTTGTGACCCCCAAAACCGTTGCGCAGCAAGATCTGCAAAATATGCATCGGGTCCGGCGACGGCTGATCGGAGCGCGCACGGCGCTGGTCAACCAGATTCGTGGGCTGTTAGCAGAATATGGAGTGGTCGTTCCAAAGCAGGAGAGCCCCTTACGGCGTGCCCTCCCCCGACTCATCGAGGATCTGACCAATGACCTCACGCCCCTCGCTCGAACGACCTTTACAGCCCTGTATGAAGAGTTGCGAGCTGTGGATGCCCGGGTGACCACCATTGATCGCGAACTCAAGGAGTACTGTGCCCAGGACGAGCGCTGCCAACGATTGACGGCCATTGAAGGGATCGGGCCACTCACCGCAACGGCGATGATCGCCGCTGTGGCCGATCCCCGCGTCTTTAAGAATGGCCGGCACCTGGCCGCATGGCTCGGCCTCGTGCCTCGGCAATGCTCCAGCGGCGGCAAGTCACGCTTGCTTGGCATTAGCAAACGGGGGGATCGCTATGTGCGCACGCTCCTGATTCACGGTGCCCGAGCGGTCGTGGTCCGGGCTGGGGCTAAACCGGATGCGCGCAGTCGGTGGATTGCCGAGAAGCGTCGGCAACGAGGTACCAACCGGGCTTGCGTGGCGGTAGCCAATATGAACGCACGGATCATCTGGGCCTTATTAGCGCACGACACCTGTTATCAAAAAGCGGCCTAACCACGCGACGTGACATGCCACGTACCACTGCACAAGGTGATACCTGCTGATGGCGACATGGTCGGACCAGCTCTTTCAAACCCTGGAAGGGGAGCAGGCCATCGAAGGCCGCTATTCTGATAAGGCGAAGGAGCGCACATTCCATCACGGCCCGAACTGCCTCCGGCAGTTCGCATGGAGGCCGAATATATGCCCGCAGTCCGTCCTTGTTCACACAGCTGGAACTCCCTTGGCAGACGGGATGGGTCCATATATGCACCCCTTGAAATTGAGACCACCTTCAAGACATGGTCCTGAGCGGACTAAGGAGGTGGCAATGGCATCCGAATCACCAGAACCCATTGAACGCTGGACGGCCAAACGACGGGTCGCGCTCGTCGTTGACCCAAAACCCGAAAAGTAGGCCAGGGGGAGTTTGAGGAAACGGCCTGCGGCGTGGTCTTCTTCACCCAGAAGGAGGACACAACGATGGGACGATGACGGGGGCATACCGAAGAGCAAATCCTGGCCACCTTACGGCACGTGGAGAGTGGAACAACCGTCGCGGAGGTCTGCCGCGAGGTAGGCATCAGCGAGCAGACGTTCTATGTGTGGAAGCGGAAGTATGCGGGGCTTGGGCTGAGTGAACTGCGGGAGCTGCGGCAGTTGCGGGAAGAAAGCACCAAGCTGAAGCGGCTGGTCGCGGATCTCTCGCTCGATCGGCATATGTTGCAGGAGATTGTCCGAAAAAATCTGTAAGGCCTCGGGACCGGCGGGCACTGGCCCGCTGGGCGCAGGTGACCTATCAGGTCAGCGAGCGCCGGGTCGCGAGGCTGTTGCCGATCGCCCGCGCCTCTTTGCAGTATCGGAGTCGGCGCGATCCTCAAGAGGCATTGCGGATGCGGTTGCGCGAGTTGGCCGCGGCACGGGTCCGATTCGGATATCGGCGACTGACGGTGTTGCTGAGACGGGATGGGTGGCGCGTGAATGCCAAGCGCGTCTATCGACTCTATAGGGCAGAAGGGCTGACGGTACGCACGAAGCACCGCACGAAGGCGGCGGGCCGAGCCCGTGTGCCGCAACCAGGGGCCACGGCCCCCAACAAGCGGTGGAGCATGGACTTCATGAGCGAACGGGTCGCCGATGGTCGATGGTCCGAATTCTGACCGTCGTCGATCAGTTCACCCGTGAATGCCTGTGCCTGCTGGCCGATCAGTCGCTCACTGGCGGGACGGTGGCACAAGCGTTAGAACTGGTCGTGGGGCAGCGTGGCGCCCCACGCTCGATCACCGTCGACAACGGCAGTGAGTTTGCCAGTCGTGTTATGGATGCCTGGGCCTATCGCCACGGCATCCAGTTGGACTTTATTCGACCCGGCAAGCCCGTTGAGAATGGCTTCATCGAGAGTTTCAACGGGCGTCTTCGAGATGAGTGCCTGAACGTCGAAGTGTTCTTCACGCTCGACGATGTACGCGAGACGTTGGCGCGATGGCAGGAGGATTACAACCGCACTCGACCACACAGCGCGCTGCAAGATCAGGCTCCAGCCTGCTTTGCAGCGGACTGGTCCGCCATCACGATGGCTCAGGCCGCTCCCGAATTACTGGAGACGCTCACGTGAGCTATGATAGCTTCGCATGGCCGCTCTGGCGGCTCAAACCGATCACGCGCAGGCCAAGTCCTCAGGTCTCGGTTGGTCTACATTCGCGGGGCGGGTCAAACACCGCTTCGGTCAGGACTGCCTTGGCCCCAGAGGAAGGGCCAAGCTGGTTCGAAATCGATTCATTGTCTGTGCATCTATCATGGAGTTGTGACAGTTCTCATCGTAGGAGCAGCCGGAGGGCCAGGAGGGTTGTCTGTGCCGGCGCCTCCATTTGGAGCACTAATGTGTAAATGATCGATGTAGTGAGCTGGACTACTTGTAAAACCTGATCCTGCTGTAAATCCATCCCAAGTTTCTGACCAGAGCCATTCGCTTACGTCTGGACCATATGCATAATTCAAATAATTGCCCGCCAGTGCGCCATTAATCCACCATCGAAGCACTCCATCGCGGCAGGTGGGGCAGGAGCTTGCTTTAAAATAGGCTTCTATCTTGTACCAGGTGCCGGGTACCAACGTTACGTCATTTACATTTGCAAAGCACTGATCGATGTCAGCCCCTCCGCATTGATTTAGGTTATAGGGAAGTTGGCTAGTCCAATACAGACGACTTGTGGACGTTCCTTGAGGCTTTTGCCAGACAAATACGCCATTCTGTTGAGATCGTCCTCTAATAAAAAAGGTCTTATTGTTGCCTACACCGTTTCCACTAAACTCGGGATTTGAGCGCCACCACAATCCGACAAATATTTCTTTCAAAAGGGTTGGATGAACATAGTGTAATTCAGTCCCCCCTGTGCGGTCCGGATAGGTCATCGTGGAGCGAACAACATTGGAAGGGCTGAGGGGGGCCTTGCTGTCTGACTGCACAGTTAAAGTGTTTCCAGCCGTACCGTAGGGATCAAACAATTGTCCAGCACATGTGGGGGTATCGAAGCCACAATCGAGCAAAACCGCCGCACCCGCCGGTTCATTCGTCCAA
>JAHBWO010000232.1 GCA_019636945.1 Nitrospira sp. | reverse complement strand
GGCAGCGCTTATTTGAGTGACATAGTAGCGAGGTTATCCACAGAAAATCTCATCCAAATGAGACCTCCGCAGATGACCCCAGCCATTTTTTCTTTTAGAAGGCCATTCGGCCGATCTTCAGAGTGGCTTCCTCGACACCTTGAAGAGGGATGAATCGGCCGCCGATCCCCAGCACCACGACGTTCGTCCCAGCCACCTGTGCCTCATACAGACTCATCATTCCCCAATTCTGTCGCACCGTATTCGGACGAACCACCGACTCCAGCAGCTTCTTACTCTGCGTTCGAAACACCTGCCGAATAAACTGTTGCTCCCGAGACGATGTACCCTGGTCCATTCGGTCTATCGCTTTCCCCAATTCCAGTTCAACGAAGTGCAAATAGTCATCCATCGTCGGGTTTGACCAAGCCAAACCGACCAAGAAGATCAGCGCAAGGACGATCACGCTCAAGCGAAGGAGACTCATGATGCTCTACAGTTTGACAAACAATTGTCGGGCCAATTAGCTTAGCCCAAATTCAGTGCACAGGGTCTTATTGAGTCTGGAGGGAACGATGTTTGTCTGGAGCAAGAAACTCGTTGGAGTCCTGTTAGGCATCTTCGTACTGTTATTAGGGATTTTCCTCTTCCAAGGTGTGTCTGAGACCACCAGCGCCCTCAAGACTCATACGACTCAATGGATCATCTTGAACTATGCCTGCCTGCTGGTCTGGCTCTTCGTCTGGATGATCGACCAAGGGCGCGTCCGCGGCAAGAACGTCTGGCTCTGGCTCGTGCCCTTCATCCTGGCTCCACTGCCCACGCTCCTAATCTTCGTGCTCTTTCTACAGCGACGACTATCGTAGCAATGCAGCGTTCCTTGGCAATTTAGCCTGGCTCTACTTTTCTTTCTTCTGGTAGAGAATGGTTAAATTTTCGGCAAACGGTGGTGTAATGATTTTCTGTCTCCAAGTCTTATCAAACGATGTGAGCTCATGACTGATGCAATCGACTAATAATCCAAACCCATCTAATTCTTCATGTAAAGAATAGGTTTGACTGCGCTCATTTTTGGTAACGGTAATGTCCCAGCAAACCAGATCTTCCGTGACAAGATCACGCTTATAGGCCAGAATTTGATTTATTTCACTCCAAAGAACACGGATCGCTGGCTCACCTTTTTGAAGAATCGAAAAACCTTCTCGATTTACATTTAGACTCACTTTGGGAGACGATTTTTCAGCACGAACTGGAGTCATTCTCAGAACCCTTTACTCATCTGCTCAAGCAATCCTAGCTCTGCTTGATGCGAAAGCATTGGCCGCAGACAGTGTTCCAACGGGCGATATCAAAGCAGTAGGTTACGGAATACGTACCGACTAAACTGAGCCGAGCTGATGCAGTCCACTAACACTCGTCCCTCTGTTTACTTGGAAACAGGCAAAGTAGCTGGTTCCATCACAGCAGTCTGTGACGCCGTTTTCTGCTCCGGCTCGATGGAACGACGGATTCGCCACACAGCCCAGAGGCCTGGTAACGCCGCCACCGCTGTTAAAGCATAAAATTGCGTCCATCCTACAACTTCAACGAGATCTGCTGAAGGACGACCGACAAACACACGGCCCAACGCTTCAAGTGAGGACAGGAGCGCAAATTGTGTTGCTGTGTAGCGGGCATCGCAGAGCGACATGACTAAGGCTACAAATGCAGCCGTGCCCATGCCCCCTGTCACATTCTCGATCACGATCGCAGCCGTCAGCGCACCGGCATGTTTCCCCATCAAGGCCAACACGACAAAGCCCAGGTTCGATACAGCCTGCAAAACGCCGAAGATGAGCAACGACCGGACAAGTCCCGACCTTGTCATCAAGAGTCCGCCGATAAAGGCTCCTATCAATGTGGCAAAGATCCCAAGCCCCTTAGCAGCGCCGACCTCGGTCGCAGAAAATCCCAACCCTCCAATCAGAAAGGCCGTCTGCAGTGCCGAGGCAAAGGCATCCCCGAGTTTGTAGAGGACGATCACAGCCAAGAACCCCAGTGCCGTAGGCCTTGAAAAGAACTCCGCCAACGGAGCACCGACGGCCTCCTTCAGACTCTTAGGAGCAGCGGCCACCAACGTCGGATCAGGACTGAGTAAAACAACACCCACCCCAACGACCATGATGGCGGCCATCACCAGGTACGTCATCTGCCACCCGACATAATCGGCAAGCGCCAGTGCCCCGGCTCCGGAGGCCAAGAGGGCGACTCGATAGCCATTCACCCAGACGGCTGCACCCAACCCACGCTCGTGAGGCTGGAGCGTGTCCGTTCGATAGGCGTCGAAAACAATGTCCAACGAGGCCGCAAGGAATGCGACAAGCACGGCATAGGCCGCCAGCCATCCTGGGTGAAGCTTGGGATTGGTCAGGGCCATAAGCCCAAGCGCCACGGCCACACAGAGCTGCGTCAGAACCATCCAGCCGCGACGCCGCCCCAACCAGGGTGGTACCACACGATCCATCACCGGTGCCCAGAGAAACTTGAGCGTATAGGGAAGTCCGACCAAGGTGAAAATCCCGATGGTCTTGAGATCAACGCCCTCGATCGTCAACCAGGCTTGGAGAGTCCCCGATGTGAGCGCGAGCGGAAGACCGGATAGGAACCCCAAGGGCAGCATCACGATGAGGCGCTTATTCAGTAATGTGGCAAAACTGGACGAGTGGTGGGTCACAGAAACGCACCCATATAAGAGCAGATAGAATTAGACGGGTCTATGAGCAGCAAATAGGCCTCAGTGGAACGCAGGATATCATCGCCTCCCGATGCAGCTCAGCAGAATCACAAAACAAGCGGAAAGCAACCTATCGGTTGGCACTGTGACTAACAGGGTTGTCCATTAAACAAGCAGGGTTTGTATCGAGACAGATCGAACTCGGTGTTTTCTTGGTAGACCCGTTCATTGCCGTTGACCCCGTCTTGCTCAGGATCGCTCCACATCGTATGGTCCCACCAATAGAACAGGGGCTGGACTTCTGTCTGGTACACGGGATTCCCGTAGCTGCTGCGCGAATACTCCTGAACCAGTCGGCCGGTCACATAATCGATTTGCCCATTGCCTTTCAGGGAATAGAGGAGAATGAACAGGCGGGCTTCATGGTCGTAGAGCTCATCGACACGAGAGTTGAGATCAGGCTCAACCGGCAGGGAATCTTTCCCCCACCCTACGGAGGGGAAACCAGCTAGAAGCCATAGAGAAACCGATAGAATGGCAAGCACCTGCATCATCCGTCACACCAAGACTCGAAGATGTTGTTCCCTCCATGCAGCCACCAGATGGCCATGGAATGAGCGGTGTCGATGGCGAAGCAACCTTGCTGGATGACGCATGACCTCCCTATAATGCCACCACTATGGGAACAACCCGTGCCTCTCTACATACGCTCGGCTGCCGGCTGAATCAAGCCGAAACCTCGATCCTTGGGGAAGGACTCAGGCGGAAGGGGTTTGAGCTCGTCGAGTTCGGCCAACCGACGGATGTGCTGATCCTCAATACCTGTTCTGTGACGGAGGACGCCGAACGTACCTCGCGCTACCTCATCCGTAAAACACTGAAACACTCTCCCCATGCCTTCATTGCTGTAACCGGCTGTTACGCCCAAACAGGTATGGAAACCCTCACGCAACAAACCGGAATCGATCTCATTGTCGGTCAGCAGTTCAAACTGGACTTACCGGCATACCTTCCTCCTCCTCATGAGTTGCAAAAACGGCCAACTGCGGAGGTTCACCACACCAAGACGATCTCGCGCGAAGACTTCGATCTGCCCTACTTCGCCGAGCCCGACTCAACTCGTGCGTTACTCAAGATACAAGACGGCTGCAGCGCCATGTGCAGCTTCTGCATCATTCCGTTCGCACGGGGACATGAGCGTAGCAGAAAGCTTGACGATATTCTCAGCGAGGTCCGGAGTCTGACGGACGGAGGCTATAAGGAGATTGTGCTGACCGGAGTGAACATTGGCCAATACAGGCAGCAGGGCGTTGACTTTTGCACGATGCTTCGCCGCCTCGATCACATCTCGGATCTTGAACGCATTCGCATTTCGTCGATCGAACCCACGACCGTCACCGACGAATTGCTCGACCTCCTCGCTTCGTCCAAAAAGTTCTGCCCCTATCTGCACATTCCTCTGCAAAGCGGGGATGACCAGATCTTACAGGCCATGAACCGCCGCCATACGATCAAGGAGTACCGTGCATTAATTGACAGG
>JAHBWO010000231.1 GCA_019636945.1 Nitrospira sp. | reverse complement strand
TGCCATAATATGTTCCTCCTTCCGCAAAATAAATTCTCACCCGAACATTATAAACGGCTACCACGTCGTATAGGTAGTGGCACCTCTCGCTTACACCTCTCTTCTAGGATCCGATTTTACACTCATGGAAGATATCATTTCAATACTGTCACCGGCATCGCAGACGCCTAATTATATCATTACTATCAATGTGTTATGAGCCATCTCCCCTTTCGATTTGAGACACAGCGAATCTCACGCCCTGTCAATAGCAGTTCCGCCTTACCAGTTTGGACTTCCTTGTTCGCTAATCGGATTTCATTTCTTTTTTCCCGCAACCTCAAAAAGTTTAGCCAGACATGGATGCACGATCAGCATACAAACCGTCATCGTTGATCCTGTACAACGGCATACCGTAACATGTGCCCTATGACCCTGCGAGATCCTCCTTCTCCTCAAACGAATGTGAAGCTACCAACGGCTGCGGCGAGATTCTTACTGGTGATCCTCCTCGTCGGACTTGGCATTGCTGGATTCCAGTTCCTAACTGGGTCAACCAGCCAAAAAGATGCGCTGATTGCGGATATCATCAAGAACTGGCAGGAAGCACATCCCTCAGCGGAACGCTTCCTGATCTTGTCGGAATTTCGTGACGAAGCGGTATTGGACAAAGATACCAGTCTCATATGGGAGATCGCACCACAAGCCACGAGCGTCACCTGGAACGAAGCCCGCCTCACCTGTGCCAAAAGAGTCACCGGCGGCCAAAGAGGGTGGCGCTTGCCGGCACCAGCCGAAATGCGCAGCTTGGTGGGACCTGCTGTGGACTCTCCAATCCCCAATATTCCACCAGGCCATCCGTTTCTGAACATCCAGCCAACATCGTATTGGACGGTCGTTTCCGAGGCGAACCAGCCATCCTACGCCAAATATGTTGATGCCTTCCTCGGGAACGTGCTCAGCTTTCTTCAGATCTATACCTACCCCGTCTGGTGCGTTCGCGGCCCGCTCGCATCCCCTGTCTCTTGATCTTGATGGACAGAAAACCTGTGACGCTCATCGTGAAGATCTTAGCCAACCAGCCACAACGATTCTCCCCCGTTCCATGGACGACATAAAAGGTCTATATGCGGTTGGCCAGTCAGTGTAGAATGCCGCCGTCGATCACATTTTTTATGGGGAGACCTTCTCGTGACTCTTCGAGAACAACTGGCTAAAGCTTTCCACGATACCGGATCCTTTAAGTGGGATCATACGAATGGGTTCAAGCTGGCCTCAGGTGAAATCAGCCCGTTCTACGTCGATTGTCGGGCTCTCATGGCCCATCCGGAAGCTCGTCGGCTGGTTGCCCAACTGGCCTATGACGCCCTCGTCGGAGTCGAGTTCGACTGTTTAGGTGGTCTTGAGATCGGAGCGATACCCATCGCCGTGACCATTTCTGATTTCGCCTGTGCAGCTTCCCGACCTAAACTCTGGCGGACGTTCGTCGTCCGCAAACAAGCTAAAGATCATGGGTTAGGAAAGTTGATCGAGGGAAGCATTCGCCCTGGCGACCGAGTCGTAATCGTGGATGATGTCCTCACCAGTGGCGGGTCACTACTGAAAGCGGTAGGGGCGGCACGGGATGCGGGACTTCAAGTGGATCACGCTTTGGTGATAGTCGATCGCCAAGAGCAGGACGGGAAAGCCCGTATAGAGAAGGAAAGGATTCACCTGAGGAGTCTCTTAACCATTCAGGATCTGATGGACATAACGAGGAAACCCTCTTAAACTCAGCCAACGTGCGATGTCCCCGGTTCATTTGCACTCAAACTGAATACCCCAGCGATGCTCTTCGACCAGTTCTTGGGCTCCATCCAGGGGGCTCACCACCCTGGTTCGGCCTTTTGCTTCCCCTTCGCGCAGGATGGAGTACGACCTGCCTTTACATTTCTCGTTCATGAGGTCTAACCCCTCTTTTCGGAACGCCGAGAGCATGGGTCCCTGCCCTTCCTTGAACGGATAGATGACGACCCCACCCATATCATGTTCCTGCACAATCTTGGCTCCATCGGCACAGCCTCCCAGTAGGAGAGCGACCATCATGGCAACGGCGATTAACCAAGAGTTGATCATCTGGGACTCACACCAATCACGGTCGGCAGCGGGATATGAAAATTCGTGCTGCCGCTGAACAAACTCTTCCATGAATCTCCTTCCTGACTATGCAGATCCCTTTCCCACAGTGATTCCACGATGCGCAGATCAGAGGAGGACCCTCCATCCATCGCCATGGCCCGACGCACAGTGGGGAGCGTCTCCTTGAAGCAGCGACCAATGTCGTAGAGCGGCACCACGCCAAGACTCTTAAAGATCACAATATGCCCCTTATCGGTCTCAGCCACGATCGTTTGATAGGCATGCTTTCCTGAATCACGGACACGGATCTTACCAGATTGGTCGAGCAACATCAGGGCCTGTGCCGCTTCTGCATAGACGGGCTGAGCTTCATCGAACCGGTCGGAGGCCAAATCGAATACCCGCGCCTTCTTCAGGCCAGGAACAGCCGGCTCTGCCACGAACAACCCTTGCCATACATTGTGGCGTCGGCTTCCCACCGAACGACCACCTTGGTACAGCAGACCAAGGTACGCGAAGTCGTCACGAAATAACCCTGCATTAAACACGAGCTGATGGCCCGTTCGCTGTTGCCACTCCCAGATTTTTGGCGGCTCCGTGAACCCATCCTGAGCATAATGGTGAACGGAGAACCTTGTGCGCTCCGGATCGAGGTCCACAACCAACATGGTTGGCAAGGTGGGACAGGACTCAATCGGTTTCCAGACCGACACCATGAGTCCCTCAGAAAGGCGTTCCCAAGAAATATGCTGGGCAAAACAGAAGCCAGGCAGGAAAAGCACGGCCGAAACGGCAAGTCCGACCCATTGCACGATACTATATCGCCACTGACACCTGCGGTTCATGAGCCCACCCCATCAGCGACCGTGACCAGAAGCGGGTGTACCACTTATGCATCATGATGGACTGAACGTCTGGGGTTGCTCCGATCCCCCGGCGCCGCATCCTGCGCGTATCTGCCCTCTCGGTGTTCGGTCAAGGAGTTGCCGAATCGCCCCAGCCAACGCCTCAGTTGTGAACGGTTTCTGTAGATAGGCCATGGCTGTACCGCCAGCCACGACTCCCAGATCGTCCTCATATCCTGAAATAAAGAGAATGTTTAATTCCGGTTTGATGACACGAAGATGTCGGGCCAGTTCCGTCCCGCTCATGCCTGGCATCACAAGGTCCGTCAGCAGCAATTGGAGCTTCCCCATATACGGGGTGGCGACCAGGCACGCTTCGATACCATTTCTTGCCTCAACGATTCGATATCCCAGTTTGCGCAGTTCGTCCCTGATCAGTAGTCGCACCGCTTCATCATCCTCAACCAAGAGAATGGTTTCATGCCCTCTCAGCGGCGTCGTACCCCTAATCGCGTCGGTTGAGGGGTCAATCTCTGTCATAATACGGGGAAAGTACACGTCGAAGCATGTCCCTTCACCAATTGTCGTGGTCACGTCCAATCCACCGCTACCCTGAGTCACGATATCAAAAACGGTTGAGAGTCCCAATCCTGTTCCCTTCTCCTCATCCTTCGTCGTAAAGAACGGCTGGAACATCTGTGCTTGCACCTCGGGAGATATCCCACAACCAGTATCGGACACGGACAGTTTCACATACTCACCGGGCGACAAGTCCATCAGGTGATACCGTGGAGCTCGGTCAAGGTGTGTCGACTGCAATTCGAGTGTCAGCCTACCTCCATTCGGCATGGCATCTCTCGCGTTTACGGCAAGATTCATCACGATCTGCTCGACCAAGGCGGAATCCATTTTGATACGAAGATCATCCTGACACAATCTCAGAGTCAATTGGATATCCTCACCGATTACTCGACGAAGCATGGATTCAAAATCATCCAGGACGGTGTTGAGGCTGATGACCTTTGCCTCTGACGGTCGATTTCGACTGAACATGAGCAATTGACGAATGAGCACCCTCGCTCGCTCACCGGCATGTTGCATTTCTTGGATTTGCATTCTCAATGGGTGAGCCACATCAAGCTCGTTGAGCACCGCCTGGCTATGCCCCAGAATCACCGTCAGCAGATTGTTAAAATCGTGGGCCAGTCCCCCGGCAAGACGACCGACGGCTTCCAACTTCTGAATGTGGCGCAGTTGCACTTGATGCTCGCGGAGGGTTTCCTCCGCTTCTCGTCGTGCGTCCCGCTCTTGTTGCTC
>JAHBWO010000230.1 GCA_019636945.1 Nitrospira sp. | reverse complement strand
CACGTCAATCCCAAATGCCGGTAATACGGTGTTGATTAAAAGATTGGCGGTGAATGACAGCGTGATAAAGATGAGAAAGTTTGCAATCAGGAACAAGCCGATACCTTTGAGCCACTTCATGGATATCCTCCTTCGCAATAAGCTTTCGCCTATGCAGTCATTTCAAAACCTGAACATGGAACAGCCAACATTATACACAAACCAATTTATAGAGTCGCAGTATTCAAAGGCCGTTGCTTTCAACAAATAAGAATGTCTTGATGAAAGTCAAGGTGCTGGAAGTCGATGAAAGTACAATGGAAAGTTGACCCTTTCCGGTGCTTCCTGTTAGAAATCTCTCATGATGTTCATTAAAAGGTCTTTTGGGCTCACCGACATGGAAGGCATACCGGGAATCACGTGATGGCTCACGACCTGGCAATCGACTCGTCCAAAAAGGAAACGTTGCTCCGTGACCTTCTGAAACAGGTCTCACGATTGTTTTACACGACGTTAGTAGTGGTGCCTGCAAATGTGCGTGATCAGGTGGGGCTCGCGTATCTCTTTGCCCGGGCTGCCGATACCATTGCCGATACCGACCTCATCGATAGACCGCGTCGACTTGGTTTTCTTCACCGCCTCAGGGAGCAATTTGTCAGTGAGCATCTCGAATGGGAGCAGATTCGGTCTATTCAGCAGGCAGTTGGGTCGGTGCAACACGATTCGGCGGAGCGGATCCTGCTGGAACGGTTGGATGAGTGTTTCCAGCTATTTCTGGCTTGCTCATTGGACGACCAGCATCGGATTCGGCGCGTAATCGTCACGCTGACGCAGGGAATGGAGATGGATCTCAATACATTTCCCGGTGCCGCTCCTGGCGTACTGACTGCGCTCAAGACCGTTGATGATCTAGACCGCTATACCTACTCGGTGGCTGGTTGTGTCGGCGAATTCTGGACAGCCCTGATGTGTGCCCATCGCAAGGCCCTCGTGGATTGGGATGTGCAACAGATGTCTGAGCGAGGGGTGCGGTTCGGGAAGGGGCTGCAGCTGACGAATATCGTCAAAGATATCGCCCACGATCTTCAGAAGGGGCGATGCTACATTCCTGAAACGATGCTAGCCGAAGTCGGACTCAAAGCCCACGATCTTTTGCATCAGGATAACCTCCCTCGCTTCAGACCTGTGTTGAGCAAGCTTGTTCGTCTCGCACTGGAACACCTGGATCAGGGGTGGGCCTATACGATGGCGATACCACGCCATGAAACGCGGTTACGGTTGGCCTGTATGTGGCCGATCCTCTCCGCCGGTGAATCTCTCAAGCTTGTCATGAGTTCTCCGGACCTTTTGAGTCATGCGGTGAAGGTGAAGATTCCACGCAGCAAGGTCTATCAAATTATGGCCATGACTACGGGAACTGTTGCCTGCGGATATGCCGGGACCGCCTATTGGGGGCATTTGCGCAAGCAGATCGTCTGATCTTCAAGCCCCCTTCTCCATCCTACTTTTTTTGAGGTTCCAATAGTTTGTCGCCTTTCTTGAATACAGCGTAGATCGCCTGTGATGGGCACGCGTCGAGGCAGAGCCGACAGCTTTCAAGGCAACGGGAGGGATCGAACTTATAGGGAGGTGTCGAGAGCCAGGCGCTGGTCGGACAGATCGGAACACAGACGGCCTGGTGGGTACAACGGTCCGGATGCCGGACGAGATGATCACGAATGACCAACATGGGCTTCACTCCTTCAAAGAGACCTTGCGAGAAGATCTCGAACATATTCTTATTGGGTAGACTACTCACTTCCATTCCTTGACAAGTTCTTTCAACCGATTCTTGAGCTCCGGAATTTGCTCCACATTATTGTGAATGGCGCCGATGATTTTTTCCAGCCGAGCCGAGCGAAGCGCTTCCCTGTCTTGCATTGCCAGCCGATCATACTCCTGATACGCCGCTCGGTGTTTGGGTTCGAGGTGTTGCCTCGCGTCGAGCAGGGCCTGGCCCAACTCCCATGGCTCCGGTGCCAATGGGGGAGCGATGGTAAACGAACCGTCCGTAAACACTATCACCGAAGTACCCGGTTTCCCACTCAACGGGATCACGTGCTCGATGGTTTTGCCTTCACAGAGTGTCCAGTTCAGTGTGAGCCCCGGAAAGTGTTTAGTGAAGGCCACCTTTTCCATATTGGCCTTCCATTTGTCTTCAGTGGGCATAAAGAGATGATGGGGACCGTCTACGGCCGCTTGAGCGGAATGAGCTGCTGAGGAACCGGATGATCTGGCATGAGCAAGCGAGTCACGACCTCCCCTCGGAGAACATGGCGTTCCATGATCTCGGTCACGTCAGCCTCTGATCCGATCCAATACCAGACGCCCTCAGGGTAGATCACCACGCTCGGACCGAGTTCACAATGATCCAGGCAACCTGCTTTATTGGCTCGGACGACACCTTTCAGATTGAGTCGTTTGGCTTCGCTCTTGAAATAGGCGTGAAGCTTTTCAGATCCTAAATTGGCACAACAACCACGAGGATCATCCTTCGGACGCTGGTTGGTGCATACGAAAATATGTCGCTGAAATGGCGGCATAGACGTATTTGCTAGACGGGCATCGTCAAGGTGTTGAGTCGTTCCATGAGGACGGTGACGTCTCGATTGTTGAGGAACTGAGATGTCTGTTGAGGCGCGTTTAGCATCGTCATGATTTCATGTAATCGTAACGAGGCGCGTCGAAATTCGTCAGCTTTGGACAGTTCAGAAACAAACCCAGATCGCAATTTATCGAATTCAGAAAGGATGTCTCGAAAATCTCGCTGGAAGTCCTTGTGCAGAGAACAGGATGTGCAGTACCACCGTGGGTTTTGATCTGACGACGGCGACAAACGATCATAGGGGCGTCCAAAAAAATCTTTTCCCAGCGACAACTTGGTCAGCGGGCTACTAGGGGATCCACAGGCCTGACAGGAGTGATTCCAGACGTCCATTGCTACCTCCTCACAACCACGAACGCGCATCATACAACAGGACTTTCCGGACTGTCCATGGTCGGCCGTTTGTGGAGATTTCAAAAACAACATCTGATCGGGCTGAGGCCCAGAGGGCTGAGGTATAATCATGTGATTAGGTGTCGCGGTGCCTAGCTAAGGGGAGGAGGAGTCAGCATGGTGATCGGCGTTCCAAAGGAAATCAAAGATCATGAGTATCGAGTCAGTCTAACGCCAGATAGTGCTGCGAGCTTGTGCCAAAAGGGACACGAGGTTTGGATCGAACCATCAGCTGGTGTGGGGAGTGGGTTCACGGATGATGAGTACCGCAAGGTCGGTGCCACCATCGCGAACTCAAAGGCTGAGGTGTTCGAAAAGTCGGAGCTGATTCTGAAGGTCAAGGAGCCGATGCTGTCTGAATGTGCTCTATTTCGTCCAGGTCACGTCTTGTTCACGTACTTGCATCTCGCTGCTGTTCCGGATGTCACGAGAGAGTTACTCGGCCGAAAAGTTACTGCGATTGCCTATGAGACAACTGAGGCCAAGGATGGGAGTCTTCCTATGCTCAGGCCGATGAGTGAAATTGCGGGTCGGATGTCGATCCAGATCGGCGCGCACTATCTTGAGAAAACCCATGGGGGACGCGGAGTCTTGTTGGGAGGGGTTCCAGGGGTAGAGCCTGGTCGAGTGGTGGTCCTAGGAGCTGGAGTTGTCGGAGCATCTGCCGTTCGCATGGCCGTGGGGTTAGGAGCACAGGTGACGGTGATCAATCTCGATATTGAGCGGTTGCGTGTCCTTGATGATCAGTATCACGGGCGCATTGTCACCCGTGCTGCGAGTCCTGCTGCTATTGAAGCAGCCGTCTGTTCGGCAGATCTGGTGATTGGTGCGGTACTTGTTCCAGGAGCCAAGGCCCCCAAGTTGGTGTCGCGTGTGCTGGTTTCACAGATGAGGCCAGGTTCCGTGATCGTCGATGTCGCAGTCGATCAGGGCGGCTGTATCGAGACAACTCGACCAACGACCCATTCTGACCCAGTGTATCTACTGGAGGAGGTGATCCATTATTGCGTAGCCAACATGCCAGGAATTGTTCCTCGCACATCCACTTATGCTCTCACCAATGCGACTATGCCGTATCTGCTTCGCCTTGCCTCCGAAGGGGTGGAGCGAGCTATTCGCTCCGACCCCGGTTTGGCTAAGGGAGTCAACTTGAAAGATGGAAAAGTGACACATTCAGGTGTGGCGGAATCACATGGGTTGCCTTTTACCCCTCTCTTGTAAGACAATCACACCTTCGATTGAGTGCT
>JAHBWO010000023.1 GCA_019636945.1 Nitrospira sp. | reverse complement strand
GCCTCGCTCCATCCCTGCCCCACTTGCGGGCAACCCACCACTGGCGAAACCTGCTCCTATTGTAAACTGATGGCGCGGGCCAAGGCCGCACCGGCACGCTGACCCATTCGGCCCTTGCAAACCTTGTGCGCACTCCGTAAGCTGACTAGCAACGACAGCTTTTTGAATTCTCCACCAACGGACATTGTATGGGGACGGCTCCGCAAGATTACTATCAGACACTCGGTGTTTCCCGCACGGCTTCAGCTGACGAGATCAAGAAAGCGTTTCGTCGGCTCGCCCGCCAATACCATCCCGACCTTCATTCTGGTTCGAAGAAGGCCGAGATGGAAAAGAAATTTAAAGAGCTGAATGAAGCGCAGGAGGTCCTCACCGATCCTGAAAAGCGAAAGAAGTACGATCAGTATGGGAGTGAGTGGGATCAAGCTCAAGCATTTGAAAAGGCGCGTCAGCAAGCTTGGACCAGGGGTGCGAGCAGTCCGTGGGATGTTGACCAAGACCCAAACAGTCGTGGTGGTTCGGGGGAGCACTTCTCAGATTTCTTTGAGAGTCTCTTTGGCAATCGCAAACAGGGGACGGGAGGGCGCGGTGAGAGCGGACGAGCTGGGCAGGATTTAGAGACGGAAGTGCAGTTAACCTTACGTGAAGTCCTGACCGGTGTGGTGAAGCGGGTGAATCTTCGGGAACCTCAAACCTGTTCCACTTGTCAGGGGCATGGCACCGTTCGAGGGCGACCGTGCGGAGCCTGCCAGGGAACCGGGCGAACGACCGGTCACAAGACGATTGAAGTGCGAATCCCCGCTGGTGTGCAGGACGGAACTCGTGTCAGAGTCGCGGGGAAAGGTCAGCTGGGGAGCGATGGTGGCAAGCGTGGCGATCTCTATCTGCTGGTGAGTATGGCCACTGATCCGATTTTTCGTCGGCAGGGTTCGGATCTCCATGTCACCCTCCCCATCTATCCTTGGGAAGCGATTCTCGGCGCGGATGTGACGGCCCCCACCTTGACGGAGCCGGTGAAAGTCAAAGTGCCGCCTGGAAGCAAGGCTGATGCAAAACTTCGACTCAAGGGGAAAGGACTTCCCTCGGCTACCGGTGGAGCAGGAGATCTCTTCCTGGCATTGCAGATTGTGATGCCGACGATGGCCACGGAAGAAGAACGAATCCTCTACGAACGGTTGAGCAAACAACGGCATCCGGATCCCCGCGCAGAACTCCTCCATCAGGCACAACGCTATTAGCCGCATTCGCGTGAAGCGTATCTCGTGAAGCGTCATACGTTTCTTTAATTCCAAGTTTCAGGTTTCACGTTCAACGTTTCACCTTGTGCGGAGACCTGAAACCTCAAACATGAAACGTGAAACCGTTGACCGAGGCGCTTCACGTTTCACGAACACCAGCTAGTGTTCTGGATGTGAAACGACGGCCATCGAGGTCAAGAGGCGTGTCCCGCATCCTGCGAGAGACGACGGGGCCACCACTTCGACACGCATGATGAAGTCGAATCGGTCGCTTGCGTTGGAGCGCGTGCTGTGGCAATCTTCGGGCGAGGGGCTTCCAAACCAAGGAGGAAATGCATGAAGTCAGTTACGAAGACGGCAACGGTTACGGTTCTGTCGGCCTGTCTGTTGGTGTTGGGTGTACCCAGTCTGTGGGCGAATGATCCAAGCTATGGCCATGCAGGCGGTGGACATAGTGCCGGTGGCAGTCATGGGTACGGGAAAGGGATGATGCATTCCGGGACCGGCCATTTGATACGACATTTGTTGAAGCATGAGAAAGATATTGGCCTCAGTGCGGATCAGGTTACAAAGCTCAAAGAGCTGCAGTTGAACCTTGACCGTGTCCGGATCAAGACAGAAGCGGATATTCAGATTGCTGAACGTGAGGTCAAAGCGCTGACTGATGAGGAGAAGTCGGATTTGGGAGCGATCGAGGCCAAACTGAGACAGAGCGAAGACCTTCAAATCGGATTACGCATGGCGGCCATTAAGGCTCGCCGCGATGTGATGGCGGTCTTGACCCCGGAACAGCGTGCGAAGGAAAAGTCCGAGCATGAGAAAGTGATGGACCAACATAAAGGCTCAGGGATGCATCACGGAGGGGCCATGTCCTATGGGAGCAATCCCCACGGTGCGAGCCCTCATGGCGCTAATCCCCATGGGAGCAACCCTCACGGGAAGAATCCGCATGAGGTAGCACCTCCGACATTGCCGAACAACATGTCTGTGCAGTAAGAGGATCTCAACGACCGATGAAAAAACAAGTGAAGCTTCAGAGTCATGATCTTTTGGTGGGACCCGGACGTGCCCCGGCTCGGGCAATGTTGAAAGCCGTCGGCTTTACGGACGACGACTTGATAAAACCAATTGTGGGCGTTGCTAACACATGGATTGAGGTCATGCCCTGCAATTTTCATCTGCGCCGGCTGTCAGAACGAGTGAAAGCCGGTATCCGAGCTGCCGGTGGGACTCCAATTGAGTACAATACCATCGCCGTGTCCGATGGAATTTCAATGGGGACCGAGGGGATGAAAGCCTCACTCATCAGCCGTGAGGTCATCGCTGATTCAATTGAACTCGTTGCACGTGGGCATTTGTTTGATGCGGTCGTGGCACTGTCCGGCTGCGATAAGACGATCCCCGGCACGGTCATGGCCCTCGCCCGGTTGAACGTGCCGTCGCTCATGCTGTATGGCGGGTCGATTATGCCGGGGCAGTTTCAGGGGCATGATGTGACGATTCAAGATGTCTTTGAAGCCGTCGGCAAGCATGCCTCAGGAAAAATGACCGATGCCGAACTCAAAGATTTGGAGGACCACGCTTGTCCGGGGCCTGGAGCCTGTGGCGGCCAGTTTACGGCGAATACCATGGCCATTGCCTTCGAGTTTCTTGGGATTTCGCCCATGGGCCGCAATGGAGTACCCGCCATGGATGGGCGGAAGGATGACGTGGCGTTTGAGTGCGGTAAGATGGTGATGGAGCTGGTGAAGCAGGACCTTCGTCCTCGCCAGCTGATTACTCGCAAGTCACTGGAGAATGCCATTGCCGCGGTCGCCACGACCGGTGGCTCTACGAATGCCGTGCTGCATCTTCTCGCGATCGCTCGGGAAGCCGGAATCAAGCTGAGCATCGACGACTTCGACAGGATCAACCGCAAGGTTCCCCTCTTAGCTGATCTGAAACCAGGCGGTCGGTTCGCTGCGGCGGATCTCTATGCGGCTGGGGGTACGACCTTAGTTGCCAAGCGATTACTCGATGCCGGGTTACTCCACGGGAATCAGCCGACTGTCACCGGTCGGACGATCGGTGAAGAGGCGTCGCAGGCTCGTGAAGCCTCCGGGCAGCAAGTGTTGCGTCCCCTCACCCATCCGATCAAGCCAACCGGCGGCCTTGTCATCTTGAAAGGAAACTTGGCGCCGGAGGGCTGTGTGGTCAAAGTGGCCGGCCATTCGATGACGAAGTTTCAAGGACCGGCGAAGGTCTACGATCAGGAAGAAGACGCCTTTGTGGCGGTCAATGCCGGGCAAATCAAGGCCGGTGACGTTGTCGTCATTCGGTACGAAGGCCCCTCAGGTGGTCCCGGGATGCGCGAGATGCTTGGTGTGACGGCGGCGATTGTCGGCGCAGGGCTCGGTGATTCTGTTGCCTTACTCACCGATGGCCGTTTCTCCGGTGCCACGCACGGACTCATGGCCGGTCATGTGGCGCCTGAGGCGGTGAAGGGCGGACCTATTGCGGCGGTCAAGAACGGCGACATCATCACCTTTGATATTCCCAAACGCCGCCTTGATGTGAAGCTCTCGCAAAGGGAGATCACGGCTCGATTGAAGAAGGTCAAACGACCGACTCCTCGATACACGTCCGGAGTCATGGGAAAGTATGCCAGACACGTCTCTTCTGCTTCGGAAGGTGCCGTGACGAGTTGAGCACCGGGGAAGGCTCAATCTTGTGGTTTTTTGAGCCAGAGTGTGATGACACTGGTTACGGCATCCTCATATGTATATCGGTGTAGGTATGGAAGTGAAGGAAGCGCTTCGGCGATAACATGGCTCACCGTGGATTCTTGGTGTTCAATCACGAATCCCGCCCCGGTAAACAGTCTGATCCAGTCTGATTTTCTTAGCCTATTGGTGTAAGAGCTGCGGTTCGACTTCATCAGATTCCAGAGCCACTCAGGATAGCGGAGGCAATCGAATAGCTTCAGTGGTTGTGGGGGGTGCAACCCGTAGTACGAATGGTCGCCGAGATCAATCAGAGCAACGAGGTGCCCACCGGTGCGTAGTACCCGAAAGCATTCTGCGACGGTCATAGCTGGGTTGCGCACATGCTCAAGAGCGGTATGGGACCAGATACAATCGAATCGACAAGAATCGAATGGGAGCCGCCGGCCATCATAGATGATATAACGGACCCGTTTTCTCTTCGCCAGCATCTCAGGAACGTACCTCAACACATCCACAGCCGTAGAATTGGCCGCTCCTGCCGTGAGTGCTTTTTCCAAGACATCCAAGGTCTGTCCAGGCCCAATCTCCAACACCTCCTTTCCAAGAGGCGGATCAAATCGGCTGTATATCTTAAACACTTCATCTACCTTTCCTGAATCGGAGTTGATTCCTGTCAGGTGATATCGCTGAATCAATTGAGAAATTGGCTTCAATCCAAGAAGTAGATTATGAAGGATCTCAAATGGGACAAACGTCATGATTCAATGGCGTCGAGGCGTGATGTGCGTGAGGAGGTCCATTTAAGTTGGTGTTCGCTGAATTGTGCTCAGGCGGCTAGTCTGTGAGTCATTCCATCATGATCGGGATTCAGTAAACGATCATATAATCGTTCGTATTGCAGAACCGTTTCACTGATGTGAAACTCGCGCGGGAGCAGAGAGGGGTCTGCTCGACGAGCTTCCGATGGTTTCACTGGAGATGACAATATGCGGATGAGGGTATTGGCTAATCCGTTAATGTCCCCTGCTTGACAGAGCTCTCCGATCGCCGCCCCCACCACAACCTCATCGGTCCCTCCGACGTTTGTGGCGACGATGGGCAGACCTACGACTCGTGCTTCAAGTAATACTCGAGGTAGTCCTTCCCAATGAGATGTTAAGAGGAATACATCGAACGCGTGCATCACCGACGGAATATCACGTCTCCACCCGGTTAAGTGTACACAATCGTGAAGGTGATGCCGTACGATCATCGATTCGATCGTTGCGCGCAATTCTCCGTCTCCGACGAGGACGAACCGGGTGTTTGGTAGTGATTGGGTGACCAGCTTTGCCACCTCGATAAAATCCTCCGGAGCCTTTTGTGGTTTGAGACATGCTACGGTTCCAATGAGACGTGTTCCTGGCTCTGCGCCAAGTTCCCTCCTCAGCCGTTCACGGTCTGCGCGTACCAGCCCTTCCTGAAATGGTCTTGGATCAATACCCGGTCGTACCAACAAGACGTTGTTCCTGAACAGACGCCAGGCCCGTCCTTTCCCGATATCTGCCTGTGAGACGGCAATCCACTGGGTGGTGATCCATCCCGTGATTCGTTCCACCATGAGCAAGAGATGTCTCAACCAGCGAGGCTGTACGGGCGTGATGCCATATCCGTGAATCGTGTGAACGATGACCGGAACGTCGGCGAACCATGCGGCCCATCGGCCAAGAATGCCTGCTTTTGAACTGTGCGTATGGACGATGGATGGGCGAACCCGGCGAAGGAGTTTGGTTAACTGAATGAAAGCGGCGAGATCTGCGAACGGATGAATTGTCCTGCCTAATGCAGGAACAATAGTGACCTCGACGTGAGGTAACCGCTGGGCTTCCTCTGTGAGCAGTCCCCCTGGTCCGCTGATCAAAACTGCCCGATATCTCGTCGGATCGAGATGTGACACGACATGGAGTGCTACTTCCTGTGCCCCTCCGAGTTCAAGCTTGGTGATGATATGGCAAATCGTGTCCACGACACCTGCGACTATGCAGAAAGGGCGTGATCTTGTTCCAATCGGAGTCGTTCCGCCAGTTGCTTTCCCTGCCCGATCGCATCTTCCATTGAGGTATGTTCCCAACGGCCATACCTCCCGATGGAATAGATGCCACGCCGCTCGAGCTCGGAGAGAATGACGGGGATGGCGGTCGCGCGATGGCGATCGAAGTAGACATAGGCGTAGTGCAAATCCTTCACATCTGAGACGACGATCTCGTCACCGCGCTGTAGGATGCCAGCCTGCTCTAGGCCGGCCCTGGCCTGGGCGGCAAGCTGGTCAGCCGATTGATGCTCCATCGGTCGGTGCGAGATCTCAACATACATCGAGCTACAGCCAGGTTGTCCCAACGACGGGGAAAAATTCATGGGAAATCCGACGCGATAAAAAGGAAATTCAGGTTCGGGGAAATAGAGCCAATGTTTGTCCGACACCTGCTCCCGTGTCACGGCCATGTTGAGGTTATACACCGACACCCACCGCAGTTCCTCAGCGGCTTCCTTGAGATACAGAGGCATATCGAGGCACCTGCGCACAAGTTCAGGAACCGGAATCGTCGAGACGAGCGCCTCGTAGTGTTCCGTTCGCGTCGTGCCGCTGAGCCGATCGTGGAATCGCGCGAGCCGACGTTTCGTATCGACCTCGAGGAGTTCAATATTGGCTGTGACATTGGTAATGCCAGGCAGGAAGGACTCCGGCAGGATGCTGATCCCGCCGGATGCAGGATAGAGGAACGATGGATTGTAGCCGAATGCCTTGTCCTTGATACCCAACGCCCCATTGATCACGTCCTTCAGCTCGGGCTTCGGCACCAGCCATGACACCCAATCGGATGTGAGCTCGTCCAGTGACACTTTCCACAGCTTTTCGTTGAATGGAACCATGAAATGCTTGGCCATTCCTTCTCCGAGGTTCTGCAAGATCCACTGTTTGAAGCCAAGATCTTTGGGGTCACGCGCAGGGGCTGGTTGCAGCAGTGTGGTGATGAACCCCATCACGCATTCCCGCACGACTTCAGGCGGAAGACCGTGGATGTTCACCTGAAAGGGGTATTCGGTGTAGGTTCGATGTGAGTAAATAAACGACTTACGATGGTGTTTCTGGAGTTTGTCTGTGAGCAATTGCTCCACGAGTGCCTTGATCTGCGGCTGGCGGAAATGCAACAAGTGTCCCGTGTAGTCGAAGGTAAATCCGTCCTTGCGATAGGATCGGCACAGTCCACCGACCTCCGATTCACGCTCGTAGAGTCGATACGGAATTCCTGCAAGATGATAGGCGGTGCTCAATCCGGCAAGGCCGGCTCCGACGATCAGGATCATGCCGCTCGCCTTCTTTCTTCTAGAGAGGTCTCAACCTCCTGGGGCTTGGGTTTCTTGACCTCAATTCGCTTCAACGTCAGCGTCAGGGTCAGGAGGAGTGCAACCGTCCCAAGACAGAGGCCCCATGCTATCTCATGCGAAACCATCATGAGCATGAGACCGATAGAGCCAACCACCGCAGTGGCAACATAGCTGACAAGCACGATCGCTCTGGTGGACATCCCCCAATGCCGGAGTCGAATGGCAATGTGGTCCGGGCTGCCCAGGAATATCGGGAGACCTCGTTGATACCGGATATACATGACGAAGAGGGTATCGAAGATTGGAATTCCCAAAATAAAGACAGGGGTGAGCAGTGAAAGTGGGTGTGTGCTTGGGAATTGTCCGATCATCGCCATGGCACCCAGCAAGAGGCCGATGAACATGGCTCCAGTATCGCCCATGTAGATCCGAGCCGGCTGCCAATTGTATTTCAGAAACCCGACGAGGCTTCCGATCAGAGCCGCCAGCATAAAGGCAATGACCTGATCGCCTTGGAGCAAGGCCGCCAGGAGTAAACAGGTGGCGCTGATGGCTCCGATTCCTGCGGAGAGGCCGTCCATGATATCCAAGAGATTGAAGGCATTAATGAGTCCCACCATCCATAAGACGGTCAACGCGAGGTCCAGCCATTCCGGGAGTGCTGCGATTTGGATTTGAATGCCGCTTTTGATCAGGACAAAGACGGCGAGGAGTTGGCCGATCAGCTTCGTCGTGGGCGAGAGCACTCCGAAATCATCGATGAGTCCCAGCATGACCACGATGGTTGCGCTGAGAATGATTCCCAGGACGTCCTGCCTGAATTCAAACGTGAAGGCGAGACTCATCAAGAAGGCCAGATAGATCGCGAGTCCTCCGAAGTACGGGACCGGTTCCTGTTGATGTTTGAGACGTCCGTCTGGGGCATCGACAATGCCGTATTTCAACGCAGCCTGTCGTGCAATGGGCACACCGTACAATGATAGGAAGAGCGCGACCAGGAATGTTAAGCTCAACAAGTACATGAAGTGACTTTCAAAGCATTATGATGGACGCATGCTATTGAGAGTGAGCGATTAGGCACTGCCGCACGAGGCCTGAGCAAGGCAAGCCGTATAGACCTGCTCATGTTGTCGTACGACCGTTGAGATGTGATAGCTCTCTCCTACGTGAATTCTTCCCTTGGCGCCCATGATCCGTGCCTGCTGTGGATGACTCAAGAGCCGGTCAATCGCATCAGCCAACGCTTCAACATTTCCTGGCTCAATTAACAGTCCGGTTTCTCCGGAGAGGACAAACTCAGGGATCCCTCCCACGGCAGTGGCGATCACCGGCTTTCCTGCTGCCATGGCTTCGAGAAGCGCAATACCGAACCCTTCGTATAACGAGGGAAGCACAAAGGCGTCCAATGCGTGCAGTATGCGAGGAATATCCCGTCTGGATCCCGCGAACACGACCCAGGAAGAAAGGTCCAATTGCTCACGCAGCAATTCCAACTCGTGACGTGATGGCCCGTCTCCGACTATCAACAATTGGCAAGGCGGTTGCCCATACTTTCTGGCCAACACGGCCATGGCTTGCAGGAGAAATCTAAGCCCCTTCTTAGGTTCGACGAGACGGCAGACTGTTCCGATCACTTTCTGGTTGTCTCGCAGACCGAGTTCACGCCTCGTTGCCGCTGCGGTAGCATCAAATTGTTCGATGTCCACACCAAACGGGATGACGGTACAGTGTTCGATCTTTCCCCCAATTCGAGAGACGACCGAGCGACCGACTGCGCCGGAGCAGCAGACGATGCGGTCTGTCCAAGTTAGCGTGAGCCGATCCACCAAGCGCACCAGCCACCCTTCACTGACGACTTCGTCATGATAGGACGAAATAACCGGAAATGCCCGCAAAATGCGTCCACACGCACGGGCAGCGACATTCGCCCAGAAGAGAAATGCCTGTACGACATCCGGTTGCTCGGCTTGGAGGAGCTTGAATAGTCTCACGATGACACGGGCATCGAGTTTTCCGGTACCATCCAATGACAAAACCCTCACTCCCCTCTTTTCGAGTTCTTGCGCCATCGTCCCGCCGGATTTGAGGGCGCAGACCGTCACCGTAAATCGTGAGCGATCCAGTCTGGAAGCCAACTCGAGAATATGAGTTTCCGTTCCCCCTACTCCGAGCCCAATAGCCACTAACATGACCTTAGCAGGCATGAGCGCTTTGAC
This sequence comes from Nitrospira sp., assembly GCA_019636945.1. Classification (GTDB taxonomy): domain Bacteria; phylum Nitrospirota; class Nitrospiria; order Nitrospirales; family Nitrospiraceae; genus Nitrospira_D. The sequence goes on along the minus strand of JAHBWO010000023.1, from coordinate 30,656 downwards.
CGGCTAGTTGTGATGAGTCAAGAATCTGCTCATACCAATCCAAATACGCTTGGACTTGCCGCTGAATTCCGAACGAACGAGATGCGATGTCTGCGGCGGTTGTCCCCATTGAGGTTCGCAACCCCTCGCTTGAAAGCAGTTGGATCACGCGACTGGCCATGGTGTCGGCATCTCCGGCCTGAACTAAATATCCGGACCGACTCTCTTCGATCTGCTCAGGAATGCCGTCGACTGCGGTCGCGACAACAGGAAGGCCGCAGGCCAGTGCTTCAAGCACGGTATTGGGAAACGTATCGGACTTGGCGGCATGGACATAGACATCTGCCGCTTGGTAATACTGCGCGAGAATGTTGGCATCTCTCTGAAAGGCAATAAACTGAACCTCACCGTTCTCAAAGACGAGCGGTTCCCCTTGCTCTCCTAGGACCAGTAAGAGGACTTTGCGATGCTGATAGCGAACTGCTGTTGTGATGGCACACCGTTCGACGGTTCGGTAGTCTTTGAACATGTTGCTTTTGGCCCGATTGGCGACAAAAAGGAGGATTGCCGCATCCTGTGGAAGACCCCGTGCGGTCCGTGCCGCCCGTTGTGAACCGGGACAAAAGTGAGACAGATCCACCCCGTTTGGAATGACTCTGCCTTGAATGATGGCGGGTGCCAGTATGGATTGTTCGACTTGATGCAACAGCCACCGTGAGGGGGTTGAAACATAGAGACGGCAGGCCGCATAGATGTCCCGCTTACGCTGCCAGTTCTCAGCCGTGCCATCTCGTGAGATGGCTGGATAGATTGAAAGGTCCGGGCAATGGCCACACCCTGTTTTCCACCGTTCACAGCCAAGGGTATAGGCACAATGTCCGCTCAACATCCAGGTATCGTGCAGCGTGATGATGGTCGGAATAGTGCGGCAGAGTTCTGGCAGCGCCCTCAAATCGAAGTAGCCGCCACGTGAGAGCCAACCGCCGTGCAGGTTATGGCAATGAAGGATGTCCGGGTCCGCAGGCGAGAGTTCAAGGAGTCGCCAGGTCTCAGGGAAGTGGAAGTGGTCTCTCCCGAGACAGGTCTCCCACCAATTATCTGGATGCGCCACATAGGCTTCGAGCCAGCGACGCATCCGCCAGATTCCACGAAGACGGCCTTCATACGAGGACAGTGTTCGGCTAAAACGGGCAATCGAGGAGTGGGTTTCATGATGCGCTGAAGCCTGAGAGAGAGGAATGATGTGAGGGTCCTCGCCGATTTTTTCACCGACCACCATGGCGGAGTCATGACCTCGGCGCCGATAGTGTTCAGAGAGCCGCCACGCAATGGATTCGGCTCCACCTCCCTGATCGTACGTGCTCACTTGGAGTATCCGCATTCATCTAGATTACACGGCTACACCACGAATCCAGAAATAATTCTCCATTCTGTGCCGTTCCTCACCACCACGTGGCTTGGAAAGCTAAGCCCTGACCCTTGTGCGATCTTCCGCACCCATGGCGGCATCGGTTTCAATGACAGATGTCGACAGAGTTTCCATACGACCCCGCGCAGAAGGGCTTCAGGCCATGGACAAGGTCCGCCTCCATGTCGTCTCAGCACCATTTCGGCTTCGGATAGGTATTGGTTCGCGTGTAAGACCGACCGTTGATTCCCATGAGATCGAAAGCCGCCCAATGGGGCCAAGACCCCATAGAGGTCACTATGCTGGTAAAACCTCGCCCATAGTTCAAAGTCGGCTGCCAGGTGAAGGGTGGTGTCCAGCCGTCCGCCGGCCTGTTCCCACAATGCGCGTCGCCAGAACGTTGATTCCTGTTGAATGAAGCGTCGCTGCAATGAGCCCTTCGTGGGCAGATTGCCCCCTTTCAAGAATGAACTGCGATTGAATCCTCCACTGAAATTGATGGATGCCGCCTGGCCTGTCGCATCCCAACCCAGTGGCTGTATGGTCGTTAGCCATTGTATTTCAGGAAACTGTGTGAAGACGTCTCGTACGACCGAAAAGGCTGATGGTGTGTATTTATCGTCGCTGTTGATCCAGGCCATAATGTCTCCCGTTGTATGGGAGAAGCCTTTATTGACAGCGTCATAGTGTCCACGATCCGGTTCACTGATCCAATATGTCAGCGAGCCGGCGTACTGTTTGATCACATCGACACTGCCATCGGTTGACCCCCCGTCGATGATGACATACTCAAGATGGGGGTCTTGCTGTGACAAGACGGATTCGATCGTTTCGTGAAGAAACGTGACATGGTTATAGGATGGCGTGACAATCGATATTGTTAACGGTGAGGTCTGCACGAGCGTTACTTCGACACACCGCTCAAGATGGTGGATCGGAATTTCTGATTCTGCTGCTTCCGTTGCTCAGGGGTGGCATATGAGTGGATTTGTCGGAGCCTCCCGTTTTCTTTCACAAATACGACATCAACTTGTGACAACGCATCATCGATAGGGCGATATTGATGCCCCAGGAAATCATAGGGAACAAACCCCCTTGCCCACATATAGTCCAGCACATCATGGAAGACTGGCCCATGTTGAAAAAAATGGAAGAGAGAAACTTCCAGAAGCACAACATCTGCCTCCGCCAGTGTCGCCTGTCCTCCTTCGAGGACATCGAGTTCAGCGCCTTGTACGTCGATCTTCACGAGATATGGCGGTATCCCGCCCTGCGTTTTAACCCATTGATCCAACTTGATCGCCTGTACCTGTCGTGGTGCGCCGTTGACATCCGATCCTTCTTCAGTTTCCTGGTACAGAGAGGATCCAAGGAGGTCCTGGTGTACATTGAGCATGGTTGGGCCATCACCAGCTGCGGCAACGGCAAGCTCAAATCGTACTCGTGGAATATCTTTCGCAACCTGCCGCAGTGACGGCAGGTATTCCTGTAGCGGTTCAATGAGGAGATAGCTGGACGTTGGAAATACTGAATGGCAGGTACGGGTAAACATCCCCATAGCAGCGCCGACGTCAATCACCGTGGCCGGATAACATCCCGCTTCACGGATTTGTCTCAGGACACCTTCGAGGGAATCTCGATTCGGCCCGAGATGAGTCAGACACTTTCCATTGCGTTGGCGAACTTCCAGGCCAAAATGCCGAAAGAGTCGTTGAAGGAACCGCTTCATGATTGATCCGTTCCGAGCCGTGAACAGTAGAGTTCTCACTCCTCACGTCTGCAGGTCAGGGCTTGACGGCTTCCATAAAGAGTGAATCTGGTTTGCGCACTTCGCCGTTCACCACATCCAAGTGATACGAATCGAATCTGTCCATCATGCTTTCAAATGCCGTGCAGCGGCGCACGTCAGAAAATCCGCACTGCTCGAGTAATTGCTTGAGTGAGAATTGGTCGTACATCCACCGATGACATTCACCAGAGGATCTGAACAATCCTTGTTGAACAGCTGATCGCCCGCGCCGTCCCAGTAGAAGGCTGCAGACCCCTGTCACGATCCATTCTTGAAGGGCTGTAACTGTGTGTTGGAGCCGTTGTCCGCTTGAGTGACTCCATGAATGGTGGTGCGGTGCTGGTGCTTTGCCCTGGTTCTGGACAACCTGCCTGAAATAGTGAGCGGCCTCAGATCCGATTCGTGCTGTGATATAGTCGGCATTGTGCGATGCCTGATTTCGAAGGTAGTGCTCCATCTCACCACCGGACTCCACACGTACGAGCTGGTCTAGTAGCTCGAGAGTGATCCATTCATGCTGTTTCTTCGCAACCGGATCTCCGGCCTGCGCTCGGCCTAATACGTGGAGGTATTCCCTCGCAATGACTTCAAGGTCTGGAACGGCCAATCGAAGGATGGCACCAGAACGAAGGGCACGTCGGCACTCCAATAACAAGCTTCGCGCATCTTCGCGCGAGAGATGTTCGAGAAGATGAGAGGCATAGCATCCATCAACGGACCCGTCTTTGAACGGAAGTCCGTCATCCGCATCCCAGACTCGTACCTCAGCACTCACCGGGCGCATATCTAGATTGACCCAATCTGTGTGCCAGACCGAACCGCAGCCGATATTGACCAATACCGGTGGTATGGAGCCAAGCCCTTTCGTACTCAACTTGTCTTTACTCCGATTCGACCCGTATAGTCGATTGCATGGAGCTCCATCATGATCTGGTGTTGCTGCAGATACTCGTCAACCGCTCGACGGGCGCCCTGCCAATGACCATAGTCGTCGATAATCACCACTCCACCTGGAGAGAGTTTGGGAAAGAGCACCTCCAATTCATGCTTGGTCGATGCATACCAGTCCGTGTCTAACCGCAAGAGGGCGATTTGCTCAGGAGCTGAGACAGCCAGTGTCTGTTCAACCGGTCCGGGAACAAGATGGAGATGTGATGTGGGGTACTGTGTCAGCGCGAGGGACTCCACTACTCGTTCAATCGGCGCATAGCACCAGAGTGTGTCTTCTTCCGTTCTTGCCGATCGCTTCAGAAGGTTCTCTGCAGAATCCCCGTTCAGAGAGATATCAAGCGGTCCAGGTTTGGTCATGCCCTCAAAGGTGTCAAATAGATACAGGGCGCGATCCGTTCTTCCACAGTTGATGAGCGTTCGCGCGACCGCCATCATGCTTCCCCCACGCCAGACCCCGCATTCGACCACGGCCCCTTCGATTCGCGCCTGTTCGACATAGCGGATGGCCGAGCAGAGCGCGTAAATCCGTTCCGGGGATGTCATGGTATAGGGCTGAACGAATTGCACCGTGTCCTCGTCTCCATGCTGCGTGCATTGCAGTGCGGGACAGGGTTCGTGGTTCACTATGTGTCGGTTGGTCAAGCACCACTGCTTGACGAGAGCACGGAGAGGGTCAACCAGTCTGTCCAGCACAGTGACCTCATCAACGAGAGAAGACGATGACTATGGGTTGCGCAGGAAGATGAGGGAATCCCGCCGGAGCAGGTTCAAGTCGGCGCAGAGCACATCCCAACCCGCTTCACGTGCAAGCTTTGTCATGGCCTGTTGATCATTGCGTGGCCACCAAATATTCTCGTCGCTCTGTGTCTTGAACGTCTGGGGAACACCTCCACGATTCCAGCCGAACCGCTCCAGTTTGATCCAGTCTCCATACTGATGGATCGAGACCCCTCCTCGCTTCATTGTGCGACGAGCAGATTGAAGGATTTCCAGGATCGAAGCCGATTCGTTATGGCAGAGCACCCCGAACGACCAGAAGAGGTCGAAGTATGCATCAGGTAGCTTCCGGAAGCTGTTGTCCTGAACGTGGTGGCAGGTCAGCCTTCCGGTATACGCATCGGGACTCAACCATCGGGTGACATCTTGGAAGTCAACCGTGTGCAATTCGCCATCAGGAATACACCTGAGAATCGCGCGAGACCAGGACCCTTTGCCTGGTCCAAGTTCAAGTACCCTCGAGCTTGGATGGAGATACGGCCTGACCGCTTTGTTGAAGACTCGTCGGTATGATCCCCCGCTTCTCCGTTCCTCGGAAAACCGGACCCACCCCGGTATCCAGGACAGCACATTGCCACTGTCGTAGCCGTAACCGAATTCCTGTTGTAACCAACTACGCGTCGGCATGGGCGAACCATCGTCCCTTCTATTCCTCATGCTTCAGGGCAGAAGATACTGTCCGCGTCATTCTACCCACCACCGTACGGAGTCGCGAAGTCAATTCAACTATCCTGCTTTCCCGCTTGTGTGTGTAATCTAGTTACGTGGTTTGTGAACTGACACAAGACCGTCCACCCCCCTGCCGCCTCGCAACGGGAAAATAGAACGCCTATTGGCCACTCATGAAATGATAGAGCTTGTTCATCATTCTCCGAATCAGCGATGTGCTCATCTTGCGTTGAGATTCCACGGCAAAACGCTTCAGTAACTCACGCCCGACCGGAGATTCTTCAATCGGTACCGAGAGATTCCATGCGGTGAGAGGGCTCAATGAAACGTCAAGAATCGTCGTTGGTTGACAATGCATTCCGCTGCCGTCCATTCCTATATTTGAGACAAGAGATTGGGTCGGATAGAGACAGAGTCCATTGTGTAAGAACATGCTGGCGTGCCACCGCACCCCCCACACATCAAGTTGTCCTTCAGCTTGTTTTCTCAGATGTGCGAAGTAGGGATAGGTTCCATCAAGATCGAATTCATGACGTCGACCCGTAAGACCGATCTGTCTGGACAATTCGTCAGAGTTAGCGCTGAAGTGCTTCCAGGCTCTCGCCCATGTTGCCCAGCCACAACTGGCGGCTTGCCGAGCGAAAAAGACGTCACCGAGCGCGACTGCCTGCGGAATTGGAAACATATACCCTGCGATTTGCATCACTCGGGTTTCAGTCAAGAACTGTGAAAGCGCCTGGTTCATAAAACTGAGAAATCCTGGTGCGACGACGAGATCGTCTTCGACAACAATGATGCGACCATACCGCTCAACGAGCTTCGTCACTCCACCAATGATTGATTGAGCAAGCCCAAGATTGGTTGGCTGCTCCTGCACGGATACTCGACCGAAGCCTTCACACTGCTCAATGACCCGGCGGACTGCGTCCACAGCTGACCTGTCCTGAGGGTGCTTCGGTCCGTCGCTAAAGACAAAAAGCTCCGACTCATGCGCCAATGGATTCGCCTGCAAGGCCGATAGTGTTCGAGCCAGATGGACAGGCCGATTATAGGCAAAGAGCGCGATAGGAGCGGGAGCCATAACGCAACATCCTCTTGGGGTAATGCCGCATGCGTGTCGTGATGTCGAGATCTGGGTGGCCTAGGCTGCCTTCCTTTGCTCAAGCTGCGAGCATGGGTCGGATTGCCGAGTCTGTGTTGTCAACGCGGCAAGCTTCCTGCTCCAGAGTTCAAGTGTCAGGGCTTTGAAAGAAAGCGGAGCTCCGGCTCCAGCTGGATATGGACCTTTTGAAAGTTCTCGTGCGCTTGCGTGCTTCAAGACACCGGCCTCCACGAGGAAGCCATTATCAAGCGTCGCTCCGTGAGCGGCGAAGATCGCCTTATGCCATTCCTGCAGGGGGGGGGTGAACCCTCGCTTTGGACGATTCAACACCCATTCAGGCACCATGCTGCTTAGTGCCTGACGGAGCCAGGCCTTCGGAGGAAGCGAATGATCAGACGAAGCTTTGCGCAATCCGATGACGGTCTCCACCAGCCGGTAATCGACCAGGGGAAGCCGTAGCTCGACTGAGGAAGCCATACTGAGGCGGTCTCCCTGTGCAATGCCGTTTTCTTGCAAGTATGTTTGGCAGATGAGCTGGGTCAGTAAAATGTCAACCGTTGGCCGAGGAAACGGGATTGTGAAGACATCGTACACCGCTGTCTCTTGCAACTGGTCGAGAAACGCCTTGCTGTACAGGTCCCCGACTCCCTTGCGAGCTAGTTGAAAATCTGGTGTCAGGTCATAGAACACAAGCTGATCCTGTGGGCTTGACCGGTCGCGTAAATAGGCTTCCCATGAAGGTCTTAGACCAGCGCCAGATTTGAACCATTCCTTCACACCCCACAGCGACCAATAGGCAGGAGTCGTCAGCGTCACATAGTCACGGAAGTTGAAGTCGCCGGACATCTGTCCCTTCAACTTTCTCATCGTCTGCGTCACCGCCTCACGTACCCAGGGATACCCCCAGAAGAGTTCATCCCCTCCATGGCCCTGAAGCATCACGGAGACTCCGTGGGCCTTGGCAGCCTTCATGACCGAGTAATAGCCAAACGCGGAAATATCCGCGATCGGATCGTCGAGCCAATACATCAACTCGGGGAAAAATGTCGCCACGTCATCGGCACACAGCTCAATATCATGAACGGGCATGTCGAGAAATTTAGCAAAAGCCTTGGCCTCATCTCGTTCATCGTGTCGACTCTTCTCTCGATAGCCGACTGTGAATGCCTGTATCACGCCGGGATATCGGTGAGATGTCATTGCGGCAATTGCGCTTGAGTCGAGTCCCCCACTCAAGGCGATTCCAATTGGAACATCCGAACGGACGATGAGTGAACTGATCGTCTCTAATTCATGTTGGATGGCTTCGACCGGATTCTCAGTGCGTGCCGGAACATCCTCCATGCGCCAGTAGCACCACTGCTTCTGTTCCCAACTGTCCGCATCGATTGTGAGGACATGAGCCGCCGGAAGCTTGCACACCCCTTGTAGCGGGGTCATCGGCTCAGGGACATAGCCATAGTGAAAGTAGAGGTTCACCGCAGTTGGATCCAGCGCAAGAGGGATACCGCCGGCCGCCAGGAGTCCTTTGAGCTCGGACGCAAAGTAGATCTCACGTGGTCCGATGTGGAGATACAGTGGCTTCTCCCCCATTCGATCACGCGCTAGCATCAACCGTCGACGGCGGGAGTCCCAGAGGGCGAACGCGAACATCCCTCTCAGGTGCTTCACGCATTCGAACCCATACTGTTCGTAAAGATGGACGATCACTTCGCAGTCACTGCCGGATTTGAATCGATGTCCCTGGGAGCGAAGCAGATCGCGTAGTTCTACATGATTGTAAATTTCTCCATTGGCAATCAGTACTAGTGAACCGTCCTCATTCAAGAGGGGTTGCCGTCCCCCATGGAGATCAATGATGCTCAATCGACGCGTGGTCAAGGCGATCGGTCCATCATGAAAACTGCCTTCCCCGTCAGGCCCTCGATGGACCATAGCGGCACTCATGGCTCTGACACGGGATCGGTGATCTCGCGTCAGTGGTTCTGTGGCGATCAGTCCTGCTATTCCACACATGTCTCGTTAGCCGCCTTGTTTCGCGCGATGAGTGACTTGTTCGTACGTGCTGCCGAGTGTTTGGAGATGAACAAAGACCACTTCATAGAGATAGTTTTCGATGTAGGGATAGCGGATGCGATCTCTCCTCAGATAGCCGAGTAAGAATCCTTTGACCAATTCGAGCAGCGCGCGTACGGCACGAAGGCAAGAGAGAATCGCATGGATCCGTTCCGTCGTCGTGTCGTACACCACACGTTGCCAATCTCGTCCTGATACAAACATCTGTTTGGCACACCAGAAAATGTTCATCTTCTCCGGCCGCACGAGATGAGACACAATGAGTCTTGGATCGTAGTAAACGACTTCGTTGGGATACTCTCTGGTGATTCGTCGTTGAATAACCGTCTCTTCCCCGTAACCCAGTCGGTTGCCCATCATGCCGACCTCTGTGCTAAACCCTTCCAGTCGTTCTAGTAGGGTGCGGCGAAAGAACATGTTCGTTCCACACAGATATTCGTCCCTAGCGAGCTCTTTTGCTACGACCCCAAGGTCATAACTTCCGTACTTATCGTGATACCATTGCGGTTTTGAGCCAATGTAGAAAGGGTGATACGGGCCGCCAAACATTGCAGGGGCTATTTGCTCAATGATGTTCTGGGCCACACATAACCAATCCTTGGGAACTGTGGCATCATCGTCAGCGTAGGCGACATACAAGCCTTGTGCGGCACGAAAGCCGGCGTTACGTGCATGCGAGAGGCCTTGCCTATTCTCAAACAGATATCGAACATGTGGAAATTGATGGGTCAATGCAAGGACACATTGCTTCGTCGCATCTGACGAATTGTTATCAACCACAAGCACTTCATAGCGTGATGGAGAAAATGATTGTTCGCACACACTCCTCAATGCTGCCGTCATCAAGTCGCAGCGGTTGTAGGTGCAGAGCACGACACTGATTAATATGTCATCGGGGCATGGCATTATTGATGATCATGAACGGCTTGCTCGGATCTTGCCTCACCAGGCATTTCACTACAAACTTGAGATGGGACATCGGACTCAGTCCAGAGCGCGCCAGGCGAGGGGCCCGCCAAAACTCCATGAGCGTACGAATCCCTCCAGTGGTTGCAGCCACACACACATCGGCCCATCGCCGACTCAGAACCATTCTGAATTCCTTCATGGGGTAGTTCCGAGCTTTTGAGTTGACCGCCATTAGCTGACACAACCAAGCACGTGTCGTACGTAAGTATTCAGGTGCTGAGCTGAACTCCCATTGGCATAGAGACTGATGGAGATCTGTTTCGTACTCCGAAGGCTTAATGCCCATGCCATGTAGCTGCGTCAACCGAATCCGTCGGGTTGACGCCTCTTGTTTACCCCCATGCCGCTGTCCCACCTGTTCCGGGTGAATGCGGTAACGTAACAAGGCCTCTGGAATGTTTGCGAAGCGGGTATGTGGTGCTGCCCTCACCCATAAATCGTAGTCCTCTGCATGCAATGCCAACGTGTCATAACTGAGACCATGAGACTCCAGGGTTTGCCTCCGCATTATGACGGATGGATGGGCTAACGAGGAGTCGAATAGCAACCGACTTCGAATAGTCGCATCATCACATGGATACCGCACTACTTCGGCTCTTCCACTTCCGAATGTCTCCACCCATGTGCCACAAATACCAATGGCGCGATGCCTATCCATATATTGCACCTGGCTCGAAAACCGTTGAGGCATACAGAGGTCATCGGCATCCATGCGAGCAATGTATTCACCGGTCGCAAGGGACACTCCACGATTTAATGCAGAGATAAGGCCAGTATGGGGCTGAGTGAACACTCGAACACGTGCATCTTCACGCTGAAATCGTCGCAAAATGGTTGCTGTCCCATCTGTTGATCCATCGTCGATGGTGATCAATTCAAAATCACCGAACGTTTGATCCAATACACTGCGAATGGCGTCAGCGACATAGGCCTCCCCGTTCCATACCGCTAATAGACAACTCACTCGAATAACGGCGCTCACTGATTTATCCTTTGGATGGTGACCTTCCTTTACGCTCGCCGGGTGCTGGCTCTCGATCAAAGACGAGCGAGCATCCCCACATACCATTATCCCGTAGAGTGCCCACGGGCCAATTGACGAGTTCTCAGTGATGCGTGGATCATTCTAGAGATAATTCTTTGAGCACCTCCAAGCACATGTGGTCACTCAGCGAGCAGTGAGCCGTACGCTTCCCCGTCATTCAAGGAGATCCTCTTGCCTCTTCACTGAAAGCGATCTTGGCAATTCACTCCGATGCGTCCGAAGCCTTTCCCCTTCCGCGGGTAAAGCTGAGATACATTTCGCTGCCGTTTGGCTCTGTTTGTCTTGTTTTCCACTCGGCAATTGCGTTGCGATGCAGATACAAATCGATTGGTTTGGAGAAAAGATACGGGAGCGTAAGAAGCAGCATGGCAACATAATTACGCCATGTCTTCGGGACTCTGGCCAGTCGACTTTCAAGCTCAAGTACCGCCCGTCTCATCCACCAGTACAGCATGAGCCTGATGCGAATGGCCTTCAATCGTCCTCTCGCTTTTGGGCTGATAGCCTGAGCCGTCTCCGTTAATAGCTCGATAAAACGCGGCCCGGCTTGTGTGATCCATTCGATAGCACCGTAGTACTGATTGCTATAGCCTTCCTCTGTCAAAACAAAACCTCTATCATGACACAGCCGACACAACTCCGAGGAGGTCAATCGCCGTACATGCCCTTCATCCTCGAAAAAAAACCGATTCTCCAAGCTAGCGTTGATCCCGTCCTTCCGCAGCAGGCATATAGAATGTTCAAAGCTGCCTGCATTCCCACATGGCAAGATGTGCAGCGCCGTTGAATGCAGTTTGGCCCGTTCCGTGATCTCATCAAGCACCTGAGCCACATCATAGACGTGCTCCAGCACGTGATGCGTAAAGACAAAATCGAATGTCTTGCCGATGAGTCTTGGGTCGTTGGTAAGATGGAAGGCACACTCAGGATATCGTGTTTTCGCGCGTTCGACAGCGGCCTCACTGACATCGACACCGTAGACCTTCCATCCTGGCGCCAATGCCTGCCTGAGCACATCCGTGAAAATGCCGTTCCCACATCCATAATCGACAGCCTCTCCCTCGAGTGGAAGCCTAAGGCTCCGGATTACATCAAAGACGCGGCGTTTTTTCTCAATCGGCCATTCCTCCATATAATGCGACCCGTCTGAATATCGCTCTTCATAAAAAGCAACGGACCGATCTTTATCATAGAGCGCAGAAGTGCGCATGAATACATTCTCCACACTTTACTTCGGGTGGCTAATATAACCTGCTACATCCCATATTTGGGCATTATTCCCTTGACATTATGCAGGAGGAGTACAGCAAAACCGCTTACACCGCCTCTTTCGTATCCCCAGTCGTAAATTATCCGTGGTAAACAGTCCAGCTTTTCAACCTTCACTATTCCCTGAGCAAATTGAACCACCGTGGCTTTCACTAACGGATCTATCGCGCAACCCTATCTGTGCGAATATTTCCTTGAATCGCCGTTCATATGTATGCTCACGAAGCGTCCGCTCATACCCAGCACGGGCGATGGCCGTGCGCTCATCCTCATGCTTCAAGTAATACCGAATTTTTTGTACCATGTCGTCAATATCATGAAAACAGACCACCTCTTTCCCGATGTCGTAATACTCAGACAGGTTGTCCGCCTTTCCCGTCAACAGAAATCCACCACATCCTGGCACCTCGAAGGTTCGTCCTTTGATTTGCTCTGTCGGTCCCCCTACCGGTTCGCTGTGATCGCACGCACTAGAGGATGCCCTCTGATTCAGATCGAGAGCCTTGCCAGTGATTTTCATCGCTCGCACGAACGGAATTCGGTCAAGCAAGCGCGATGTGATACTGCTTTCTGCAGCAGACGAGATCCTGCCATTGGGTGAACTGGTACCGTAGGGCCCCGTCAAATTGAGATTGATCCTGCTCTGATTGAATATTTGGATCATGTCGCCCTGTGAGACCCTCCCGGAGTCCCACCCCTGCCCCCAGGTTCGGACGTTGATACCAGTGTGTCGTAATTGCTCAATTATCGTTCGGCGAGTCCCATATGGTTGCCCGATGAATGTCACATCGTAGTCCTGGGGAAGGTTCATCCGGCGATATAAGAAAGTGTTGCACGCCCACTGACTCTTGATGACGTTGTGATAACCGATCTGCGCATACTTCGGGAGGGCACTCTCGGCCGTTGTGACAACCCATTGGAAGCACGGCGCCCACAGGCGGGAGTACTGTTCGAATCGCCAATGATCGTCGCAAAACCAGTTGAGCGTCACAATCCCAATGTCCTCCGTCACGTCGCGTAAAACAGAAGCATCAAATTCGTCGGTGAAGAGTACGGTGAACATCAGATCCGGCTTCTCTCTCTTGGCTACTTCCACCAGTCGGTTATTCATCCAGGCTCGGCCGTGCTCTTGCAGCAGGCTCATGAAATCGAAATAGATGATGTCGTGCCCCATATGTATCAGGGCGTGATAGAAATTATAGTGCTCGAAACTTGGCCCCTGGTTGGGACGGCCATAGTCATATTTCATGGCGGCATATAGAATGCGCATACTGCGGAGCCTTGGTCTTTATTTCCGACGACCTTCACGTACGCCTGATGCCCCAGCACACACACGCTGAAATACATCCTCGTACTCCTGAACAATTCTTCCCCACGTAAATCTAGCCGCCCAATTCTTCTTCCCATTTCTTCCTAGCTCTCGCAGCCCTTCTTTATCTTGCATCAGTTGGCTCCACTGTTTCGCGAATCGTTTGAGATCAATTTGAGTGTATCCCTTGGTATCGACAATTGAGGGGCCTATCACGCCCGCACCGGTCCATCGCGCAACTTCGTCTGCATTCCCGACCTGAGCCGAGAGAAACGGAGTCCCAGCCGCAGCAGATTCGAATAATACGAGCGGGGAATACTCGATCCAGGAGGCAAAGACAAAGAGGTCTGCATGCATGTACGCTTGAACAAGATCTTCTCGTGGCAAATCGACCAGGAGCACTCGCTTCTTGGAATCCTGTCGATGAACCGCCTCAACAGCCGACGCAAATTCCCGCTGAAAATGCACGACTCTGCTCGCCTGTCGTCGTTTCACCAATCGGTGTGTGATCCTCTGCCAGACTTTCTTCAAGCGATTGTGCCCCTGCGCCCCATTATCTTGAGTATCGACGGGACTCTCACTGGATATCTCCTCCTTGAAGTGCCCTTCTATTTTGTTTTGTGATCCTGATACCGAAGCGTCTACCTCAGGTCTATAGAAATTGGCATTGATGAGGAGAATGGATGATTTGCCTAGGAAGTCGGCCGCTAAATATGCTTGGACTAAATCCAAATGTCCTTTGGCCAACGTAAAGGATCCCACTGTCAGAAACATCCAGTCATCATCAGAAATCCCCAGCCGCTGACGGAAAGACCTATCCTTGGCGACATGAAACTCTGTTTCGCTTGCCCCATTGGGGATGACCGACACCTGCTGAATCCTATGTTGCTTGGTGAAACGGATATCCCGGTAGTCGAAGCTATGAAAAATTAAATGGTCGAATCGTCGTAGGACCTCAGGCATTGAGCGGTAGTACTTGGCATAGGACGGTTCGTACAAGCAGGAAAATCCGCAGGGTATGAGAATCTTTCGCCCTCGGACATCTTTAAGAACAGGGATCAACGCATCCAGCGTCCACTGCTGTGCCATATTGATCATTACGAGATCGAACGATTCAGAGAGAACCCACTTTTGATATGCGGCAAGATCACCCTGCATCCCCCCCACACTACTTCCGGCTATCGCAAAGTCTTTTATCACCACACCATTCTGTATCCAGCTGGTGCGATCAGGCAGCCAGCTGGTAGCCACAGTGACCTCGTGTCCACGCAGCACAAGTCGCTCGGCTACTTGCCGCATAACCTCTTGGACCCCACCAATACTTGGGGCGTAGAATTGGCAGCAGAATAGTATGCGCATATATTCAATCGTCGCAGATAACTTCTCAGTTTGCCGTATCGACGGGGCAGGCACGACTCGCTCCCGTCATTCGACCAGTTCCTTCACAGGAACGAGTGATTGCTTCCTCTCTTCAATGATCCTTCACAATGGAGCTTTAGAGAAGCGGAATGGTTCGTTTCACCATCTCCGAGAATTGGGCTATTTTCCGTCTGAGCCTTCCCCCTTTGTAGTACCGGTTGTAGACATCATAATGGTGGAGGATGGTGCACCAGCGCGCTTGTATCGTTTCTCGTAGCAACTCGGCCGGAGCGGCCTCGCCCCCACTCACTCGATCAGCGGCTTGAAAGAGGAGCGCCCGCAGATCATCACTTGTGGCATACCCCTGTACCCGGTGATACGCACCGTGCGAGAGGGCTGAGAGATCGTTGATCACAGGATCATTCCTATCTCTCTTGGTCACCCAAGAAAGATTCATCATACTGATGTTGATGACATTCTCAAGAATCGCATCTCGTTCTCTTTTTAACTTGCTGTTTGGAGCATCCCGATAGACGTTAAGCATTTCTGAAAGGTTGCTCACGTCAAATTCCCGTACGATCCGAGACCACAAATCGTAGTCTTCAGCCCTGACCGACGCCTCCTGAGTATAGACCCCCACACATACAAGAACGTGCTTCCTGATCATCACCGAACTGTGGATAAATGGATTATCAAACAGCAGCTCGAACTTAAGCAGATGGTTGTCTGTTGGAGGAGCGTAGACGTTGTCGCTTTTTGGCGTATCCGTCCTCACCTCGGCCCATGTTCCTACCATTCCAACCGCGGGATGGGCCTCCAAGAAATCCACTTGCCGATCGAGCCGTTGAGGCAGTGATAGGTCATCGGCATCCTGCCGCGCGAGATACACACCTTGAGCCATCTCGATAGCTCGATTCAGTGCCGCAGACAGACCTCGGTTCGGCTGGTGGACAACCCGGATACGCGGGTCCGTTATCGTTTGAATCACCCTACCTGATTCATCGGTCGAACCATCATCGACGACGATGAGCTCGAAGTTTCGATACGTCTGGCGGAGGATGCTTTCGATTGCCTCCTGCACGTAGGAAGCCGCGTTGTATACGGGCAGCAGGACACTAACGAGGGGCTCTGTATGCATACATCTGCTCACAACACGCGTTATCTTACCTTTATAGCTTCCACCAAATAGCCAAGCGTAAACTCTTCCACGGGAATTAGGCCATCACATTTGACAAGATACCGTGGAAGCCAGTCTATGAGGAGAAATCGGATGAAGGTCGGCAACTCGTCCGGAGATTTCTCGGCAAGGACACGGCCTACCCGATAGGTTTCCTGTGCCACATTCCGCATAAGCCCCCCAATGGGTTTGAGCTCGCAGATCTCCAACCCGCTTTCCACTAAGAAGCGCCTGTAAAAGTGTGGCGTATAGCCGCCGTAAAAATGGTGAGGCTGTTGGTGCAACCCGCTCCCCAGTGGAGCAGTAAGAAACAATCTGCCGCCTGTAGCCAGCACCCTAGAAAGTTCTCTTATTGTAGCGATCGGTCGAGGAACATGCTCAAGCACTTCAGTACACAGCACGGCGTCAAAAGATCCGTCTTCCACCGGAATGCTTGTGATGTCACAGACGTAGTCAAGTTTCCCATACGACCACTTCTCGACCAACACCCCGGTCGTTGTGCCCTGGTATTGAGCGAAATCTTGCGTCTTGTACGCGCAATGAGCAAAATACTTTTGGTATCGGCACTCGCCAGCGCCTGCATCGAGAACCCGGGAACCAGGCCGCAGCGACGCAGCCATTTGAGCCACCCACGCATCACGCACTTGTGCACTAAAGTTGGCAGCATCGTCCATTAAAGCGGCACGGGATTCCGTCTTGCGAGATCCCATTTCTTTGACGATCGTCAGAATCTCATAGGCAAGCTTCGGGTTAAGCCATGGAAAACGGCGAAAGAGCTTTTGAATGAAGGTTTCTATCGCTAATGTGCTGCTCATTTCACGTCTTCTACCGTTCTTTCCTTGCAACGACTGCATAATCCGAGCAGATCAATTTCTGAAATAGGCTTTCAAAAAGAATCAGGAGATACTGTCCCTCCGATTCCAATTCCGCGATGGGCAGATAGGGATTTCTCACTCGTGCTACATCCCTGTATCCACGTCGCAGCATCGAACTCATGACCTTATAGCCATAGTAGGCAAGCGGCGCGGTCTTGACGATCGTGAATCCATGATTTGTAAGCAATATTTCCAGCCCCCGACGGCTGTAGAGAGTGCGATGGCATGGTTTCCAGCAATTGATGTCCCATTCCAGCACTTCCCTGTTACGAATATCCTCCATAAGCACAGGAAGCCGGAGGAGGAGAAGCCCTCCCTCGCTAAGACAAGAGCCGGCATTCCCAAGAAATTCCGATGGACCATCGAGATGCTCGAAAAGTGCATTGGAATACAGCACATCAACATGCGACGAGACCATTTTCCCCCATGACACGCGATCACTGAATTTGGGATGCGCTTCTTTAAACTTGGTTACCGCCTCACGACTCAAGTCTACTCCATATATGTTGGCACCGGACTTCAGAAAGTCGACCAGTTCATGTCCAGACCCAAATCCCACCTCCATAGCCTTGCGTGCAGTCCGTATGCTCTGTACCATTTGATTAAAAACCGCACGAAA
This sequence comes from Nitrospira sp., assembly GCA_019636945.1. Taxonomy (GTDB): domain Bacteria; phylum Nitrospirota; class Nitrospiria; order Nitrospirales; family Nitrospiraceae; genus Nitrospira_D. The sequence goes on along the minus strand of JAHBWO010000023.1, from coordinate 13,283 downwards.
CGCTTTCTCTTCGTCTGCATGAAATAAAGAATGGATGCGTTCAAATATCTCAAACCTCTTGCATCGCTTCTGGATCGGACATCGAGTCGTATCAGAATAGACTTCTTCGAAATACTGAGCGTTGTCCTCCTCCGCACTCCGCACGGAAACATAATTGGCGCTACCGCACGCATCACACAATGCATATTCGCCACACTCCGCACTCTGCAACTGCGCGTTACAGGCCCGGCACAGCATGTTGTCCTCTCTCATGCCCAACGCAGGAACGTCATTGACTGCCACAGACATAGCCGCGAGGGCAGCAGGGGATCCTGCTCACCACCGCATGATGAGATCACGCCACCGTCTGAATGTCCGTGCCAGTTTCCAAGAGGCGGGGAAATAGCAGGCTGTCCGATGAGGATCTTCATATGACCTCGTCATCCAACTGCCGATCTCAGGCTTAGCATGATCATAGAAGATACCTTCCCATTTTGTGGTATAGGCACTCCAATCCGACTGTTCCCCAACAAAATTGCTTGTTCTTACCGCTTCATTGGCATGAGCATAATGTTCGACAAACGATGCCGGAGACTCCACTACTTCGTACCCATGCTGCCATAATTTCAGACACAGATCCCCATCCGCATAGTAAAATCTAAAGTTGTCCTGGTCGATCCATCCCACCTGTTCCAAGGCCGAGCGCACATACAGCCCGTGGTTTACAAACATCTTTTGCCCTAACGTCAGGCCAACCCAGTATTCTTGCTGTTCGGGCCAGTTCCTCCAGTAAAACGCTACGGCACCGATTTTTCGCCCTTCTTGCAAGAGGGCTTCACAATGCTCAACTCCATTCATGATCGAACCAGGGACAAGCAACGAGTCATCACTGATCATCACGATGTACCGCCCCTCCGCGCATTTGAAACCGAGATTCATAAAGTAGCCCCAGCTTCGTTTCTTCACTGATCCTTCTGTCGACGACGTTCGATTGTGCTGTACGATGGTGATTACATCTTGTTGGCGACTGAGCCATTGTAATGCCCCGTCCGTAGACCCACCGTCGACGACGATAATCTCATAGGGAACCGTAATGCCATTGCGACGAATGCTCTCGATGGCTTCCTGCAGAAATTCCTTACGATTATAGGATCCAAGGACCAGGCTGACGACATTCCGGCTTCCAGCTTGCATTATCATGTCCGACTTACGTACGGAGAGCCTCTCGACAAAGACCCAACAATGTACAGCCATAATTTGCAGCAAATTCCCGTTCAGCTAAAATGGCCTTGCGTTCCCTGAGTATGTCAGGCCCCGGATTCAGCTCATCCCAACAAGAGGCAATCAGGTCTGCCAGGACATCAGGGGCGTCGCAGGGGAACCATCCCAAAGCACCGGGAGCCTGTTCACGGTGGACTGGAATATCCGAACAGATTAAGGGTCGACCAAGCGCTTTTGCATCCTGTACAACCGTGCTCCATCCTTCGAAATGGGAGGGCTGAATGATCAGCGCGGCCGCACGCATCATATCAACCAATTCCTCCCGAGACACTTCTCCCATCAGCAACACCTGGTCGGTAAGCCCACCCACCACGATTCCCTGGAGTAAACGCGATAAGACCCGGTTCCCTGGATCTCGATGGTCAAGAGGCACACCAGTCATCACCACCGGGATTCGTACCCCCTTGCAACGCAAACGGCGAAGTCCCTCCACTACAAGTTCATGATTCTTATGCGCCCAAAACTGATTGGCGACCAATGCAAACTTTTCTGGAAGATGATATTTCTGTCGGGTGCTCGTTGAATCTCCGGAGGGGGCTTCAAACACAAACAGCGACGGAAACGACGCGACTCGAGCTTTGGAGGCCAAGTCTGGGGCAAAGTCGGAGAAATGTGCCTGTGCAACATGGCTCGACAATAATACGGCGTCCGCTCGCTCGGCTAGCCGTCGGTACTGCACGTCTCGATAGCGCCGCTCTTGTTCGGTAAAGAATTGCGGCAAGAACCGATGCTGAAAATCTGGAATCCATCCCAACGTTTTGACGCCTGCCGTCCAGTCAGGAACATCACCAGGTGGTAGGAGGACTGACACTCCTTGCTCACGTGCCGCGAGGTAGGCATGAAAGGTTGTCGATGGAACCGGCCGACCCCAGGCGCGTTGGAGCACCCGCCTGGCGAAGGAGGGACGAACCTGGGCGTGGACTCCCAGTAAAGAACCTGATACGCGTACGATGGAGACCGGCAGCTTGTACTCTGCCAGCTTCGACTCGTCTTCAGAGAAGACCATGACTTCAGCACCTTCGCCTTGACAGGCTCGTGCCAGCGACCACGCCATGACTCGCGTGAACGTCGATCCCGCCGTCCATCCAGGATTTGTAAAGTCCAGGATCCCAATTCGTTGCTGCAGGCTTCTATCCTTCACAGGACGCCCTTTCTAAATTGGCCTGCCACGCGTCCACGCAAGCCCGCAGCCGCTCGTGCATTGGTTGCGGCTCCCATGAGGGAACGGACGTGCACAACCGCGAGATATCCGCCCACCATCGGACTGGATCTCCAGGACGTGCTATCCCTCGGCATCGAATCTCCTTTCCCGACGACAGGAAGGTTCGAAGTTGCTGTGCGAGATCACGCACCATCACGGGTACGCCCCCGGCCACATTGACAACCCGATACGTCCCGTCGCTGGCCTGGGACGATCGATCTGCGCTCAGCCCAAGCATCGCCGAGACTACTTCCTCCACATAGAGATAGTCCCGGACCTCCTCCCCTGTACCTTCCAGCCATACCACCGGTTCAGGACCAACCAACCGCGTGTACAAATCCCACACGAGCAGACGCCGCTGACGTTCACCAAACACGGAAAACAGCCGGCAGATCACCAGATTCAAGCCAAAGCATTCAGCATATTCCCTGGCCAACCACTCACAGGCAGCCTTGTGAAAACCGTATGGTGATATTGGGACAACTGGTGCCTCTTCTGAAACTGGAAGCTGCACGGGATTCCCATAGACGGCCGCGCTCGATGGACACACCACTACAGGTCTCACCTCAGATCGGCGGATACTATCCAGAAGATTCGCCCATGCAACCACAGAGCCGCGGAAGTCATCGAACGGTGTGCGCAACGAAGTCTGCACGGAGGCTGGTCCCGCCGCATGGATCACCGTATCGGGGGAAAACTGGCTGATAATCTTTGAAAGATCCGTTTGCCCGACATCAGCTTGGACATATTGTCCGGGCCAATCATGGGAGGGCTGACTAGACCGTCCGATCCCTAGCACCGTGTGACCCAGCCTTGTTGCATAGTGACCGACACTCTGGCCGATGAATCCCTGGCTCCCTGTGATCAGAATTCTCACGGCTTCTCCAGTAGGAAACTAAAAAGACGTCCGGGAGTATGATCTTGATTGATCACCTGCTTAATCTGCATGCGCCGAACACATGGAATTCGCTCCAAGCACACTCCGAACTTGCCCCAACTCCCCTTCCCAAGATCTCGGAGCAAGCGCTGTCGCTCTACCTCGGTTCCCGGATAGAAGTTCAAAATGGATTCCAACGGTCCCCATACCCGCACCACGCGCAAACCTGCTGATTTGAATGCATTGAGATAGGTGGACACCGAATATGCCGATTCGCCTCCGTACCAACGATGCAGCGGATGAGCCGCACGAAACACTGCCAACTGCACGTCGTCATCAACGACATGTTCACGAGTCGCAAGCAGCTTCCCTTCTGACCTCAGCAGCCGCGCCGTATCCCTGACCATTCCTTCCAAGCTGGCGGCATGATGAAACACTTGTCTGGCATGCACCGCGTCAAACGATCCATCAGGGAGGAGAATCTCTTCACCGCGGCACCGCATGAGTTCAACATTCAATCCCGTTTCATCGATCAACGATTGGATCGCACCAGCTCCCACCTCCTCACTGGGATCTGGTTCTACAGCGGTGACACGCCATCCATGCTTCGCGAACGCGAAGCTGGCAATGCCATTTCCAGCGCCAAGGTCAAGAACCACCCGCCCGTTCCCGATGCCCAGTAGACGAAGCACTTCCGAAAATTCTTCGCTCTGCGCATACCGTTCGGCGGCATTGCGCACAGGCAAGTCGAAATAGTTCTGGCACACAGCCTGCGCACATTCCGGCTGAGATCGGAACCAACGCACTGCCTGTTCCCAGGTCGCCGTGTTCATCGCCCTGTCCGCTCTGCATCTGTTAACGGACGAATGATCCTAGCCGGATTGCCGGCTGCCAAGGTCCAAGGAGGCACGTCTCCTGTCACCACACTTCCGGCTCCGATGATCGCTCCTTCCCCGATCGTCACACCTTTCAGCACGATGGTTCGTGCTCCAATCCATGCCTTGTTGTCGATTCGTACTGGCTGTCGTACGACAGATGTCCAATCTTTGGTTCCCCTCATCCAATCCCGTACATCATGCTGCCGGCTCTCAAAATGTATTGCGTGCGAATCATGGTCCATGATCAACACTTCAAAGGCGATCAGGACATCATCTCCTATCTCGATACCACAAGCAGCATCTACCAAAGCTCCCCCACCGAGATGTGTCCGGGATCCAATCCGAACCTCTACCCCATCCTTTTCAAGCACGATGGTCGCCTCAATGTTGCTTTCCGCACCAATGTAGAGAGCGCACCTGGGAGGATCGCGAGCAATCAGGTGAGCCGATGTCACTCGCGCGTCAGATCCAATGGATATTCGACCACCAAGCAACCGCTTCCACTCAGCAATAGGATGTGAGGAAGCTTGTGGGGCTGCAGATTCACCAACTAGATAAGATTTCACTAGCCCAGAAATATGCGGCCACATGCTGGCTCTACCACTCTAATTCCTATACACATCGCGGCAGTTTCTTATGATGCGTATTCTTCAGACCATGGAAAATTGACGAGAATACTGCCATAGCGTTTGCCCCGATAATTCCACATGTCACTTCCGGATTCTTCCACCGAAAAGCTCAATATTCCGTCATGGACATCCAGCGCCTCTACGTTTGGGCGATGAATCCCGACATGAAGAGAATAGGTGCCTGGAGCCAGAAAATGGCTTGGAATTTCTACCTCATAAAAACAATTCCCCGGCCCAATCCTCGCCAACTTACCCATAGAATCAGAGAAATTCGTGGTAAACAGGGGCGCGCCAAGGTCACTTGAGACCCTTATGCTGACATCCGTATCGATCACTTCCCGACGTGCTATAGCTTCCAGCATTATTTTGAATCCTCGAGCGACATCAACTCTCCTGACAGGGGTCTCATCAAGTGCAGCTATATGGCAGCGCGTGAGCACCAAAGGAGAGGCCGGATTTCGCATAGGATCTAATGAAACATCCAGCATGTCGCTGCTGCCTTCAGATAGATAGTCGGCGAGAATTGTTTCGGACTTGTCTAAAGACACCACTCTTCCAGATTTCAGCAACAACGTCCGTGGACACAGCTGGGCCACCGCTCCTAAGTTATGAGTTACAAAGAGGATGGTTCGACCATCTCTTGATACTTCATCCATTTTCCCAAGACACTTTTTCTGAAAAGCGGCGTCACCTACCGCAAGAACCTCATCCACAAATAGGATATCTGTAACAAGGTGAGCAGCGACAGCAAAGGCTAAGCGCATGTACATGCCGCTTGAATATCGCTTCACTGGCATATCCAGAAACTTTTCGACTTCGGCAAACGCCACGATCGCGTCAAAATGACGATCAATCTCGGCCTTCTTCATTCCCAATAGCGCCCCGTTTAATTGAATGTTCTCTCGGCCGGTCAATTCAGGGTGAAATCCCGTTCCCACTTCAAGAAGAGATCCGACACGTCCGTGAATCTCCGCTTCTCCTCTTGTGGGCTTTGTAATCCGAGAAAGAATCTTCAGTAAGGTGCTTTTACCTGATCCGTTTTTCCCAATGATCCCCAATACTTCACCTTGTTTGACCTCAAACGACACATCGTTGAGCGCCCATATCGTATTGGCATTCTGCTCGGGCATCGTGGTGAAGCCTGCACGGAAACGATCACGTGGGGTACGGCGCCCCCCAATCGTATATTGCTTACTCAAGCCCGATGTGCGAATGGCCACGTCACTCATCAATCACACTACATCAGCAAAGGTCTCTTCCATGAGTCGGAAATAGTAGAGACCTGAGACGAACACCGCTCCACTCACCGCGAGTGAAACCAGCGACATCTCCACGGTCAACCCCGTCGTACCAAAAAATGCCCATCGGAATCCTTCGACGACGGTCACCATTGGGTTGAGGCCATACCACAGACGCCACGACTCTGGGATGAGGCTGCTCGGATAGACTATAGGTGTTGCAAAGAACCACATCTGTGTCAGGAACGGCAGTGCATGTCCGACGTCTCGATAACGTACATTTAAGGCAGAAAACCACAGTCCCATCCCCAGAGCGGCTATCACACCAATCGTCATAAACAGCGGAAAGGTCCATGTGTAATGATTGGGAATGACGTGAAAATACCCCAGTAATACAAACAGAAGGACAATGGTAATAAGGAAATCGACCATGCCGCTGAGTACTTTAGAAAGCGGAACGATGAGGCGAGGAAAGTACACCTTAGTAAGCAAATGTTGTTCAGCCACCAAACTCTGACTGGATCCCGTCAGTGTGTACGAAAAGAGTTGCCAAGGAACGACAGCACAGATACTCAACAACGGATATGGTAGCCCATCAGTACGAACATGCATGAGCCAATCAAAAATTATTGTGAACATAAACACCGTTAGGAGTGGCTTAAGAATGGCCCATCCGATCCCCAACAGGGTCTGTTTATAGCGGACTCTGACATCACGCCAGGCCAGGAAGTAGAGGAGTTCTCGATGTTCCCAGAGTTCTCGTACATTCAGGGGGACCCATCCATTAGAAGACCTGATACGCACGAGTCTTGTGTTGGAGGCACACGATGCTGTTCTTTGAGAGAGCCCATCCAAATGCCCTGCATTCAGAAGAGAATTACTTTTCGGAATCAAAGATATATCCTCAGTGAGCGAAGTCGGTCGAACAAGCGATCAAATCGATGACGCCATGTATGTTCTTTCAGTACACGCCGTTGTCCTGCGTCACGAATTTTTGAAGTAGCCTGGGGATTCTGTAAGTAAAAGCGAAGTTTTTCGACAAGATCACCAGAATCAGACCATGTGACGATCTCTTCGCCTAACTTGTAATACTGTGCATGATCGGGAGCCTCTTGCGTTACGTAGAAGCCTCCCGCCATAGGTACTTCAAAATCCCGTAGTCGGCACTGCAAATTGTGAGACTTCTGAATATCGGTTCCACTATGCCATCCCGTGTCTGAAAAACCCAGATTTACGTGACTTTCTGCGAAGATACCAGGGAGTGTGTTCTCCTCGCAGGGTCCTCTTAAGTCAGCCCCGCTCAAGAGTTCAAAAGAATATTGCCGTGAATACTTGCGTTCCAGTGGTCCCAGTAGGCTCTTGACACCGTCTGCCTTCCAGCGTGGAACGGCGTAGTAACGAAGATCGTGGCACACCTTGTAGGCATCCCATGAAAATGTGTAGGGACTTGGTGAGGCTGATGTCCAACCGCGCCCATAGACGACTGGGGTGATGCCATGACTGATGCAGTCGGCCAACAACGCTCGTCGATAGGGGTTAAAACTTCCTACGAATGACACAGTATGTTGGTAGGTCGAGGTCTCATGACGATCACGGAAGTAATAGCGTGGATTGGCCGCCATCGGCATCCAGTGAATCTGTTGGGCGTACGGTTTGAGATGGTCCGCATTCGTCATTTGTGCCACGGCTAAGACATCGAAATAGGGAGCAGTTCGAATGACGCGATACCATTGGAACGCCATATCCACATGATAATTCACCATGGGAACTCCGAGTTGCTGCAACTGCCGAGCTGTGTCGACCAGAAGAAAATCGTCATAGACCACACAAAATATGAAATCGAGACGTCCTGTTGCGCGAAGGGTCCGGGCGGTTGAAAGCAACTCCTGGTTTAACTCTTCCCGTGTGCGGCGCCAATCGGCAGAGCCCAGTTGCCCCATGCCACCTGGGTAGTGGAAAACTTGAAGAGTGTCACAATAGTGCTGGCGTAACGGATCGATGAGATTGATCTCCATCCACCGATCTGGGGGGAGGACAGCCAGGACCTGCATAGAAAATATGAGTGCGGAGGGCCGCGACCGCTAAAAGTCTCGCCGTTGAAAGATCAGACAGGCTCCGACGAGGAGCAGGCCTGTGTAGAGCAGTCCGTAGGTGGTCGCGATCAGTTGGAACCCCAGATCAACTGAGATCCCCGCAGCGGACTGACCTTTGATATTTAAAGTTTCAAGGTTGGGAAAGGCATAGTACAAGGTCGTTGTGAGCGACTTGATCACACCGGAGGCATTCTTTTCCGCGATCGTCTTTAGATCGCTGGTGAGATGGCCGATCACATAGATGCCGAGTGTGAGCGTTGCGCTGAGGATCGACGAGCTAAACGTGGAAAATAACAAGGCAAAGGCCATGACCAACAAGGCCTCAACCAGCATTAACTCGACGGCCTGAAACAACGACGCATGGATCGCATGGCCGCTCAGTTTGACGGTGGCTAAGAACATGGCGAACATAATGCCGATGTTCACGAGGATGACCAGCGCCAACCCTAGATACTTTCCGAGCACGAACTGGGCTCTGGTAATGGGTCGGGCAAGAAGGGTATAGATGGTTCGTCGCTCGATTTCCTTGGAGACCAGGCCGATCCCGACGAAAATGGCGATGATGACCGCCACCAAATTAATAGCGGCTAATCCCAGGTCGTTGACGATACGGGCCTGCTCCCCAATGGTCAATGTTCCCAACAGCACTGAGGACCCGATAAGAAGGACGGCAAACAGCACAAGATTGTAGAGGATCTTGTCGCGAAGGGTCTCTCGAAATGTGTTCACGGCCACTGCATAGAGACGTTGCATGCTATCCCTCGCCGTGACTCTTGAGGAGGAAGAGTTCTTCGAGCGACCCCTTGTGCGGAATAATAGAGACCAATTTGGCACCGGCACCACGAAGTGCCTCAAGGATTTCATCGAGGCACTCGTGTCCTGGGAGCACCATCAGACAGCGCGCTCCACTTTGTAGTGTTCGAACAGCCAGCCGCCGGACCGGCTCGATCTGTGTCCCGATCACTCCATCGCAGACGACTTCGATGGACTCGGCAAGTTGCCCGTCGACTAATTCTTCCACTGTTCCCAGAGCAAGCATCTTGCCCTTTGCCAGTATGCCAACGCGGTCGCAAATCATCTCGACATCGGACAAGATGTGGGTACTGAAGAAGACCGTCTTCCCTTGTTCGCGAAGAGTCAAGATGAGATCTCGTACTTCCTTCCGTCCCATCGGATCGAGTCCTGACATCGGCTCATCGAGCACGACTAATTCAGGGTCCTGGATGAGGGCCTGAGCCAGACCAATTCGTTGCAGCATTCCTTTGGAGAATTTGCGTAATTGGCGATGCCGGGCATCGTGAAGACCGACCTGCTCCAGCAAGCTGGGGATACGACCGTGAATCGCGTCACGCGACATCCCCGCAAGTTTCCCGTAAAACGCAAGGAACTCCTCCGCCGTGAGATAATCGTAAAAGTATGGCGACTCAGGGAGGTATCCGAGCTTGCTATGGGTTGCCACGTCGCCGGCTGGTGCGCCTAATACTTCAATCCTACCGCTCGTCGGCCTCAAGAGCCCGAGCAGAATTTTCATGGTGGTCGTCTTCCCGGCTCCGTTGTGCCCTAAGAATCCAAAGATCTCTCCTTTGCGGACGGAGAAGGACACATCCGACAGGACAGTCGAGGAGCGGTGCCATGGCCACCGTGGCTCGTAGACTTTTGTGACCTGTTCAACGGCGATGGCATCCATGCTTGATCCACTCTCCGAGCAAACTGGGTGAGAGTTTATTGATACTGTCCTCTTTTCCGAAGCGTCATTCGCATTCGTTCCTTGACTTCACTACTCCGCACCTCGCCCGTTTCAGCATTGTAGTGATAATGCCCGCCGAATGGCTCTTGTGGTAATTCCCGCAAGAGTCCTGCCTGGACCAGCTGATCAAGTCGAGCCGGTCGTTGTGAATGTTGTGCTTGGAACCGTTCGATCGCATTTTCAAACACTGCGAGATCCCGTTCGACGATGGCCTCGCGCAAGCGCTGCTCCAGTAATCTTTTGACATTCTCATCCGAGGTGTCTTCATAGATCTTCACCAGTAACTCAACCGCCTGTTGTGGTGACTTCGCAGAGACCAGTAATTTGGCCGCAAGCCGTGTGATTATCTCCGGCGCACCGGGAATTCGTGCTGCCAGGGTCATGGCTTCAGCCGCTTTATGGTTATCACCCAATTCAAAATAAAGATTGAAGCCCAGGAGAAATGGCAGACGCCATTCCTGGGGATTATGTCGAATGCCCTTTTCAAGCAGCAGGTTGCTTTCCTCAGGCATCACCACAATCGTACAGAGTGCGTGTGCGCCCGCCTCGTAGGCTCGCACAAATGTAGGGTCTAAGGTCGTCACCACATCCAAGGCGCGATAGATCCATTGGCCTGTCTCTTGGGAGACATGCCTGTCACCCATGGCTTGAATGACTTGCAGCCAGAGAACATCCGCGACAACTTCTCGATAGCCGAGCGCTGCCACCTTGAGAATCCGTCCATCAGGGAGATACGACATGCGCTGAAGCTTTGGAATTCCTGCGCGTGTAGTGTCCAGAACGATTTGAGTCGTCACAATACCGGCGCACAAACCCATCCCGAGTACTGCCAAGAGGATCCACTGCTTTGTTAGACGTGCGACAGGGGGCATGTGCAATGCTGCTAGGGCTTCGGTGGCTGTATCCCTAGGAATTGTTGCTCCATAGACGTCAATGTCCAGTCCTGAAACTTCCACCGAATTGTTTGGATAGCGGTCAGTTGCATACTTGCGACGTCTGTGTGTCCGATCTCTCGTGCCAAATCCACCAGTGCCACCCGAGCGGGTATGAAATTCGGCTCGTAAGTGATCGCTTGTTCAAGCAGTTGCTGAGCTGAGGTGCGATCTCCTTTCCCGCGATATAGTTTGCTTAATTCAAAATATCCGAAGGGCGAAAAAGGGTCCACACTTATCGATTTTTTGAATGCCTGTGTCGCTTGTGCGGTCAGTGAGATTTTATGAGCAGCCCAGGTCTGCTGCTCGAGTTGCAAGAGATAGATCGTCCCTAGCCGATAGGGTGGCCGACCATCGAGTGGGTTGAGGGCCATAGCGACCGCCATTTCACTGGCAGCCTGTTCAAGCCATTCAGGAGCACCGGTCTCCCTGAATCGCTGAATGCACAACCGTGCGAGTCCGTCCCGAACTGCTGTGGCACCAGGGTCAGCCATTGAGGCATAGCGATACCACTTAATAGCCGACATGTTGTCATGTTCGGCTTGTGCGCTGTTGCCTTGCTTGACGAGGAACCATGCTGCGGCTGGTTGGATGGCGAGATATGCCATGGCGCCCAATGACACCATAATAAGTATCACCCGCGTAACATGGTATGGCGGGGTGAAACACCACGGTTCGGCTTGTGTGCCACGCACCTGTTTTCCTAAGGCCACAGCGAGACCTCCCTCTAAAATAAGGAGAAGCACCAGGGCCGGTTCGTGGAACACAGAGTCCACCGTGGCATGGACGATCGAGGCCAGGACTCCGGCGCAGAGCCCGACCAGTTGTCCTCTGGACTGTTGAGGAAGGTCCGTCTTCCATATCCGTTTAATTTCCGCCGTCCACACTGCGATACTCAACAGAAAGCACGCCAACCCAGCTATTCCCAATTCCACGGCCAGCTGAAGATATTCGTTGTGTGCCGTCTCGGCACGTTTTCCATACTGGATAATGGCGTCATCTATGGGGAAACGATATTGAAAAGAAGCGTACTTATACATGCCAAGCCCAATCCCCAGCGGATGGTCACGAAGACGTTTCGTCGCATCTTCCCAAATTTCTATCCTTGTATAGGCGTAGGGATCCTGCTTCCCTACCTCCAGCACTCGCTGTTTCAGGGGGTTAGGCAACAGGATTGTGCCGAGAATCAATATGAGAAGCAGGAATAGGGTGGACTTTCCATATTTGAAGTATCCGATGGCTGTAATGGCGATGAGAAAAGCCGCTGCTCCTCCCCTCGATTGCGCCAGTATCACTGCGGTACCGGATATTGTTGCGCACAGGATCAAGAGTAGGTTGCCTGTCTTTCCGTACTCCGCGCCGAACCACAGGAGACTAATCGCCAGCACGGCAGATACCGTCTCATACGTTGAGAAAAAGTTAGGGTTGAAAAACGTTCCCTTGGCCCTCGATTCTCCACCATACAGGTATTGGATAATCCCAAGTCCTCCTTCAAACATCCCCATGAGTAAGATGAGGAGGAGGAAGCCTTGCAACCGTTTCTCGCTGTCTGTCCCAAGCAGGATCATTAAGAAAAAGACGGCATAAAGCAGGAGGCTCAGAAACCATTGAAGACTGACATTCGTATAGGGTGACCACAGGAGGGAAAGGCCAGACCATCCTAAAAATGCTGCAATCGGCCACCAGAGGTCCGTTCGAGGGAGGACTAATGTGGAGCGACAGACCCCAGCCATAAGCCAGCTCCCCAAGGCGACCAAGAGGATGAGCCGGATGATCAGAACAGGGAGCTGTGTGGTTCCTCCCTCGATCAATGGGGAGAATACCGTCAAGCTTCCTATGACCAGGCAGGGTCCCGTCAGAGAAACCGGGATTCTCTCAGTGAGGAGCTTGTTCATGCCACGAGCCAGGGGCCATGGTGAGACGCATTGTAAGGCATTTCACGAACGCATAGTAAAGCAACCTATTGCGTGCACATAGCAGCAAGTTTCGATTTCTGAAGTCTGGAAGAGGGCAGCCGTAGAAGATTCTCATGACCCTTAGAAATAGGAAAGGGGATCGGGTTTGCCGATCCCCTTTCTTGGACACACCTGCCTAACTTGGATTAGGCGCCGACATCGTTACGGGTATTGGTCAAGCTGCGCTGGTCGTTAATAAACCAGTCATCGCAGGTGGCATCGGAGTCGACGTTCCCCTGCGCACCTGCTGTAAACCCAGCCGGTGTCGTTCCTACCGTTGCACTTGCGGCTACTGCATTACTTCCAGTCGTTGGTGCCGATGTACAGCTAGTTGGTGCTACTACGCTCGAAGGAAGGGTAAACGCCGTGGCCGCAGATGCTGAAGCAGCACCGACCGCGCCCGTGGCATAGAAGTACGTATAGCGTGGTTGTCCACTTGGCGACCAGCCGATGGGATCGAGCGTGGGGCCTGG
>JAHBWO010000229.1 GCA_019636945.1 Nitrospira sp. | reverse complement strand
CGATAGACGATCCTGGTACTGTCCGGAGAAAAGAATGCACCCCCGTCATATCCCACGTCATCCGTCAACCGCCGGACATTGGTCCCGTCGATATTCATCGTATAGAGATCGAGATCTCCATCCTTGACCGACGTCCACACAATCATTTTCCCATTAGGGGAGATGGTTGCCTCCGCATCATAGCCCCCCGAAGCGGTCAACCGTTGCATCTGCTGTCCATCGAGCCGAACGGAGTAGATATCGTAGTCATCAAGCGCCCAACGATAGGCGCCGTCCCGTTTTGGCTTCGGCGGACAGTCACTCCCGACACCGTGCGTAGAAGAATACAGCACTCGCCGATCACCCGGGAAAAAGTACCCACACGTTGTAGCCCCCTTCCCGGTGCTGACGAGACGAACCGTGTCACTGTCCAAGTCCAGCACATACATCTGATAACATCCCAAACCGTTGTCAGCGGGTTTATGCGTGGCTCCCCGCGAGTCGTTCGACCAATTGTTGGTCGATTGGAAGATCAGCTTTGTCCCGTCAAATGAGAAATAGGCTTCTGCGTTTTGCCGTCCGACTGTCAGCTGTCGGATGTTCGCCAGATGACGTTCCGTGGAGCGGGTCTGTGGCATAGGGTCCTGAGACTGATCACCGGCCAATGCGACCGGCGGTAACCCCATCACAACACACATCCCCCATACCCATAGTCCTTCGATACTACGACGTCGCATCAACCCGTACCTCCTTCACGTCCGGTGTTCCTTGCCACATGCCACGTTTTGTGACGACCCCATCCTGGAAGAGCACGTAACTGTGCCACCCATAATAGAACAGATAGCGTGATAGTTTCTCGACTGCGCCTGAGGTGACGCCATACAGCACCGTGATGACACTACCCGGCACCTGTGTGCGATGACAGGAGAAGAGGACGGCCATCTTCGGCCCTTCGTAGGCTTGGCCGTCGATCTGGAAACCCGTCGCCCGCAGATCAACAGAGTCTCCGCAAGAATCTCGCACGAGCTTGGAAACTGCCTGAGGCTGACCTTCACCAGCCAGAGCCAGGACCGACCCCTTTTGCGGGAGCGCAGACTCCTCCGATACGATACTCATCGACCGTTTGGATTCGGGCAGCTCCTGATCGGCAATGCGGGAGATGATCTGTTGCAACGGAGAGGCCACATCCGAGAATGCACGCAGAACAGTTTTATGAGGATCCGTGACATAGCCGTTGAGCATCGGCGGCAACTGCCGCCTCGTCAATCGACGAAACGTCATCAGGTCTGGATCAAGCTCCACCCGCAGTGGTTGATCGGGAAGCACAAATTCAGCGACACTCGATGGTGAGAGACTGATCTTGATTGACCGACTCTCGGTCGACTCCTTCATGATGATGCGGATGGGGACCGCCATTCGAAAGGGCCCCTCACTCTGCTGAATCTGGACCGATAACTGCCAGGCTTCTTTGCCGCTCTCTCCCGTCAACCGACGGGCTCGGACATCTCCCAAGGATATGACCGGAGCGCCGGATTGATGGACCCATTGCTCAAAGAACCATCGCAGGTTCCGATCACTTTCTCGAGAAAACACCTTTTCGATCGCCACCCAATCCGCCGGCTGATTACGATATTCCCTGACGAACGTCTTAAGCCCACGCCAAAACGGCTCCTCTCCGATTTCTTGCCGCAGCAGATGAAACACAAACGCCGATTTTTGGTACCCGATGGCATTATCCTTCTCGTCGTGTTTTCTAAGAAACTGCGAGACTGCGTAGTCGTCCTCCGGCTGGACATAGAGATTGTAGCTCTGCAGCATCATGCGACGCTGCTCGACGGCTTGGCGATCATCCCGAACTACTTCATGCCAATAATAATTCGCCAGATAGGTAGTCAGCCCCTCGACCCAATTCCCCGCGTCATCGCGATTAAACACGGAATTGCCGATCCAGGAGTGGACGATTTCGTGGCCTAAGGCATAGGGTTGCACATAGTGCCGCTTGATGCTGCCGCTGCCAAGGAGGGTGAAGGAGGGCATCCCAAGCCCACTGGCGAAAAAGTTTTCCACCACGGCAAATGCCTCAAACGGATAGTCTCCCAAGATCCTCACATAAGCCTCAAGATACCGTGCGGTAGCATCGAGATACTCATCGGCCAAGGCAGCATTGTCAGCGAGGAAATACGTTTGAAGGTCGATCCGCTGCCCGGTTCCACTGTGCCACACTCGTGACTTAGTCACAAAGTGGTTCGCCACCAGGGTAAAGGCTTCCGATCGGTCCAAGGCAAACCAGGTCGAGGAAACCTTCCCTCCATTCGCCACTTGGCTTTCCTTCCGCCCGGATGCAACGACCGTCCATCCTTCCGGCACCTGAGCCGTCATGCGATAGGTTCCGAATGACCCGGGAAGATCCGGGTACCATTGAGTTTCCCCGCTCAAATACACCCCTTCTTCGCCGATGTGACCAGCCGTTTCACTCGGCGTGACGAATCGCAAGTGACGAGGTTCTCTCGGTGGATCGTTGAGAGACCCACGATACGTCCAGGTCAAGGTCATCTTCCGGCTATAGTCTCGTGGGAGAGTCACGGTCACCTGTTCACTTGATGCTTCGCCGGAGCGCATCCTGGCGAATGATACGGCCCTTCCTTCGGTATCCAAGGCCGATGGTGTTCCCATCCTAATTGATTCGATTTGCAATGTCGGGGCAAGAGTGAAGGTAAGGGAGGGACGGTTTGGCTCAATTTCCAATTCGATCCGGTCGGTGACCGTGATTTCATGTGTGTGTGGTATCAACTCAAGGGAGAGGTGATGATGAAGCAGTGGACTCTCGTGATCGGCCGGGGAGACTGCAGCCCGTGCTTCACCGGTACCGACCAAGAGCAGCGTGATGAGGTAGAGGGGTAACGCCTGTGTCCTGATATACATCAGGAAGCGTTTTAACACTCGCGGCAGACGAGTACAAGCTGGATCGCCATCAAAAGACGATCGAGGTCAATCGGTTTGATCAGCAATTCATGAGGACCGAGGCTCCACGCTTCTCCCAACAGCTCCTCGTTGTGACTTCCGGTCATGATGATAATGCCACCAGGATATTCCTTTTCCCGTAGGGTTCGGAGCACATCGATCCCCGCCATCCCCGGCATGATCATATCAACCAAAATTGCATCCGGGTGTATCTCATCGACCAGCCGAAGAGCGTCCTGTCCGTTTCTCACACCGAGCGCATGATATCCACGAAGATTTAAAAACTGGACGAGCAGATCACAGACGAGGGGTTCATCATCGACCACTAGGACCGTTTCCCTGCTCTGCGGCCCTATCTCTCCCTCTAGACACGGCGGTTGTGTGGCTATCGAGGGACTCGGAAGCTTGGAGTTCCGATTGACTGCTTCAACAAGAATGTCCAGCGACAAGCCTTTTCGTATAAAGTCGGTAGCCCGCAGAGCACGCGCTTGATTTTCGTGCACGTCGGTTGCGCCCCCGCCTAAAATGATCACCGCCGCATGAGGGTCGATGGCACGGATCTCCTTCAATAGAGTCAATCCATCCATCTCCGGCATACGAAGATCCAGCAGCGTCACTTTTGGGGTGAACGTTCGAAACAGACCGAGCCCCTCTTTTCCACTCGTCGCAAGAATGACGTCATATCCCTGCCGGCTAAATAAATCTTGCAGGAGGTCGCAATTCATTTGATCGTCGTCGACGATTAGAAGCTTGGTCATTATTTGCCCTCGTCCTTAGGAAGGCTACTTGCCAAGGACAAGCGTAGCACGAGAAGTGCGAAGGAGAGAAGATAATGCGTGGTTTACGAGCGGTTCTCCGTCTGCCCGAACAATGCCGCAACAAAAGCCTCGGCATTGAAATCTTGTAGGTCCTCGACTCCCTCTCCGACACCGATCAAGCGGATGGGAATCTGCAGTTCTTCGGCGATCGCAACAACGATCCCACCTCGAGCCGTCCCATCCAGCTTCGTCAGCACAAGTCCACTGACTCCCACCGCCTCGTGAAACTGACGTGCCTGCGCCAGCGCATTTTGCCCAAGTGTCGCATCCAGCACCAGCAGCACTTCATGGGGCGCGCCAGCCAACTCCTGACCGATCACTCGTTTCACTTTCCGCAATTCATCCATCAAGTTTGACTTTGTGTGCAGTCGCCCAGCGGTATCGATCAGTACTACATCAACCTTACGCGCCTTTGCCGCGACAATGCCATCAAACGCCACGGCGGCAGGATCAGCACCATGTCGCTGACGCACAACCTCCACGCCGATCCGATCCCCCCACACCTGTAGCTGTTCGATCGC
>JAHBWO010000228.1 GCA_019636945.1 Nitrospira sp. | reverse complement strand
CTAGCGTTCAACGCGGCGCAGGCTCTGCTTCGTATTAGTCCGAACGCGGCACTCCCCCTGCTCTTACCCGTTCTCGGTCGACGAACAGACTGGTCTCCGCTCAAAATTGTCTCGATGCTGCAGACGGCAGGACGGGACCTGGCATCTGAAGTTCTTGCACAGGCCGCCATTGACGGAGACCCGGATATAGGCCCCCGACTGATTCGCTACCTGCCGGTGACAAAAAGCCAACGAGGTCTGCCGATCCTTCGACAGTTCCTGCGTGATGCTTCGCCATCCCCGAACATGGTGGCCGCCTGCCTCTTCGTATTCGGGGAATGTCGCGATCCAGCTGATCTCCCGTTGGTCCGTCATCACCTGACTCACGAAGCCTGGTATGTCCGGGTGCAAGCAGCAACCGCTTTGGGGAAGTTGGGAACCGTCGAGGATGAAGAACGGTTGATCGGCTTGTTCAACGACGATCACTGGTGGGTCCGCTATCGAGCGGGAGAAGCCTTGGTGAGCTTAGAGTCGATGACCGAAGAGAAACTGATGCACCTACAAGAGTCCCTGATATCTCCGGACGCGCATGAAATCCTGGCTCCGATCTTGGCCAAATTCAGGGCACGCCGCTCCCCGATTGCCGTCAGGCCGTAGCATGATTCATGACCGCTTCTCCGATACCATCCGATAGGCCACTGTGACATTATTAGTCTCTCGCCCTTCCAGCATGAGTTTCACGTTGCGGATTCGAAATTCCAAGGTATGCAGAAATACAAAATCTGAAACATGAAACCTGAAACCGTCAAAGGCGCCATCTCATAAGCTAGGCTACTTTTGCTGATTAGTCTTGGTGTTCAATACGAACGACAGCAGGTGGGGAATGCAATACAACGGCCAGACAGAAACGAGAGGGATATCGGTGAACTGAACAAACTACATCCAGATCTGAAATTTCTTATTGCGGTGAGGAAAGGAGCCCAGCCTGAGCGTCGCTCAGGCTGGGCTCCTACATTGTTACGGAATCGGATTCAGGTGAGAGGGAGCCAACTGATCCTTCCAGGACTGCGGAAGGTTTTGTACCCAGCCGTTGTAGACGACGGGAATAGTCAGAATCCCCTGTCCACCCATCCCACGATTACCGGTAATCGCATCATCGGTAGCAGTGGTGCCAATCGCCGTGAGCAAAATTCGCCCGGCAATTCTCGCATCTGTCAGAATGCCGTCACCATTGGGGTCTGGATCCACGACAATGAGGCTGTTTGAGAACTTGCTCGACACATAGGCATAGTAGCCGCCATTCGGATTCTCCACCGACGGTGCCTTGGCTCCATATTGCACCCCATGGCAGCCTGGATCACAGCCCAACATTCCTACAACTGTATCCGTAGTAGGATCGATGATGGTGATTGTCCCAGTGAGTGTATTCGCCGTGACCATGGACTTTCCATTCGGGCTGACTGGCGTCTGAATCGGCAAGGCGCCAACTGGACCACTGATGGCACCAGTGATGGCATTGTAGTTAGCCAGCAAATTGATCGTTCCGATCGGCAGTTGTGCCGCAGTATCGATAACGGTAATGGTGCTATCGAGCAGACTGGCCACATAGGCCTTCTTTGAATCCGGCGTCATCCCGGTCGCAATTGGGAGATTGCCGGTCTGCCGGATAGCATCGATGCGGTTATTCGCAAAGTTATATTGGGTGCTGTTTGCCGTGAAGGCATTTGGCGTCAGCATCAACTTCCCGTCATGCCCCATCCAGTGTGCATGGGGATTGCCAGCCCCGATATTGATACGGCGCTGCACCCCGTTGGCCAGGGGGGCCAGCTCCACTACCGAATCATTGTTCGGCGACCCGTTCAGCGCCACATGGAGCTGATCAGTGTCAACCCTTGTCATCACGTGGGAAGGAGACTCCCCCACGGAAATATTATTCAGGAACTGCCCTGTCGTACGATTAAAGACCGTCAGCTTACTATCGAACCACTGGGTCTGATAGATCAGGTTCTGGTTTCGATCCGTCCACATGTTATGGGGATTGTTCATATTGATCTGGGGCAATGCCACCTTTCGGGTCGGCTTCCAGGTCTGGCCGCTCACCGCCGTTGCAGTGCCAGGCTTGCTCTTCCCAGCGGTTTTCTCAAATTGTGTATCAACCCAGACTTCCCCGACCGCCGCAGTCGTGGGATTGAAGAGTGCCTCTTTCGGGAGATCATTGCCATAGCGAGCGCTCAAGACTGCGTCGAGATTCGCCACGGCTCCGCCTGTGATGCGGACATCCACGCTCGGATAGGTAATGTGCCAGGGAGTAGAGGAACTATAGTCTTCCCAGTTCGCCTGATGAGTCGCAATGAAGAAGGTACGCAGTAGTCTGGTCGCGAGGTCACTGCTCGTTGGTACCGTAATGCCATTGACAAGCGTGATACTCTCGCCAAGATCCAGGCCGGGCGTTCCTGGATTGTCGACGATTACAGCACCGAACATGTACGGATGGATTTTACAGGTAAAGACGTAGAGCCCCGGAGTATGGAGCACTACTTCATCTGACCCCTTCCGTGGGGCAGTATCGAAGGGCATGTTGATGGCTCCAGTCGGGAAAATGAGACTGGTACGGGTGTGTACCGTATTGGACTTGCCCGTAAATCGTACTTCAGTTCCTGGTGTGGCTACAGCCAAGGATGCAAAGCCTGCAACCGGCCCAGCAGCATTCCGGAACCAGGCTCCCGGCTCATCAGTCAGTTCAAATTCAATACGTGGATCGCCTGCTCGAGCCTGATCCACAAGTGAACCAGTCATCATGACGATAGCGATGGCCAAACATGAACGTACAAATACCGTAACCCTTTTGCTCATTCTCTGCCTCCTTAAATTGAGTAAGCCCGTCGATATTAAGCCGAGGGAGTCTACCGAGTTCAGACCGTGAGCACAACGCGATACCGTATAAGAATTAGTTAAAATTTAACATCCTCACCCGTCCCTAAATTCCAAGTAATTGACCCATGCCATCCACACGCAGTTTGTCGCTAATTACACACAATCTAATGCAATTCCATGCATTAACACCGCCTGGCAATTGCGTCGTGCCGATCAAAACTCAGGTGTATCCAATTGGATGCTGTATCTAAATAGATTCACACCGACATAACTATGTCGCATGGGTCGTCTCCCGGTCGCGCAAACGTTCAACCATACCGACACTTGACCAAGTGAGCTCAGGAGAGAGCATAGACGGTTAGCGCACGTCTTGAAAAAATGTTCGAGGCAGCACCGGCAGGCGAAACTCAACGTGAAGGATAATCAGCAGCACGCGGATGAAACTGCGCCAGATCCCCATCTTGATAAACTTTCGGGCATCGGTGATGACCGGCGGAAACAGTAAGTGTGGATTGGTGACCTTAATAAGCCGTTCACAGAAGGCGACGTCTTCCAGGATCGGCCGATTCGGAAATCCGCCGAGCTGTTCAAATAGGGCGCGCCGGACGAAGAGCGCCTGATCACCATAAATAATCCGACTACGAGTACAGCGGAAATTGTCCAGAAACGAAATCAACTTGAGCCGCCAGTTGTCGCCTGAGAACCGGTGCATGAACCCGCCGGCCTGAATCGACTGATCGGTCTCCATGTCATTCATTCGTTGAATCGCGCCGTCCGGCAGGATTGTATCCGCATGCAGAAAGAGCAGCCATTCACCCTTTGCCTCCTTGGCCCCGGCATTCATTTGAGAAGCGCGACCCTTGGGAGCAGTGATGAGTTGAATAGTGCTGAGGACTGAGTGCTGAGTAAGGCAAATATGATCCGCGATTACAGCACGGGTTCGGTCGGTGCTGCCGCCGTCGACTAGGATCGTCTCGAATTCACCCGGTTGTGCGAACAACGCCTGAAGCGTCTTCGGCAACGCTTTTTCTTCATTGTAGGTTGGAATAATGACAGAAATCATTGATCAGCTCATCAGACATCCGGCGCTAACCGGCTGATGACTGACTGCTGACAGCCGGTTGCTCATGACACACCAGTCCGGCAAGAAGGTCCGCACATCCTGCGCCCAGGCTGTGGCATCCTCGTTGATACTCTCAAAGAGGTCACAGAGCGTGAAGACCATGGCATCAGTCAAGGCAAGATATCGTTGCGCCCGTCGGTTGAGATCCGTCACATCAGTTTCGCCACGTTCAATGGCTCGTGCAAGCTGACGGCGGCCGAATCCATGATGCGCTTCCTCCTGGTGCAGCAGGACCAGACGGAGCCGTCCGAACGGAGCCGCCCGCTTCACTAACCCTTCCTCAATACGCGTAAGAATGGCTTCGCCTAAGCCTTCGAG
>JAHBWO010000227.1 GCA_019636945.1 Nitrospira sp. | reverse complement strand
CTGCCCTCAGTGAGCCGTCGAGGTGACGATGTGTCCGACGAGGTCGAATCCCGCCGCGTCGGTAATCTCGACTCTATAGAAGTCACCAGGTGCCGGATCTGCCACCTTAGACCCAGCATCGGCTGAGTCCTCGTCGACATAGACGACGCCGTCGATTTCAGGTGCGAGCCCTTCGTGACGCCCTTCGAGGACGCCTTGCGTCTCTTCGGATCGCCCGTCAATCAGGACATCAAGAACTGAGCCGATCTTCGCCGTCCCCTTCGACGCGGCAATCGTTTCCTGGATAGAAAGGATTGCATTGCGGCGGTCATCCATCACGTCCCGCTCGACTTTGTCGTCTAACTGAGCTGCCGGAGTGCCTTCCTCATCCGAGTATACAAACACCGCAACTCGGTCGAACTCTGCCTGTTCTACATAGTCACACAACTCGGTGAAGGCGGCATCGGTCTCTCCTGGGAAGCCGACGATGAAGGCCGTCCTGAAAGTGACCCCGTGAATGCGTGTGCGGATGCGGTCCACGAGATTCTCGATGGCGGCTCGAGTACCCAGTCGATGCATACGGGTGAGCATGCGGTCATTGATATGTTGGAGCGGCATATCGATATACTTAACGATCTTTTCTTCCCCTGCATATAGATCAAGGAGATCATCGGTGACCTGTTGAGGATAGAGGTAAAACGGCCGGATCCAGCG
Organism: Nitrospira sp.; assembly: GCA_019636945.1. GTDB lineage: Bacteria > Nitrospirota > Nitrospiria > Nitrospirales > Nitrospiraceae > Nitrospira_D. The sequence continues at coordinate 3,634 of JAHBWO010000227.1, read as the reverse complement.
CAGGCCATCCACCTTGACCAATTCACGGAGAAGTGACAGGAGCCCTTGGCGAAGGCCAAGGTCGACACCATAGTTGATGGTGTCTTGCGAGATCAGGTTGATCTCTTTAACTCCTTCCGCAGCGAGCCGGCGAGCTTCGGCCACGATAGAGTCTACCGGTCGACTGCGCTGTTTCCCGCGCATCAACGGAATCGCGCAGAATGTACAATTGCGATTGCAGCCTTCGGCGATTTTCACATAGGCACTGTGCTGCGCGCCGAGTCTCAACCGAGGGGCTAACTCATCGTAGAGATAGGGAGGCTGACTGATCCAGAGGCGGCGTTGTCGCTTCTTGGGCGCTAATAGATCTCGACAGATCTCGGCAATCTTGCCGAATTCTCCAGTCCCTACGACACCATCCAATTCCGGCAACTCTTTCAGCAGGTCTCCTTGATAGCGCTGAGCCAGGCAACCGGCGGCGATCAGAACGCGGCAAGTTCCTGTTTTCTTCAGATGACCGTGTTCAAGGATTGTGTTGATCGATTCCTGTTTTGCCTCCTCGATGAAGCCGCACGTATTGACGATCACCACTTCAGCCTGTGTTGGATCGCCGGTGAGTTCAAACCCTTCCGTGACCAATGTCCCGAGCATAATCTCTGAATCGACCTGGTTCTTCGAGCAGCCCAGGTTGACGAAACCGATGGTCGTTGTCGATTGATTGACTCGAGTGGCCTTGGTGGAACGCGCACGCGTTGGAACAATCAAGGGTTGTGACATGGGAGGCAGTCTACGGGAGGGTTAAAAAGGCTGTCAATGCGCCTCTTGCGGAAGGTCGAGCAATTCCCCTAAAGTGCGCATCATGATTCGTGTCTTTCAAGGCATCAAACCCACAGTTCCTAGGTCCTGTTTTATCGAAACGACGGCTATTGTGATCGGTGACGTCGTCATGGGGGAAGAGTGCAGTGTCTGGTTCAATGCCGTGATCCGAGGCGATGTGCACTACATTCGGATCGGTGAACGGACCAGCGTGCAGGACCTCTGTATGCTCCATGTGACTCATGATACCCATCCCTTGATTATCGGTAGTGACGTCACAATCGGTCATAATGTCGTGCTGCACGGCTGTACGATCCAGGATCGTGTTCTGGTGGGGATGGGTGCCATTATCATGGATGGCGCGGTGATCGGGGAAGACTCGGTGGTGGGAGCTGGAGCCTTGGTGGTTGAAGGGACGGTTGTGCCGCCGAAGAGTCTCATTCTCGGGTCCCCGGCGAAGGTCAAACGGCAGGTCACCGAGAAGGAGTTAGCCTGGATCAAAGAGTCCGCCGGAAACTATGTGCGCTATGCCAGGCAGTACATGGGTGATCCAGCCAAGAAGACCGGCTTTGAACTTTGATGGATCACGATCGTCGATCTTCTTACCTTTCACCTTTTACTTCTTACCAACCTTGATAAAACAGATCGGATCTCCCACAAGTGCCGTAGGATAAGATTTTCGCGATACCTGATACGGAATCCTGTGCCGATGGCACCAGTCTGCAATCCAGACCACTTCTTCTGTTGACGTTGTTACCAGACCTGGGATTATCAGTTTCGGCAGGCATCGATTGACGATTGTCTGAACAATCTGCCGTTCCTTCTGAAACGCGATTGGATTGAACGTCACCGGATCCGCCCGTCCATAGGACAGGGGAGAGAGGTGTGGAAACCGTTCTGGGTCATTCAGGACACTGACCATCCAGAGATGGTCGAACCGCCCTCGTGCTGAGGAGGCATCGCGTGCAAGGAACCGAACCGATAGTTCCTGACAAGCGCGATTAAGCACCACTACTTCAGACCGCCGGAGGTTATAGGGCTCCACGTGGCGTTCACGATCGATGGCTTCTGCGATCAACACCGGAAGTTCCGCTACACCGGCTCCGATGTAGAGGCTTCGACCACCGCAAGGTAACATCTGGACGAGTGCCTCGGCGACCTTCCTCCCCACCTTCCGGCAAGGTTCCTGCTTCGCCCGCCAGAATTCATCGCCGCCTTCGTAGCAGTAGACAGACTCTAAGCTCCTATAATCGAGGCGATCAAACACCTCGGCGATAGTCCGGCGAGCTGAAGGAGAAAGCCGTTTTCTCATGGCCGACCCGCTAACTCGATGACGGTGGCTATAAGGCCCTCAGCAACGGCAGCGATGAAGTCGAGGTTCAACGTCTCGAGGGTGTCGGTCGGTCGATGGTAGTGGGGGTTTCGGAAGTTGGCGGTGTCTGTGAGCATAACAGCGGGGAACCCTTGTTCCCAGAACGAGGTGTGGTCGCTCCGTCTGGTGTCTGGGAGCTTTTCTCCGTTGCCTGGGACGATCAGCGGAACAATGGGAAGGTGCGGCTTCATGGCTTGGGCAACAGAGCCGGTTAGATGGTGTGACTGTTCGTTGCCGATGACGGCCAGAAAATTTCCCGTTGTGGGCACTGCGATCGGGACACCAGGCGGGATTTTCTGTGAATTGGGTTGATGGCTCGCATAGCCGACACATTCCAACACGATGGCTCCATGGATGGTTTCACCATTCTTTCGTAACAGGGAGGTATAGGCCTGGCTACCAAGAAGGTTTTCTTCTTCCAGGTTAAAGGCAATGAAACGGATTGGTCTGGCCAATGTCATGGCTCTCACCTGACGAGCCATCTGGAGCATCACGGCGAGAGCGCTGGCATTATCGTCAGCGCCGGGAGATCCTTCGACAGTATCGAAGTGTGCGGCGAGGATCAGCGGCGATGCTGATTGGAATGGTCTCTTTTCAGGAAGTGCTGTTCCGATCACATTGTGAAAGGTGTTCCCCAAGGCCAGAAACGGTTGCGTAGTTACGGTCAGTCTCGCTTCAGAGAAACAATGGTGCAGGTAGGATTCCGTCTGTCGTAAACGGTTCGGCGAGGTGATGGGGTGGCGTTCCCCCACCAGGACCTGAAGATCTTCCTTGAGTCGATTGTGATCGATGGGCACAGAACTGGTTTTCCAGCTGCAAGCGGGTCAGGTCACGATTTCCGTGCCGATACCCTTCCGCGTGAAGATTTCAAGGAGGACAGCGTGCGGAATACGCCCATCAATAATATGAGCTTTTCCGACTCCGTCGCCCAAGGCATCCAAGCAAGCATGGACTTTGGGGATCATGCCCTCTGTAATCGTCCCCTTCTTCATCATGCGCTGCACATCTTTCCGGGATACAGTCGAGAGGTGGCGTCCGTTGGCGTCGCGAATGCCTTTAATGTCGGTCATCATCAAGAGTTTCTCTGCCCGCAACGCCCCGGCTATGGCTCCTGCGACAAGATCGGCGTTGATGTTGTAGGTATTCCCCTCGCGATCCGTGCCGATGGGCGCGATGATCGGGATGTAGTGGTCTTCCTGGAGGTTCCGTAACAGGCCAGGATCGACCTTTTCAATATCCCCTACCAATCCGAAATCGCCTTTCGCATCCTCCTCATCCAGATCGCGATCGAGACTTTCCGCCCACGCTTTGGCTGTCAGCGGTTTGCTGAGGATGAGCCCTCCGTCCTTTCCGCTCAAGCCCACAGCGCTTCCTCCGTGCCGGGTGATCAGATCAGTCAGCTCCATGTTGATTTTCCCGGCCAGGACCATCTCCACGATTTCCATCGTGGCGGCGTCGGTGATCCTA
>JAHBWO010000226.1 GCA_019636945.1 Nitrospira sp. | reverse complement strand
GCCGAGGAAGTGATGGTGAACTACAGCCTACAAGACAGGCGGTATATCGTCGATACCGTCTTTGAGAAAGCGGTGCTCGTCGCAGGGGTCGGATCGAACCAAGATCGGGTGACGATCCAACGGAGGAAATGATGAGGCGACGGCTGTCTGTTCTTCTCGGGATCGGACTCCTGCTCGCCGGCTGTGTCAGTCCGTCGCCCTATGGCTATTTGGTGGGTGGAACGGTTCCGCCACAGATGCCGGAACGGCTGGCCCAGGAGACGGTCACCAGGATGGAGGCCTTGTACCCTCCTGCCCACACCCGCCTGGCGTTGACCCATCCCGCCACAGACCCCTACGGCCTGGCGCTGATCGAGGCGTTACGGCGAAAAGGGTATGGGGTGATGGAGTCTCGCGTGAACACAAGAATGTACCCGTCCACCAGAGACGACATGCCTGTCGCAGTCCAGCCGACCGTGAGTCCCGACGTGGGCATTCCGTTTCGCTATGTGGTCGATGGTCCGTTCGAGCCTCGCTTGTACCGCATTACCGTCTTCATCGGGAATCAATCGTTGAGTCGGGTCTATCGCATGGATGAGCAGGTGATTGCACAGGCAGGGGCCTGGGTGCGGAAGGAGTAATGGGACGTGAGTACCTCCGCCAATCCTCAGATGTCTCCTGAGCGGTCGCCGGGGTCCATGCCACCCGGAGCTGGGGTTCGTCGCGCCAATAAACTTCCGCTCTATCTCGGGATCGGGCTGATCGCGGTAGTCGCCCTCGTCGTGGCGATGGTGGCGAGTGATCGGGCCAAGAAACAAGATCAGATGTTGAAGTCAACCACAGGGCCGTCTCCACAAAGCAAAGGGGGTGGGACGCTGGCGCTCGCCGATCGGATCGCGGGATCGCATCTGGGCGGCGTGATCCCGCCAGCGCCCTCGAAGCCTCTCATTCGCAATGAACGCACTCAGCCAGAGACCGCGCTGGTCGGGGCGGGGAGTCTCGAGGCGGAACGAAACGTGAACGCGAATATCCTCATCGCACGGCCTGACGATCTCGATGCGCCACCGATGCCGAATCGAGCCGGAGGGCTACAGCTGGTCACCGGCAAACCGCTGTCGAGGACCGCATCGAGTGAGGAGCAGGAGGCGATCAGACTCGCGAAGATCCAACAGCTGCAGGACGCGCTCAAAGCGCCCTCCACCGTGAGCTTTTCGCTCACGCGGAGCGAGAGGCCAATGCCGACCATCGAGAGTAAGCCGGAGCCTGTGTCGTCAAGCGACCAGCGCAACCGCTTGGCCGAAGCTCAACGACAGGTGGCTGATGCGGCGCGGAGTGACGACCCCACGACGGCCTATCAGGCGCAACTCGCGCAATTGCGGCAATCCGGTATGCTCGGCCCGTTCGACGGAGGATCTGACTTGTCACCGGCTGCGAAGCTGAGCGCGAAGAGTGGGACCACGAGTCCAGCAGCAAACCCGGCGGGAGGAGATCGATGGAAGCACGACGGACAACAGCTCCCGCCTCGTGCGGAGTTCGTGATTCAAGCCGGTGATGTGCTCCCGGCGCTCATGATGTCGGAAATTGATTCCTCGTTGCCGGGTCAGATCATCGCGCAAGTGTCGCAGCATGTGTACGATACGCCTACGAAGACACACCTCCTGATTCCCCAGGGCACCAAACTCATCGGGACCTATTCTAGTGATGTCGGATACGGACAGAAAGCCTTGCTGGTGGCCTGGCAACGCTTAGGGTATCCCGACGGAAAAACACTCGATCTCGGGTCCATGCCGGGGGCAACCGGTTCCGGGGCATCCGGCCTCACCGATCTGGTCAATAATCACTACGTCCGTCTGTTTGGGTCGGCCCTCTTGATGTCGGCGGTGACAGCCGGCGTCACGTTCAGCCAACAACAAGCGCAAGGGGCGGGCATTCCCGGTCAAGTCGGCATTCCCCAATACAATGCCGGGACGGCCATGAGCCAAGCCCTCGGCCAGCAATTGGGACAGGTCACGGCGCAGCTCATCGCCAAGAATCTGAGCATCGCGCCCGAACTGACCATTCGTCCCGGGTATCGGTTCAATGTTGTGGTCGTGAAAGACCTCGTGTTGCCGAAACCGTACCAAGAGTTCGATTATGCAGGAAAGGAGACGCCATGACGAACATGAGATCTTGTTTTGCAGCCCTCGTCTTGTCGATCGTGTTGCTGGCTTCCGGGACATCTAGTTATGGCAGCGGCATTCCGACGTTCGACGGCGCGGTGCTGGCCCCGTCCGTGACGGGGGCGATCTCGAACATGGCCCAACAACTGAAGCAAATCGAGCAATATCGGCTGCAGCTGCAGCAATATGTGAACATGCTGCAAAACACGATGAACCCCGGCTTGTTTATCTGGGACAACGCGCAGGACACAATGAACGATCTGCGCTACATGATCGATACCGTGTCCTTCTACCGACAGCTGTATGGGACGGTGGCCGGTTTTACCGGCAACTTCCACGACATGGCGTGGTATCGCAATGCCCAGTGCTTCAAAGAGCCGGGCTGCTCCCCGAGTCAATGGGGCCTGATCTTGGAGAACGAGGTCATCGGGGCCCAATCGCAAAAGAAATCGATTGAGGCCCTGTTCCGGGGATTGGAACGCCAGTACGAGACGCTGAATGGCGATGCGCGACGGTTGAAGCGGCTCCAACTGGCCGCGCAAACATCAAATGGACAGCTGGAAGGGATTCAGCACGCCAATATGCTGGCAAGTGCGGAAGCGAATCAATTGCTGCAGATTCGGGCCGCGCTCTTGGCGCAACAGAACATGGACGCGACCCGCCAACAAGCCCAGGCGGATCGGGAGGCCATGCAGATGGCCGCGGACCGGAATGCTCGTCAGGGCACGTTCCAACCAAGTCCCCGGCGTGCGTGGTGACTCCAAACGACAGCGTCGTGCATGGGTTATCAGATTATTCAGTTATGAGAGGCATGTATGATTTTAAGCACTTGCTTGCAACAACCAGCGATTATCGGCCGGAAGTTTCATCCTATCGTCCTCAGCCTGGTTTTGGGTGGAGTTCCTGGGATAGTTGGGTGCACGCAAGAAGCACTCGATCCCGTACAAACGGTCGCGTGGTACAAGGCGCATGAAGCGGAACGAATCGCGATGGCGACAAAGTGCCATAACAATCCTGGTCAATTGGAAAAGACACCGAATTGCATCAATGCACAACAAGCGGTCGATGACATAGCCATGGGAAGATGAAGACATTCCAAGCATCCTCGATAGACACCACTCGGCAGGCGACTGAGTGGGGCCAGTTGTCGTGTCTAACCCAACAGACGATGATTGGCCTGTTGCTCGTCCTGTGGTGGTGGCCGGGTGAGGCCCAGGCCGCCATCAACTCTGCGGGTCTTCTCGATACCGCCCTTCAAAATTTTCAGACGAGCGCGGCAGGCTGGGCAACCTACATTACCGCGCGAGCCTCTTGGCTCTTTTGGACGCTCGCAACGATCTCCTTAGTGTGGACGATGGGGCAGTTGGCGCTGCGCCGTGCGGAGATTGGAGAGTTCTTAGGGGAGTTCATTTCCTTCACGTTAATGACGGGCTTTTATTGGTGGCTGCTGACGAATGGTCCGACCTTCGCGATGCAGATCATCAATTCGATGCGCCAACTCGCGGGGAATGCCAGCGGGTTGGGGCCGAGCGTCTATCCGTCTACGATTATGGATATTGGATTCCAATTGCTCGATCAGGTCGTGATCCAATCATCGGTCTGGTCGCCGGTTGTGAGTGCATTTAATTTATTGCTGTGCGTCATCATCCTCATTGTGGTGGCCCTCATCGCCATCAACATGTTGGTGCTGCTGGTGAGTGGATGGATCTTGGCCTTCGCCGGAATCTTCTTTCTGGGATTCGGCGGGTCCCGCTGGACCTCCGATATGGCGATTAACTACTACCGAACGGTCTTATCGCTCGGAGCACAACTGGCGGGGATGGTCTTGGTGGTAGGCATTGGTTCTTCGTTCATCAATCTGTATTACGTGAACATGAGCAGCCAAGTGAGTATGAAGGAAATGGCTGTGTTGATGGTTGCGGCGATTGTGCTGCTCGGGCTCGTGAATAAGATCCCTCCATTACTCGGTGGTCTGGCGATGGGTGGCGGAGTCGGAGCGTTGGGGTCTGGCGTGTCGTTAGTCTCAGCTGTCGGCACCGCGGCGGCCATGGCAGCGGGAGTTGGACTCGCGGCGAACATGGCGCGAATGGGGATGGCGGGTGGCGCGGCCGGGTCTCAAGCCCTGATGCAAGCCGTGTCGAACGGTAGCGGGAGTGCGCCTCCCCCAACACATATGATCACGGGCCCGAGTGGTGGCCCAAGTGGAAGTGGGCCGAGTGGAGGGGCCCCAAACAATGCTCCTCCAAAA
>JAHBWO010000225.1 GCA_019636945.1 Nitrospira sp. | reverse complement strand
GTCGATGAACCCGGAGATGCCTGTGTTGGCGGCGCGCGCGAAGGCGACGTGATTCTCCACGGAGCGAAAGACGACCATGGCAAAGTGCTGGGCAGGGGCTGAGGACGGCCCGAACCATCCATCATTTGTGATCGTCACCAAAAACTCCGCTCCGTTTGCGGCGAACTGACGGACTAAATCCGGGAAAATGACTTCATAACAGATTGCCACACCGAACTTGACGGGTCGTGAACCAGGGGAACCTTCTGTTCCCCATGACTTTGGTGTGAAGGAGAGCGTGGTTGGCCCCGGGCCTGCCTCGAAATCACCGATTCCCTCTACCAACTTATCGAGGAAGAATAACAACGAGGATTTGAGAGGGATGTATTCCCCAAAAGGGACGAGATGGTGTTTATCGTATCGGCCGATGAGCGTACCGTCTCTCCCCAGCAGGTAGGCGCTGTTCAAAAGATAGGGACGGCGATCCGGATAAAACCGCAAGGCCGGACTCCCGAGAAGAATCGGCGCCTGGGCCCGTTCCGCCCATGCGATCAGTTGCACCTGATACTCCTTTTCACGCTCCAAGATGAACGGTGTCGCGGCTTCCGGCCACACGACCAAGTCAGTAGCGGTTCCCAGTTCGGCAGTCAGTCGATCGAAGCGCTGCATTGTTTCATCGCGGAAGGCCCTATCCCACTTCACGGCTTGATCGATGTTCGGCTGGACGACTCCAACAGTAATGGAAGTGTTCGGATCTCTTGTGTTGCGATCGCTCAAGATCGCCGAGCTGTAGATCCACGAGAGTACCATGCAGGCGGCTGCAGTCGTGAGGAGCTCCCAGGGAAGCTTGACCGGGTGAAACCCACGGAAAAATGGCATGATCCACAAGATCAGTTCTGCTAGCGCAAGATTCACCAGGACAATGAGGAACGAAATGCCGTACACGCCTGTATGGTCTGCGATCTGAATCAATTCCAATTCGCGGTATTGAGAATACCCCAGAAGGCACCAGGGAAGGCCTGAGAGGAGGTAGGTGCGGAACAACTCAAGGGCGACCCAGAAGCATGGGGCAAAGAAAATTCCGTAGCGTGGGATGAGGTCACGGAGCCAGACTACAGCAAGACTGTAGAGGCCCGTGTACAGTCCTAGGTATGCGGTCAGCAAGAGGAGGATGGCGTAACTCACCGGTTCTGGAACCTTGCCGTACGTGGTCATGGCGGTGACAACCCAGGCCATGATGCCGGTGAACCCGATCAATCCACTCAGCCAGCCGATCCAAAACGCCCGCAGCTTGGAACATTGATCGAGCGCGAGGTGAAGAGGAATGAGGACAATCCAGGCTAGCAAACCCAGGTCGAACTTGGGGAAGCAGAGGGGTAGGAATAACCCACTCGCGCAGGCAAAGATAAGTTGGCGCGAACGAGCCCTCTCCATCGTGCTGTACCTTAACGAAAAGCTTCGATGAGTTGCAAGGGAATGCCCGAACAATCAGCGACTTGAGAGGATGTCGGATGCTTTTCCCGGTCTGGATGGGGTATGCTCATTTACATGGAGCGTCGTCAGCATCGTCGGGTTCCCGCCCATGTGAAAAGCCTGGTTCGGGTGAACTCGCACGAAGTGGAAGGTGAGACACGCGATGTATCACTGAGCGGCGCCCAGATCGAGAGTTCCCTCGTGGTCCAACCAGGAAGGCAGATCGCCGTCAAATTGATTGTCCCAGGAGACGATACCCCGATCCTGATTGAACAAGCCCGGGTGCAATGGAATGTCGATCGAACGTTCGGGGTGAGATTTGTCGATCTCCAACCCCGAGAGTTGGATGAATTGGAACAGCTCATTGACGACTATATCGCGTTGGATGAAGAAAGGCAGTCATGAAGTCTTTGAACCATCTGAATGAAACACAGCATGACGATCCTCGCAGCTGGATCGGTGGGGAGGCGACGGTCGGTTCCCAAGCCGGTCGCTATATCCGTCGTCAGGCAGGTCCATCTACGTCATTGCTCGGTGTGATCCTTGGCCTGACTTTCTTCAGTGGCTTAGCTCTGGGGAGCTCGCTGGGCTTGCTCTGTAGAACCAAGAAGTAAAAAGCCTTCCAGGCGACACTCCTTCCGTTGACGTTCTCCGCCTCCATTGCTAGGATCCTCATCCTTCCATAAAGTGTTTACCTAAGGGGGATCAGATGCGCGTGGCCACTCATTCTTCAATCCGACCGTTTCTACTTTCGGGTGTTGCAGTGATGATCGTCAGTATTGGGATTGCCCAAGCTACCACCCCTGAGGATGGGCATCTCACACGTCATGGAGGTCCAACTGAATCTCAGCCGCAAGGCCAGCCCGATCCAGATCTTCTTCCGCTTTGGGCTGCCTTGGCCAGCAAGGCGTCTGGTCCTGTATCAGTCACCTGGAGTCATCTCTGGGGCACTCCGAAAGCCGTATACGGGACCTTATCAAAGACGACCGGAGATTCCGAAGCCGCGGCTCGCGAGTTTCTTTCGACGCATGCGGCTCTCTTCAAGCTTGATGCAGCACTCACCGGTTTTTCTCTTACAAGCAGCCGAGAGACGCCGATGGGCCGCGTGTATGTGTTCAGCCAGAGGGCCGATGGTGTACCGGTGTATGGTGGAGAATTGAAGATTCATTTTGACCGTGACGGCTCCGTCGTTGGTCTCACGAACACTACAGTGCCGACGGCGAAATTGCCCACGGTGATTCCTTCGCTGAAGCCAGAGCAGGCCATACAGGCAGCTCATGGACAAATCTCCGCTGGCTCGAGTGATCAGGAGGAGCCAGTCGAGGGCCCCAGAGCTTCGGCCAAGCTTGTTATCTATGGCAGCACAGGGACGCCCGCGCTCGCATGGGAAGTCGTTATCCATACCTCTGGGCCGGCTTGGCAGGTTTTTATGCATGCCCAGACAGGGAAAGCGCTAGCGCCTCCACACGATTTGAATCGCTATGCTACTGGAACGGGGCAAGTGTTTTTGGTGAATGCGGTCGTGGCCACACGTGACAATACCTTGAGCGATCAGGCGGATGCGGCTTCGGCCGTCCCTCAGTCAGCCTACCGTTCCGTGACGCTGACGGGATTAGATGGCAGCGGCTTCCTTGACGGTACCTATGCCTCCAGCAGCGCTTCAAAGAGGCGAGTATCTTCGGCGAGCCAGACGTTTGTGTTCGATCGCAGCTCCGATGGGTTCAGCGAAGCCATGGGCTATTACTACTTGGATTATGCCCAGCGATATATCCAATCCCTGGGATTTTCCAATGTGAACAATCGGCAACAGGTGTTCAGCGTCGATCGCTATAAAAAAGATAATTCTTTCTATCAATCGTCCACGAAGAGCATTACTTACGGGACTGGTGGCGTCGACGACGCGGAAGATGCCGATGTCGTGTGGCATGAGTATGGCCATTCAATCCTCGACAACCAGATTCCGGGCTATGGAACGACGTTGGAAGCGGATTCGATTGGAGAGGGTTTCGGAGACTATTGGGCCGGCACTCTAGGCGCTCAGCTCAGCGGCGGGTTTCAAGATGCTTGTCTTGCCGAGTGGGATGCGACTTCTTACTCATCGACAAGCCCTCCCTGTCTTCGCCGGTTAGACGGGACCAAGCATTACCCAGAGTCAGTCGTAGGCGAGGTCCACGACGATGGAGAAATATGGTCCGCCGCCCTGTGGCAAATTCGGAGTGTGCTTGGTGGGACCAAGGCTGATATCGTCATTCTGCAGCATCATTTTTTGTTGACCGCCGATACCTCGTTCAATCAGGCAGCTAATGCGCTGGTTGCCGCAGCAATCGGGCTGGGCTATCCCCCTTCACAGGTGAACACCATTCGGACCATTTTCCGGAGTCGCGGGTTTACGGTGACGCTATGAGCGAAGGATCACATTCAGGCAGGGGCCATATCTGTAAGCATGGCCCAGCTATCGATCACATGCGAGGGCCTTGGGTGAACGGTGGTACAGAGGCGCGGTTACATCTGCATCATGAGCGGTGGACCAACATTCAGTCATCGAATCCAGCAGGGAGTTCCGCATGGGAGTTCCTCATTTGTGAAGACATGGGAAAATATACGAAGTCTTTTCTCCCCTGTTAGGAATGGATCCAAGGACGCACTGACTGAGTTTATTCTTTCTGAAGAGTCAGCCGCTCTACTTTTTGATGTACCCACCTGGCTGGCGTGGCGGCGGTTGAGACAAAGGCTTGGCCAAAGCCGAGTACAAAGTGGGCGTCATCGAGTCGTAGTTCCCACAGGGCAAAATCACCAAATCCAAACATCATCTCAGCTTGAGGGAAGCGTTCCAGGTATCGTTCCTTGATTGCACGATAGGATGGTGCATCAGGCGACAATACTACTGCCTCGCCCTGGAGATTTATCCGGCGTAATGCCAGTGGGTTTTTCTCAAGTCCGTCCGGTTC
>JAHBWO010000224.1 GCA_019636945.1 Nitrospira sp. | reverse complement strand
AATGTGAGCGCCATATCGATGCCTGAGGAGACGCCCGCGGCGGTGAAGACTTTGCCATCGCGAACCACGCGCGCTTTCGTCGGGGTTGCGCCGAATTGCTTCAGCACCTCATGCGCGAGCCAGTGAGTGGTGGCTTTCAACCCTTTGAGCACGCCTGCAGCTGCTAGGCCTAAAGCGCCTGTGCAGACCGATGTGGTCCACTTGGTGGTCTTGTGCACCTGGGCGATCCATTCGATCACTTGTGGGTCACCCATGATGGCTTTGGGATAGGCCGTTCCTGGCACGACGAGAATGTCGGGACAGAGCATCTCATCCAGGCTGTAGTCTGCCGTCAATCGAAGCTTGCCAAAATCCGTCTGCTTTACGCCCTTCTTACTCGCCACAAAGCGCACATCGGTGTTGAGTGTTGGGGCTTGGAGCACTTCGTAGGGGCCGATGGCATCCAGCGCCGTCATCCCGTCGTACAATAAGATTGCGACTTGCAGCTTCTTCGATTCTTGTGCGTCTTGCATCATGACCTCCATGGTGATGGTCTGCATCAGCCAGTGTGCATCTGGCTGGGTGTCGAAAAACTATCTCTTTAGGTCGTAACCCTTGAATAACCGATGCTCTTGAGCCCACTCACCCATCCCCAGGATGCTCAAAATGGCCGTCCAGCAAGGCCGCAGCGAATGAAGGGGCGAGGCGTACGCTTCGGTACGTTGAGCCTCTGAGTGATGCGAGAACGCCGCTGGCGGACTTTTTCAGCATCCTGTTCGTTGGAACCGTTGTCGATACGCTTGTGGCGTAATGCCCTTGTGTCGTTGGAAGGCCCGCCGCAACTGTTCATGCCCGGTAAAGCCACAAGCCTGTGCGGTCATATCGAGGGATGTACCTGTGGTTTCCAAGAGGCGCACAGCATGTTCCAGGCGAAGCTTCTCCAGATAGAGCGCCGGTGTGTCTCCGGTTTCCGCAACAAAGACGCGCGCGAAGGTTCGTGGGCTCATGCCGGCTTGCGCGGCCATCTCCTCAACCGTCAGTGATTCATGATGATGGTCGGCCAGCCAACTCAAGAGGCCAGCTAACCGTTGGCCCTCGACGGCCTGGGCTTGGAGTTGTGTGCTGAATTGGGATTGCCCGCCGGGCCGTTTCAGAAACAGGACCAGCATACGCGCGACAGCCAGTGCCACATCACGTCCGAGATCTTCCTCCACGAGTGCTAGGGCCAGGTCCATACCGGCGGTGATGCCGGCTGAGGTGTAGACGTGGTCATCTTTGACGTAAATCGCGTCTGACTCGACGGTGGTCGATTGATATTCTTGGGCCAGCCGTGCGACTTCCCTCCAATGGGTCGTGGCGCGGCGGTTCTTCAGCAAGCCGGCTTCTGCGAGCAGGAAAGCGCCGGTACAGATCGAGCCGATCCGTCTGGTGCGGCGCGCCATGGTCCGGAGCCAGGTCAGGAGTTTTTGATCGCGCTGGAGCGCCGTCATGTCGGGCCCACCGCAGATCAGTAATGTGTCGACCGTGTTATGAAAGTTACGCCACGAGGCATCTGCGATCAGGCTCAGTCCAGAAGATGAGCGAACTGGCCCAGGTTGATCAGCGAGAAGCACGATGCGATAGGGCGGCACTGCCTTGTCCTGTGCGAGGTACGTCGGCAGAGAAAAGACCTCGTAGGGACCGGTGATATCGAGCGCCGCGACACCATCAAAGCTCAGGAGTGCAATAGTGCGTGTGCTCTGCGTTGCCTTTTTGTTCCGTTTCATGAACCGCATCTTTCCATGAATCTACGAGTGGCACAATGACAAAGATACTGCAAAAACTGCCAACGAACTCGTTGCTGCCAGCGTACCGAGGTTGAAAGAGCATGGCATGGCCGCTGGATTGTGATGATGAGCAACTGGTTGGGACGACTGACTGAACGAAGATTCGGTTATCCGGGGCGTCTCTCAACGGATCGGAGCTCGACCGTTTGCACCGTGGCAAAGAGGCTAGATACGATCTGTTGTTCAATAAAGGTGAGAAACTCCTCGACCTTTTTCTGTGAATCGACGATTTCGACGGTGATGGGAAGATCTTCGGCCAGTCGCTCGATCTTGAAGGTGTGGATCACGCGGGTGTCGGGGCCGAATCCCATGAGCCCACGGTAGACAGTGGCTCCGGCCAGTTGTTTGGAATGAGCCTGTGCAACAATCCATTCATAAAGTGGATGTCCGGCGTGTTTGTCTCCTTCTCCGATGTAGATTCTCAGTAGACAACCCTGTTCAACGCGCATCGTTTACTTCCAGAGTAGATAGGCGGTGGAGTAGCCAAGCCAGACCGCACCAATGCCTAGGACTGTATGGCTGAGGATATTTCCGAAGGCCAACCACAATTCTCCATCACGCAGGAGGTTCATCGTTTCGTTGCCGAAGGCTGAGAAGGTCGTGAAGCCGCCTAGTATTCCGACGATCAGAAAAGATCTCGCCTCCGCCGGAATGACGCCTCGATGATCGGCAAGCTCGGCGAGGAAGCCAACCAGCATACAGCCCATCAGATTGACGGCCAAGGTGCCGAAGGGAAATTGAATACTCTTACTGAGTTGTTGCGCATAGCCACTCACAAGGTACCGCAAGATGGACCCGATGAACCCACCGGTGCCGATGAGAAAAAGTGTGCGCAGCGTGTGACTCTCTCAAAAATGTGAGCGTGATTGCCACGTCATTGTACCCAAGTCATCTGGTTGAGTCACGCCATCAGGCATCGTTCTGTCGTATTAGAGATGGTCGAAGGTGAAGGTCTCGTAGTACAATCCTGACCCAACCTTGGGAACGAAAGCTCATGATCGAGATCTATACTGATGGAGCCTGCAGCGGGAACCCTGGTCCTGGAGGCTGGGGTGTCCTGGTGCGTGATGGGAACGTTGAAACGGAATTCTCTGGTGGGGAGTCGGCGACGACGAACAACCGGATGGAGTTGCTCGCCGTCATCGAGGCATTGCAGTCGTTTCCTCAGCCGATGCAGGCGCGGGTCTACACCGATTCGCAGTATGTGCAAAAAGGCATTAGCGAATGGATCCATAGTTGGAAACAACGAGGGTGGAAGACTGCCGGGAAAGATCCGGTCAAGAATGAGGATTTGTGGCGGCGGCTTGATGCGTTGGCTGCCGGCCATACGCTCGAATGGCATTGGGTCAGGGGGCATAATGGGCATCCGGAGAACGAACGAGTCGATGCGCTAGCCCGAGCTGGCCTTGAGCAGGCACGCCGAGGTGGGAAAGTAGCCAATCGGCCGGCGCTGGTTCCTGTTGAATCGACCCGTTCATCAGCCAAGACGAAGCCGATCGTCGAGATCCAGCATGCGACGGTCTATCGAGGAGAGACCTGCGTCCTCTCAGATTTCTCGTTTGCCCTGCATGAAGGTGAGCATGCGGCCATCCTGGGTCCGAACGGAGCAGGGAAGTCCACGTTGCTCAAGTTGCTCTCAGGCGAAGTCCATGCCATGCCGAAGGACGAGACCAGGTGGGTGCTCTTCGGTGAAGAGCGGTGGAATGTGTGCGATGTGCGAAAACAGATCGGCATCGTCTCACATGATCTGCAGCGAGACTATCTGATCTGTGCTGAGGGGCTGAACGTCGTCTTGTCCGGCTTCTATGCCAGCAACGACACCTATGCCTATCAAGAGTTCAGCAAGTCACAAATGACGAGAGCCTATGAGGTGATGCAAGAGCTGGGCGTGATGGACTTGTCTGGGCGTCGCTTCGGCCATATGTCCACCGGTGAGCAGCGGCGGTTTCTCTTGGGGCGAGCCTTGGTGCATGATCCCCCGGTCTTGGTGTTTGATGAGCCCACCAGCGGTCTTGATCTCAAGGCCTGCTTCCAATATCTGGATCTGTTGCGTGCCCAGATGGCCAAGGGCAAGACCGTGCTGCTGGTCACGCATCACCTGCATGAAATCCCACCGGAGATCGATCGCGTGATTTTCCTCAAGGCGGGCAATATCGTGGCTGATGGTTTCAAGTCAACCTTGCTCACGAGCGATCAGATCAGCGGACTCCTTGACAGCAAGATTTTTCTTGTCCAAGCCAATGGCTGGTATCAGGCCTTGCCGGGGTAGGACGTTGAAAATGCCATCCAACTTCGTTCTCACGTCACTCAAGGCCTCAACGTACGAAAAACGATGGCAAAAAACCTATCCGCTCGCATGTGATCGAAGCGAGCGGGTCAAGCGAAGCTTGGTATGTACCTCCTCGCCCCTTCATTTGCTGCGGCCTCGCTGGAAGGTCATTTTGAACATCCTGTGGGAGATGGGAGGCGCTTTGTGCTCGTCCAGGTCTTTGAGATTTGGAGACTAGGTTAGGTCTCCCATGGCCTGCTTAGATGGATCTTTACCATTTCCTGTCGCAGTAGGCTCGCTTCTTTTTGACGAAATCCCGTTTGAGCGATAGGCTTCAACGGTTGCTCATTTCAGCAGCCAC
>JAHBWO010000223.1 GCA_019636945.1 Nitrospira sp. | reverse complement strand
GTTGATCTGACGCCTCACATCTCCGGTCTGGTGACGGCGCTCACGCTTGCAAGCCGGGCAGAGCTTCTTGCCGTCGGCATGGCGGATGGCAAGGTCTACCACTTCGATCTTCGGGATGCGGCCAAACCTGTTCTTGCTGAGACGACACAGGCATCCGGACAAGACCAGGCGATTACGGCACTGGCCTATCTGATGGGGGACCGGAGTCTCGTGGTCGGTGATGCGGCCGGGCAGGTGGTGGTGTGGATGCCTGTACGGGAGCATGCCGGAACGAATCAGACTCATATGACGGCGGTTCATCGATTCCTTCCTCATCAGAGTGCGGTGACGGAGATTACGATTTCACAGCGCGATAAGGGGTTCATCACGACCGATGCCGAAGGAGAAATTCGGCTGCACCACTCGACGTCTTCACAGACGTTACTCACACTCACTCCACGACAGGGTGGGATCCGCAGCAGCTATTTTTCACCAAAAGCGGATGGAGTGGTCAGTGTGACCGATAATAATCACCTCCTCCATTACCATATTGCCAATCCTTATCCGGAAATTACTCTGGCAACCTTGTTTTCTCCTGTGATGTATGAAGGTTATGAGCGACCGGAGCTGGTGTGGCAGTCCTCGAGCGGATCAGACGATTTCGAGGCCAAGTTTAGCTTGACTCCGCTCATCTTTGGGACAGTGAAGGGCACGTTCTATGCGGTCCTTCTCGCCGTGCCGTTGGCGGTATTAGCCGCGATCTACACCTCCATGTTCATGCATCCGGATTATCGGGCCAAGATCAAGCCGATCATTGAAATCATGGCAGCGCTCCCGACGGTGGTCCTGGGATTCCTGGCCGGACTCTGGTTTGCCCCGGTGCTGGAGCGAAATTTTCCTGCGATGGCCGGTATGGTTTTGTTGACCCCCTTTGCTGTTGCCATTTCCGCCGGACTGTTTCTCCTGCTGCCCGCGTCCCTTCGGCATCGAATCCGGCCTGGCGTCGAAGCATTTCTCATGATGCCGGTCATCATCGCCGTGGTCGGGGGATGCTTGGCGGCGAATGGCTGGTGGGAGTCCTTCCTGTTCGATGGCCATTATAAGCCCTGGCTTCAGACCCATCTGGGTCTAAATTACGACCAGCGTAATGCCATTGTCGTGGGCGTCGCCATGGGGTTTGCGATCATTCCCATCATCTACAGTATTTCGGAAGAGGCGCTGACTAATGTCCCCAAAAATCTCATCGCCGGTTCTTTGGCGCTTGGGGCGACGCGCTGGCAGACATTGATCTACCTCGTTCTCATCTCAGCCAGTCCGGGAATTTTTTCAGCCCTTATGATTGGACTCGGCCGAGCGGTTGGAGAGACCATGATTGTCCTGATGGCAACGGGGAACACGCCTATTATGGACTGGAGCTTGTTCAACGGCTTTCGGACGCTGTCCGCCAATATCGCCGTGGAGATTCCGGAAGCGCCGCACGGAGGGACCCTCTACCGCACGCTCTTTCTGGCAGGGTTACTTCTCTTTATCGCAACCTTTCTACTTAACACGGTCGCGGAGCTTGTTCGACAGCGGCTTAGGGAGAAATATAGCCAATTCTAGAGACAGCAGCGGCCAAAAGACCAGAAGTCGAGATGGGGCGAAAGAAACCAGGTCTCGTGCGAGACTTGGGCGTGACGATGAGCGAGTGATTTCATGAAACAGTGGGTCAGGCAATTCATGGCAAGCGGGGAGCTCTTTATTTGGGGCTGTGGGGCAGGGCTTTCTTTGTCGCTTCTGATGATCGGAGGACTCCTTGCTCTTATCCTGATGAACGGGTTCGGGTATTTCTGGCCGGCGGATCTCGTTGAATTGACTTTGAAGGACGGCAAACATGTGATCGGTCAGTTGGCTGGAGAGGAGATCGGTCCCAAGGGGATTCCCCGTATCAGAGTGAAGATCGGAAACCGTGATCTGTATGGATTAGACTATCGATGGATCAATACCGATCAGATCACCGAGCGGGCTCAGCCATCTGATCTTGTCATGGTGGAGCGGCGGGAGTGGGGGAATTTCTATGGACGTCTCCTGACGATTACCAAGGAAGACCAGTCCGTAGCTGAAGGGGCGGAAGCGGTGTGGCAGTCCCTTCCGGCTCTGATTCGGCAGGCGGGAGGAAGTGAAGAAGAGAGTCTCTACTCAGTGCTCGTGGCCGATGCCAATGGTAGAGAAAAATCCATCGGACTCAGCCAAGTTGTGCGGGTCTTACGCCCCAACAATCTCTCAACGTGGGAAAAGCTGTGGGTCTACGGCGGCAACGTTTGGATGGTCTTGACTACGGAACCACGAGAGGCCAACACGGAGGGCGGAATCTTCCCGGCCATTTTCGGCACCGTGATGATGGTGCTGATCATGAGCCTCATCGTGACCCCGTTCGGCGTGATCGGTGCCTTGTACCTCAGAGAATATGCCCGTCAGGGTGTCATCGTGAGGACCGTCCGTATCGCTGTCAATAATCTCGCCGGAGTTCCTTCCATCGTCTTCGGGGTGTTCGGATTAGGATTTTTCGTGTACGGTGTCGGTGGGACGATCGACGCCCTGTGGTTCTCCGACCGGCTGCCGACTCCGACCTTCGGCACAGGAGGTATTCTCTGGGCCTCTCTCACATTGGCGCTGTTAACCGTTCCCGTCGTGATTGTCGCGACGGAGGAGGGGCTGGCGGCTGTACCACGGGAGTACCGCGAGGGGTCGATCGGCTTGGGCGCAACCAAATGGGAAACCATATGGAAAGTTGTGCTTCCCACCGCACTTCCTGGAATTCTTACCGGGTTGATCCTTGCGATGGCCCGTGCGGCAGGAGAGGTCGCTCCCTTGATGTTGACCGGTGTGGTGAAACTGGCGCCGGCCATGCCGATCGACTGGACCTGGCCGTTTTTGCATTTGGACCGAAAGTTCATGCACTTGGGGTTTCATATTTATGACGTGGGGTTTCAATCGCCGAACGTCGAAGCGGCCAAACCCATGGTCTATGTGACGACGTTGGTGTTGATTCTCGTTGTGGTGCTGCTGAATTTGACCGGAATCGTCTTGCGCAATCGGATGAGGAGGAAATATGCTGGATCAGCAGTATGACGTGAGGTCCAGTGTCCGGACCATTCCCGCGGCTGTTTCCTCATTGGAGATCGAGAGTATGGACTATCCTGATTCTACCCTACAGTCTCAGCCCGGCGTTTCGGGCAAACCGAAGCTCCGGGTAGAGGGCTTCAACTTTTATTATGGTCCCGTCCAAGCCTTGTTTAAAGTCGACATGACTATTCCTGAACACCAAGTGACGGCGTTTATTGGGCCGTCCGGATGCGGGAAGTCCACCTTGCTCCGCTGCATGAATCGCCTTAATGACCTCATCGAAGGGGCGCGGCATGAAGGGAATATCCTGCTCGATAACATGGATATTTTTAACCCGCTCATCGATATTACCGACCTTCGAAAACGGGTGGGAATGGTCTTTCAAAAATCCAACCCCTTCCCCAAATCGATCCATGAAAATGTCGCGTACGGTCCGCGGTTGCAAGGTTTGAAGAACCGGGCGGTGTTGGATGAGATCGTCGAGCGCAGCCTACGAGGAGCAGGCCTCTGGGAAGAAGTGAAGGATCGTCTCAACAAGAGTGCACTTGGGCTGTCCGGAGGGCAGCAGCAGCGACTCTGCATCGCGCGGGCGCTCGCCGTGAAACCCGACGTGCTCCTGATGGACGAACCCTGCTCGGCGCTCGATCCGATCGCGACGGGGATCATCGAAGAATTGCTGTTTTCCCTGAAGAAGGAGTTGACCGTCGTCATTGTCACGCACAATATGCAACAGGCGGCGCGAGTGTCCGATTGCACGGCATTCATGTATCTTGGCCGCCTGATCGAGTTCGGCCGGACCAAGCAGCTATTCACGAATCCCTCGAACAAACAGACCGAAGACTATATCACCGGGCGATTTGGGTGAGACGATGATTCAACGACATTTCGACGAGGAGCTTGCTGAGTTAAAGACGAAACTGGCACGGATGGCCGGGTTGGCTGAGGACCAGATCGACAAGGCGCTGGCCGCGCTGGTCAGCCGAGATTCGGCTTTGGCCTGTCGCGTGATCGAACGAGACCACAAGGTGAACGCCTTGGATGTGGAGATCGACGAAGCCTGTATCGAGTTGTTGGCGCTCCATCAACCTGCGGCCCGTGATCTACGGTTGGTCACGACGGCCATGAAACTGTCCACCGAGCTCGAACGAATCAGTGACCTGGCGGAGAGCATCTGTGAGCGAGCGATCGAGCTGAATGAGGAACCGCAACTCAAACCTTACATCGACATCCCACGGATGGGAAACCTGGCCCGGGTGATGGTGAAGGAAAGCATTGATGCCTTCGTGAAGGAAGATGCCAAACTGGCCAGGAAAGTGATCATGGATGATGATTTCGTCGATGATCTCATGGAGCAGTTGTTTCGTGAGCTGCTT
>JAHBWO010000222.1 GCA_019636945.1 Nitrospira sp. | reverse complement strand
TTGGGTATTTCATTGATGGAGATGCGCAATCGCCGTCGACAGTCAATTGATGAAGCTCTCACGCGTCTGCACGAGGGTACCTATGGAATTTGTGCGGAGTGCGGAATCGAAATCAGCGAGAGGCGACTCCAAGCGGTCCCTTTTGCCAAACTGTGCGTGGAGTGCCAATCCCGTGCCGAGTTGCTGGAGAAAATCGAACGAGAAGAAGATCGCGACTAGGTTTCCAATTCTGTCTCCTGCCGCATCCTCCCGCACCGCCTTCTGCCTATGACTGGGCAGCCTCTGAAACGAGCTGTTGTACTTGCGAGTGGTGGTCTGGATTCCACCGTGACGGCGGCTGTGGCCCGACAAGCCGGTTATGAGTTGTATATGTTGACCCTTGCCTATCAGCAGCGCCATGCTGTGGAGATTGAGCGGGCGAAGCAGGTGGCCTGTGCCTTGGAGGCGGAACATCATTTGGTGGTGCCTGTTGATTTGCAGGCAATCGGTGGGTCCGCTCTCACTGGGGATTTCCCGGTTCCCAAAGATCGCTGTGACTTCGACCGTAGCCGCGATGTGCCGGTGACCTATGTGCCAGGCCGAAATTTGATTTTTCTCTCCATCGCAGCCGCGCAGGCGGAGGTGGTGGGTGCCTCAGTGATTTATTTCGGGGCTAATGTGGTGGACTACTCTGGTTACCCTGACTGCCGTCCGGAGTTCATCAAGGCCGTGGAAGCGACGTTACAACTCGGGACTAAGCTCGGCATGATGGGTGGGCGCTTTGAAATTCGAGCACCTCTTTTGCACCTGACCAAAGCAGAGATCATACGGCTTGGCCTGGATCTCCATGCACCACTTCACCTCACGCACAGTTGCTATGATCCCGCGGGCGCAGTGGCCTGCGGACGGTGTGACAGCTGTCTCATTCGTCGACGGGGGTTTGCGGAGGCGGGAGTTGTGGATCCAATTCCCTATGCGGTATCTTGAAGGAATAATTTTCCGGAAACAGGTGGAGAATTTCTATGAGGTCGTTACAAGTCGCGTTACTCAGTTCGGTAATCTTGATGCTTGGGATTGCTCCGGCGTGTAGCCAGAGCGGAGGGGAACCAAACGCACCGGGAACCGGCTCTACTGCTCCGGTCGAGTTTCGGGAGGGAGAGCAGAAGTTCACGACACACTGTTCCCGATGTCATGGAGTTGGCGGAGTCGGAACAACCCAAGGTCCAGCGTTCCTTCATAAGGTCTATGAGCCGAACCATCACGGAGATGTGGCTTTCCAGCGGGCGGCAGCCAACGGGGTCAAGGCCCATCATTGGCAATTTGGCGATATGCCCAAGATCGATGCTGTCAAGCCCGAGGAGGTGGACGAGATCGTAAAATATGTTCGTTGGCTGCAGAAACAAGCCGGAATTTTTTAGGTCAGTCGAGTGTGGCCCATCGGTGCGATGGACCCTGTTATGAAGAGGCTATCGTCGAGCCGGCGTCCACTTCTTGGCTCGCGCTTCAGCTTCAGCGATTTGTTCAGCCGTCATGTGTTTGGCTAAGGTGTTGCGGGACTCAGCGGCTCGTTTCTCACCGTAGGCTGCAGAGAGGTTGTACCACATGTGAGCTTCCACAAGATTTTGTGAAACTCCTCGTCCTCGTTCGTACATCATGCCAAGTTTAGCAAAGGCCAACGCATTGCGCTGGTCTGCTGCTTTCTGAAACCAAAATAAGGCCATTGGGTCGCTGAACGGAGCCCCCTGTCCTAACGAGTAGAGTGTGCCAAGATTGACCTGTGCCCCGGCATGGCCCTGATCTGCCGCTTTTTTAAACCAATACTTCGCTTCCTGATAGTTCTGTGGAAGCCCTTGGCCTTCACTGTAATGGATGCCTAACTGGTTTTGGGCATCCGCCTCGCCTCCCTGCGCGCGTGTGAGGAGCTCATTCACTGCCGGCCCACTCGAAAGTGGTTGAGACGGAGGTTGGGGAGGAGAAATGCAACTTGATAAAAACCCGCACAGCGTGAGTAGACCGATCAGCGGAAGCAACATGCTGGTCGATAAAGAGCTCCTGTGATGGTGTGACTGTACTGACATCGTTGGTGCAGTGAACCCTACGAGATGTATCCTACTCAGCTCATGCCTTGGAGTTCAAGGATGGAATGTGTGGAGGCTTATTCAGGAAATGTGAGATCCGTTGACCGTAAACCTGGTCGTTGGACGAATGGAGGGACAGAGTATTCGATCCATGAATCAAGCAGGAGTCTGAGGGAACGGCTCTCTTAATGATTACTCTTGAGGTGGTTCTTGCCCTTTTGGTTTCCAATTTCGTGTAAGAAATTGTGCTTGAGCAATCTGCACCGGTGTCATGTCGTGCCCTAGTCGATTCCGCCATTTTGCGCCGGCTTCATGGCCATTGGCCGCGGCAAGGTTATACCAGAGGTAGGCCTGAACCAGGTCCTTAGGAACGCCCCGTGCTTGTTCATAGTGGGTGGCGATGAGAAACATCGCGGCTCCATGTCCTTGGTCTGCAGCAAGACGGCACCACCGGAGCGCCTCCTGATAATCTTGTGGCATCCCCCGGCCGATGTCCGATAGTAGGCAAAGCCGATAAAACGCTCCAACGTGCCGCTGAGTAGCCGCCATGCGGTACCACCGCACGGCTTCTCGATGGTCAGCTGGACGCGCATTCTCATATCGTATGCCAAGATGGTATTGGTCTTCGGCGCTCCCTTGTTCTGCAGCCGACTGGGACTCATCGATTCGTGAGGCGGTATCTCGCACATCAACGTAAGGGGATTTGGATGGATCGATGCATCCTTGTAGACTTCCGATGATGGTGACGGCGAGGATATAGCGCAAGCCGGTGGTCATAAGTAAGATTCCTTTTCGCAATCCCAATAGTGGCTCACAAACGGCAGTCGGTTGTGTTATAGCACAGCAGAGTGACCTCATCCAGCATACGCGATTCGCAGGCTGGTGATCTAGAGGGCATGCTCATCTGAGTCAGGTGCAGACGATAGCTGGACCAGGCGATGGCGTTGAACCATGCCGAGATTGACGTGTCGTATGATGTGGGAACAGGCTGTGCATCACCGAGATGGAAGGATATCTGTTCGATTCGGTGGCGCGGAATGGTCAGGCTCACTTTTCTATGCTCGTAGACGTATTGAATCGCCGATAGTGTGTCAAGTCCACGCGGAGTACCGGATGTTCTCCATCGGTCGGGATCACTCCTAACTCGGCTCAATAGTAGTGGCAGACGGGT
The DNA here is from genome assembly GCA_019636945.1 of Nitrospira sp. Taxonomy (GTDB): domain Bacteria; phylum Nitrospirota; class Nitrospiria; order Nitrospirales; family Nitrospiraceae; genus Nitrospira_D. The sequence goes on along the minus strand of JAHBWO010000222.1, from coordinate 1,400 downwards.
TGTTCATGTCCGACCTGTTCCTTTGAGACCAGTAGTGAGGACTCATTCCTCGGGCGGTTGCCTGTTTCTGTAACCGCCCCGTTGCGTTCCACTTGCGGTTGACACGCCATATCGAGGGTCGTAGCCTTGTGTGATGCGATACCGGTATCTCCATGGTGAGGACGTACTCCGACACTGTGGAGCGATGTGAGCGCTTCCATGAAACAGATCCTGTGGGCTGTTTTATGTCTGGGGGGCATGCTGGTCCTGCCATCGCTCTCGGTCATGGCCCAACAGGAATTTATGCCCTTGCCGGTTCACAAAGGGGCGCTCTTGGTCGCAAGCCCATCATTGGAGGATCCCAACTTTACTCAAACCGTTCTGCTCATTGTTGACCATGGGCCACGTGGAACCATCGGCCTCATTTTAAACCGTCCTACGAATGTACTGTTAGCAGAAGTGTTGCAAGATCTTCCGATGTTGAAGCAGACCAACCACCGATTATTTGGAGGAGGACCGGTCGACCGCACACAATTGGTGTTGCTGTTCCGACTCAGGCAGATCTTGCCCGATGCGCGGCATATTGCGAATGGAATTTATGTGGGGACACCGACGGTGCTAGAACGGGTCATCGCCGGTCTCAAGCCGAATGAAGCTTTCCGTGCCTTTGCTGGTTTTGCCGCATGGGCCCCGGGGCAACTCGACTATGAGATGCGGCAAGGCTCATGGGGTGTGTTGTCATCCAGCACGTTCGATATCTTCGATAAAAATCCTGAGACGTTTTGGTCAGACGGCATCGGCGTGCTTCAGGCTCCAAGAACTATTTCCCACGAATGATAGTCGGAGAAGCTGGCGGTCTTGTTTCGTTCGGTACGGAGGCCTCCGATGGATTCGTCATGGTGAAACACGGCTATTTCCTACCAAGTGGGTATGACCTTCGCATACATTCAGACGACGCTGTGGTATAAGACCACCACGGCGCTGCTCTGTGTTGTGAGGTCAGGCATTGGGTAAGTGGTATGTGATGGCGAGCGATTCGATCATCGGTGAGGATATGTCACGTGTCTGATCCTCAAAAGATTGTTCGACATTTCCGACAAATCCTGCTGTGGCCAATGCAGCTTACTCCCATTCGGGAGGATGCGCCGATCCAAAAGCATTGGGAACTGCTCCAGGCAACTAATCCAAACAATCCGTGGCGAGAGGTGCTGGACGAGTTTACGGGTGATCCGCGGCAGTTCCAGGAACGACATTACAGCGAGTTTGTGACATTTCTGCCCTACGTTCAGCGGTTTCTGTATGGTGAGGGAAAGCGAACGAGCTCTGAAGTTCGCGAGGAATCTGCGATCCGCGTCTTTCGGCGAAGTGATATTGCGAAGGTGCGCATGGTATTTCCAGGCCCCCATGGAACTCCTGTGACA
>JAHBWO010000221.1 GCA_019636945.1 Nitrospira sp. | reverse complement strand
TTGGACCTTGGTTCAGGTCCTGGTACCGGGGCGTTGGCAGTCCTCGACTGGTGGCAACAGCAGGCGTTGCCGTATGCCCTGTCCGTCACTGCTGTCGATGGTTCGAAAGCAGCTCTTGGCCAAGCCAGACAGTTGTGGGATCGCTACTGCCAGGGGCCTACTGTTGGGGCAGCGAGTTTACAGACCTATGAAGGAGATCTTGAGCGGCGACTCTGGTTGGAACAGGTTAAACAACGGGCACCCTTTGATCTTATTATGCTCGCTAACTGTTTGAATGAGATTCATGCAGAGGCAAAAGACCCAATCGAGATGCGTTCCGGCCTGATCACGGAGTGCTTATCATTGCTCACCCTACACGGTACCGTCATGGTCGTTGAGCCGGCCCTTCGAGAAACGTCCCGAGGGCTACTTCACGTGCGTGACCGACTTCTCCAAGAGAAACGTTGCACCATTTACAGCCCCTGCCTCCATGAAAACGTATGCCCAGCATTAGTGAAGCCAGATGACTGGTGCCACGAAGAGCGAGCGTGGGAACCGCCGGCCGTTATCCAACAGATTGATGCCGAAGTAGGGTTTATCAAGGACGCGTTAAAATTTTCCTATCTATTGTTGCGCAAAGATGGCAAGACGCTCATCGGGCGGCGGCCTGATATGTATCGAGTGGTAAGCGAGTTGCGAGAGATGAAGGGGGAAAAGCGGGCATGGCTTTGCAATGAACAAGGTCGACAAGAAGTGGGACGTCAGGATCGCCTAGCATCTCAAGCCAACGAAGCTTTCGATCAATGGCATCGCGGCGCGATCGTGCAGATTGATCGGATTAGTCACAAGGAACGAGGGGGGAAGGTCTCGGCGCTGGGACGGGTTGAGCGTGGCTCAGGTGTGAAGATTATTCGATCAGTCTGAGCAGTGCGCCAGGCGACGAACGGCGTGATTTGGTTGGGTTATCAGGGGTAAATCGTGATGTCCTGCTGGACTAGCTGTGGATTGGCCGCGCCTCTTGCTGCCGAAGCTATCCGCGAGTATCCGTTCCATCGGGGGGAAAAGGGGTGCCGTGGAGATGGAATCAGCTGCAAATAGACTGGTTCCATCTCTCCTATTTAGGACGCGCGCATGGTTGGGACCAGTCTTTGCTGCCTCTGGATAGGAAATGTAGGGGGTAGACCATCTTAGATCTGTACCTCTAGAAATGAATCTGATGCCAGTAACCGTGAAATCTCCAATGCCACTATGACGGGTGACATTATTGAGAAATTCAAGACTCAGATTGAGTCACTACTGCCTTACGTCGCGCCCATTCTAGTCTACCCTAGATTCAACACGGGCTTTAGTGATTGGTTAACAGGTGGCTCGGCCTTAATCGCCCAAACGGTGTCAGGTAGATTTCTGATAACGGCAGATCACTTCGTGACGAAGATCGATCAACTTCAACAGAAATCAGGAGCCCTGGCTCTGCTCGCCATGCCAGGTGCGTCACTCATCGATATTACAAAGTGGCCAGTGATCGCTCGGAACGACTATGTGGATCTTTGCACTATTCAAGTCCCTGATGAATCTGAATCGACTGCGTTAGACGGTCACTATTTCTTTCTCGATTTGTTGCAAGTCCCGCGAGCCTCTATTGGTGATCAGGCTCTGATCCTGGGGTTCCCACAATTGCACAGAGAAGTGAGCGGAGAGAATAGGATCAATACGAGAGTATTGCCCATAGTAGATCATGTTACCGATGTCGCCGACAGGAGATTTACGATCGCTGACGAAAAGAATGGGCGTGAAATCTTGATTAACCCTCATAACCTAAGGTTCCCAGACCATGTAGGTGGCATGAGTGGTGCCCCTGTCTTCAGGATTTCCGAGACCAGCTCCGCAGCTCTTATCGGGGTTTTGTCAGAGGCTGGCGATGGATTACGCGGGGCCTACTTCTGCAGTCATGCAACGTATCTCCTGCCGGATGGGACACTTGACGTGAACAGCCTGCCTCCAAGACTGTAGCAGGGATGGTCATTGTTCCTCTTTAGCAAAGAGATGGGTCTGAAAGCGGCTCATCGCAGTTTCATTTTTTAGAAGTAGCAGGTGGGAGCTAACTGCCAACTTTACCGGAGGCGCAGGGACCCATTGAGCTATCGGCGGGAAGGAAAGTCGGAACTGACCACACATCATGATATATGACCGTGGCCACGGGAATTCCAGAAGGTTTTTGCTCGTTGAAGCTCAAAGGAGTAACGAAGAGAGGTATAGCGGCAGGAAGCTTCGCGTGCTGATGACTTCTGGGAATCTTTGAGAAGTTAGTCTGCTTCCGGCTCTGAGCTGCCGTGCTGGTGGGAGACTTTGTCTTCTTCAAACAGGTCCGCCATTTCCTCAGCCATGATGGCATCATCGTCCTGAATGGCGAATACGGGGATTTCTTTTCTCACCTTGGGCTTTTCTTCCGGCGAGAGGTCCGGCTGTTTTGGCGTGTCACTCATGATTTCAGTATATACCAAATATTGAGAAGAGATGGTGGCATTATTCAAATGCCTCTAGCGAGGATTTCTCGACAAATTGTCGCTGGCAGCCCTGACAGGTGACAAAGTAGTAGGCGTCCCGTACGGACACGGTCGCACGAAGGTCGAGGTTCACACCCCGATGATTGCACGAGGTGCATGAAATCTCCTTTAACCGAAACGGGATGTCAGGCTGTGTACGGAGATAGAATTCCATGTCGGTATAGACGGGGAACGTGTAAAAACACTTCTTACAGATGCCTCGCCAGTCGCCGTCAGCGCCCATGAACCGTTCATCGATCGCGAAACTCGATTGTTTGCAGATGGCACAGGGAACTGTGTTCAGCCGGCGTTCCACTTCCTGCTGAGTGAGCGTGACCATACGGAGAGTATAACGGGCGAGGAAAAGGAATCGCAACTGGTGCCGCAGTGCCGGTAAGAATGCTTGATGCTTCTCCGGGGCACGTTATACTCACAATGTCATGCACATGATTACTGACCAGTTGTTGGTCGGGAACATCGACGATGCGGAGCAACCACCGGCGGTCGTCGGGACTCTGTTGCTGGTGGCCGAAGAGTTGACCGTCACTCCTGCCCCCTGGATGGATTACCGCCACATTCCCTTTCGAGAGTTTGCGAAGGCCGATCCTGCAAAGTTGATGGAAGCGGTGGAATGGCTTGAGTCGCGAGCACCGACCGAGCGAAAACTAGTCTGTTGCCGGGCCGGCATGGGGCGATCGGTTTCCGTCGTGATGGCGTACCTCTGTTGTGTGGAAGGGAAATCCTACGACGAAGTGCTGAAACTCGTCATGATACGGCATCCAGGTGCCATGCCGCTGCCGAATCTACAGGTCGCCATCGAGCAGGTTCGTCAACTCCGTCGTTCCAAGTCGTCTCGCCACGCTGAGTCCTAAGGCGGTCTCGCTTTCATCGCACAATCTTGCCTTTCCCTCCCTCTCGTGGCTTAATGCCGCACATTTTCTACTCAGAACAACGGTTACGGAATGCCTGAACTTCCCGAAGCTGAAGTCGTCGCTCAACAAATCCGCGCACGTCTATTAGGTGCGAAGCTGACCGATGTGTGGATCGGACGAGCGGATATTGTTCGAGAGGGATACGACACCGCTTCGTGGTATTGCGGTGCGGCCCTCCAGTCCGTTGAACGGTTCGGCAAAAGTGTTGCCTTGGGGTTTGTGAACAGTCGAGCGTGTCGCTATGTCGTGGCTGAGTTGGGGATGACCGGACTTCTCCTGTTCCAATCGGCACCGACCAAACATCCACAGCATGTTCATGCAAGACTGTCGTTCAAAGAAGGTGAGGAACCAGAACTGCGGTATTGGAACCCCCGCAGATTCGGACGCCTCTCGCTGTTGGATAAAGCCGGACTGGATCGTTATCGCACTCGCCGGTTTGGGATGGATCCATTGGCCGCATCTCAGCAGGACTTTGTGCGACTCTTACAGGAGCGCCGTGGGCGGCTCAAAACCCTCTTGATGCATCAACAAGTCATTGCCGGCATCGGGAACATCTATGCGAACGAAATTCTCTTTCGGGCCGGCCTCCACCCGAATCACCAGGTTCATCAGGTGCCGGTGCGCAAGATCGTAGCGCTCTATGCGATCATGCAGGAGGTCCTGGATGAGGCCATCAGTCATGGGGGATCGAGTGTGCGAGACTTTTTTGCTCCTGACGGGAGCGAGGGGCAATACAAGCGGCGGCATCTGGTTTATGGAAAAGAGGGACAACCCTGCCCGAATCACTGTGGTGGAGTGATTCAACGCCTTCGGGGCGAACGGAGCTCATATTTTTGTCCCCGTTGTCAGGCCATGCGGTCGAAACGACAACCCTAGTCGACAAAACTTATTATATTGCCGATGGTTAGGATGATATCTTGCGAAATGTCTTCGCTAGGTCTTTTGATCCCCCTCACTATTAGTTCCTCTGGCGTCTTGAGTCATCCTGTCAGTTTCAGCTAAAATCCCGCTCCCCTATTTGCCTGAGTTACTACGAAGGAGAATTCGCATGGCTAAGGTGTTGGAAGGCCCCGGCATGGGGCTGATGAAGAAGTGGGGGATTCACGTCCCCAACTATGTCGTCGTCACGTCCGTTGACGAACTGACCAAGCTCGGACAAGCCAATGATTGGATGAAGACCTCGAAGTTAGTGGCAAAAGCGCACGAGGCGCTCGGCTCACGCTTTAAGCTCGGTCTGGTCAAGGTTGGTTTGGATCTGAACGGCGCAAT
>JAHBWO010000220.1 GCA_019636945.1 Nitrospira sp. | reverse complement strand
AACGTCATAGCCCCGCTCACTTGATCCTGCCATGATGATACCTCCTTGTTAGACCCACTTCTCCGCAAACTATTTCAGGCACGACTGGAGACCCACCAGCTTTTGAATCGCGTTGACTTAGAGACCTCATAGCCGATCACAATGAGCAGCAGAAAGATGGTTAGGGGTCCAAGCGCCGTTCTTGCCATATTCGCGTAGTCGATCTGTTGGACTCGCAACAGATAGGACGATGGACTGAAGCCCTCTGGTGTGATGATTAGCCGATACAACCCCTTGGCTAGCTTGGCCTCTCCGCGAAGCACTCCGTCCGGATGGGTCATGGGCGGCCAGTAGGCAACGGTCTCTTCCTCCGAGGCCTCACTCATCCCTTTGATCACCCGCACTCCTATCGGAAGATTACGCAAGACCGGGTCGACGAGATCCACGACCAGAAACGTGTCGCCTTCAGCCGGGATGTCTGTGCAGTATTGTGCCTTAGCGGCATGTTGCGGTTGATAGGCGTTGAAGTGAACGAGATTTCCCCCGACCCGTTGAACGCAAACATCGTCTTCGAGACTCACATTGCCATGCGCGCCGGCGAGACCTGGTAACATCACTGGCAAAATCAGGAGCACGGTAAACAGCTTTCTCGATTTTGTTAACCGTTTGACTTTGATCGGGGCAAAACACAGAGCTGCTCTATATGTGATCGTGGCGGTAATACCCAGGGCAACAATTGCAATGAAGATCGTCATCATCGATGTTCACCTCCTCTCACCCTACTGAAGAAGCATACTCCCCACAAGATGAAGGTCGGATTAGAACTTTATGAAGAATTCTTCATACTCATAAGCTTGGCTCGTAACCATGTTCACCTAGTCGCGCAGTTCCGGTTATCGCGCTTGGCATCATGCTACTTGCACTCTTGCACCCTTGTCGGCAAAGCAGCGGACCAGATCGAACTCGATTGCAAGGTCGCTTACGCATGAGCAAGAAGCCTCTTCTTTCATTCAGCCGCCTCCTATATGAAGACGTGTCGGTTATATTACTACCAGAATGTCCATAGTTTGTCAAATACAATATTGACAAACACTGGACGTCTCCTGTACCATTAAAACCAGCAAGTCTCTGACTGCGATAGAAAGGAGTGCTCATCATGCCGTTCTACTCTAAAACTCTCTTGGCCCTCTCGGGCGTTGTGCTACTCGGCCTGGGGTTCATTGCATTTTCAACCTCGAACACCTACGCAAACGAGAAACGATCCACTGCTTTCTCACGTACTGATGTCGCAGCGGCCCCTTTGTATGGATTTCGCCTCCCTGACATTGACGGCCGTCCTGTCGACCTCAAAACATTCAAAGGCAAGGTGCTGCTCATTGTGAATACCGCGAGCATGTGCGGAAACACGCCGCAGTACGCCGGCCTCCAGGAGATGTATGAGCGATATCAGGAACGGGGGTTCGAGGTTCTGGCATTTCCGGCGAATGACTTTGGACAGCAAGAGCCCGGCACGAATCAAGAAATTAAGGGATTCTGCTATACCAAATACAGTGTCAGTTTTCCCCTCTTCTCGAAAATCAGCGTGGTCGGCAAAGATAAACATCCCCTCTATCGGTACTTAACCGAGCAGAGTGCGTTCCCTGGCCGTGTGACGTGGAACTTCCAGAAATACCTGGTCGACCGTTCCGGTAACGTCATCGGGAAGTATGACCCAGGCATGAATCCCTTGTCGCCTGCCATTCTGACCGATGTGGAGAGAGCCTTGGTGGCAAGCTGACGTTCCATGCCGAATAAGAAATGACGGACGGTGATGAATCGGCTACATCTCATGATTGGTCTTGGTATCGGCCTCTTTCTCTATCAGTCCCCAGCTGTCACCCTGGCGGCGGATGAATGGGTGCGAGTCGGGGGAACCCATAAATACGACCGCTACGTGGATATGACGAGCATTGGGGTATGGGGACCGACGGTCACCCTCTGGACGCTTCGAGACTTTCGTGTAGAGCGAGCCATCCCAGGCGGTCCCTACCGATCATTGAAGATCAAACGGCAATATCATTGTGAGCAACGAAGAAGCCGACCGCTCCACGTCCGGTACTACCCACAAAGCCTGGCACGAGGCCGGGTCCTCTACGCAGCACCGGCCACCCGGGAGTGGTCCCGCGTAATTCCGGGCAGCGACGATGATGCAGAAATGAAAGTGGCCTGTCGTACAGTCCTGTCGACGTTACGTCCAGATAGCAGGGGGTAATATGCAACGACTATTGGTGCTGGTAGTGCTGAGTGGTGGACTGATGGCAGCCTGTACGGGAGGTGAAACACCATCCGGTTCCTCACCAATCGCCGCAGCGGAGTGGACCAAGATCGGAGAGACGGAGACCTACATCTATTACGCGGATCACGGCAGTATTCGGAAGGCGGACGAGACCGTTGTGATGTCGGATCTATTCGACTATAGAACAACTCAAACGGATGGCGGCATCTCAGCCCTCTCAAAAGTCACCGTGCGGGAATATGACTGTCAGAACCGAAAAACCCAACCAGTCAAAACGACATGGTATGCCGACCACATGGGTTCAGGGGCCGCAGGGCGCACCACTGGATCCACAGGCCAATTGGCTGCGTCGGCCTCTGGTACGGCCACTGCCGCGCTCATGACAATCGCCTGTGGGCGTTGAAGAATTGCTCAAGCCTTTGGGGCAAAATCCACGAGGTGTCGAACTTGCGATCTCATACATCAAGGGAGTACCACCGGATTACGTCACGACTAGACGTAATCAGCCAGTATTGCCTCAGCTGCTTTCCGTCCCGACGCCAAAGCGCCATCGAGCGTCCCGCTTTCCCGGTAATCCCCACAAAGGTACAGCCCCGCGGCCAGACGCGGTGAGGTGGTGCGGTTCCCCGGTGAAAGCGCGTCGAGTGGAGGCAATGCACGTTGAATGCGATCAGTCCTCAGATGGCGCCACTCGTTGACTTGCGATCCAAACCAGGATTGTAGATGTCGTCGTACTACTTGCAATAGATCACTCTGCGGATCCATCTGTTCAATAACAGTCACCGAGATCAAGGCCCGCCCGGGCGGCGCGTATGAAGGCGCCGCTTCACTGAGGACACAGACGGTCCGGACTACCCCATCACCGTCCCCATTTACCATCAGCCAGGGACCGCGTTGCGGAGCAGCTGACGCATCGAAGTAGACGGTCACTGAACCACGGGCTGGAGCGATTGGTTTGTCTTCACCACGCAAGCGGGCGGCGGTCGCGTCATCAGTCGCCACCACCAGCACATCCGCCATGAGCGATTCTCCTGATCCCAGAACCACGCTCGAGCCCTGAATCTCTTGGACAGCTTGGTTCAAGCGGATTGTTCCCGGAGGCAACGTAGCCGCGAGTTGTTGTGCAATAGCACCCATACCATCTCGTGGTAAGGCGGTGACTCCTCGGCAGAACGCAGCCCAGACTACTTCGAAAATCCAGCAAGGCGTGTTCAATTCCGACTCCAAGAACACGCCGCTGAGAAACGGTCGGAAGAAATGCCTCACCATGGCGTCAGAAAAGTCATAGGCCTGCAACACCTCACGAGTCGGCCGTGATGGGTCTTTCATCACGGAACAGAGGTGCTGCTGCAAGACATCCCGACGCATACGCAGCAATCTGAACTTGTCGGCAAACGAACCGATGGGGCTGAGTAACATCTGTGGAAGGTCTTGCGGCCTGCGAAAGGGATCGCTCATCACGTGAAAGCGTCCTTCACGACGAATGAGAGCTCCGGCATGAAACGGCATGAGCTCCAATGCGGAATAGTCCAGCGTCTCACGTGCTTCCAGATATCCAGCAAGAAAAACCTGAAATCCGCGATCGAGTTGAAATCCCTCGACGCGATCCGTGCGGACACGCCCCCCGACGCCGTCGGACGCTTCAAGGACCGTGCACGTAAAGCCGGCGTTCGTCAGACGCCGCGCACAAGCCAATCCGGCAAGCCCGGCGCCGATAATAAGTACATTGGGAGTTGAAGCCATGATGAATTATTTCACCTCTTGAGACACTCTGGACAGGGAGTGTGCCCGACAGTCAGACTTCCCCTGCCTTGTCGTCGAAGGCGATGTCACGACCAGCTCCGCAATTGCTCTGATAGGGTCTTCGCGATCAGCTGCAAATCGAACGGCCAGGCATAGCGCAGGTCAACAGTAGGATACAACGGTCGCAAGTGGTCCAAGATCTCTGGTATCTCGACCTCCGAATGAGAGCCGCCCGGCGTGAACATCGTCGTCAGCACGGTGATGGATGTCGCGCCTTGTTTCACCAAATCCTCCACGGCTTCTTCCAATGTCGGTGCGCAAAATTCGTTGTAGGCCATGGCAAACAAGACACCATTCAGATGTGAGCGCAGCGCAGCCCCCACGGCCTCCAGCCCCGATTGGTAGGGATCGGTTGCTCTAGTTCGTGGCCAACGACGGATCTTCTGGTCCAACTCGAGTTCTTCCTGGGACGGAGGTTGTTTCGCCGCGCGCCGTTGGCCTTCTAACCGCTTTAACTTCGTCACCAGTTCTTGTGGGCAGTCCTTGGGAATGCCACCATGACCTACCAAAACAACCCCCTTCATCGAAGCACTCATGAGTTTCGTCTCCTTTGACTTGTACGCACGGCGTTTTGTGGCCGTGCAATGGTGTAATGACTGACCAATTCTTTGCTAAACATTCGCGTCACTATTTCCAGGCGCAACTAATCCCCATAAATCGACTACGAGGAGCTATCTGGTCTTGGTGGACGCTCAACGCCATGTGACTTCTTCCCAACAGAGATGGAGAAAAGTCTCATAGG
>JAHBWO010000022.1 GCA_019636945.1 Nitrospira sp. | reverse complement strand
GGAGCGAACAACGCGTCGACCTGTGACTCCGTGCTCGGACGGCCGTCCCCCGCATCCCCTCCCGCCACCCGTGGAGGCGGGACACAACTGATCACCCCAACCAGCGTGTACACCAGCGCGGCCCAAGCGACCACCGGTCGGTTCATCGATTCCACCTCATTTCTTTGGACCGGACGCAGACGTGCAGGTATTAATTCCCAACAATGTGAACAGCGGGCAATACCCCACCGCCCCGGTCAATAATAGAATCGCCCCCACCCCAAGCGCTATTCCGGACATCGCACCAGAAAGCCCCCCGAAGAGGCCGGCCATAATCGCCAGCGCTCCCGCTCCAATGCGTATCGGTCGTTCGATTCCCCCCACATTACATGTCATGTCGTTCCCTCCTCGTTTCCTCACGGACAACCATTCCATTTCTGCATCCGGCTTGTATGAGACACCTCCGAGTTATTGGATTCATCTTTATGGTTGCCCGGGAGACTCGATCCGAAATGTGCGCACATAGGCCAATACATCCCAGATTTCTTCATCCGAGAGAGCATGTTTCCAAGCGCCCATGACCGTGTTGGGCTTCCCGTCGTGAATTCGACGAAACAGCGACCCATCCAGCCGGCTCTGGACCGCGAGCGATGTGAGGTCTGCCGGAGGTGGGACGAACTGCAGTCCTCGTACGCCTCTCCCGTCGATTCCATGACAGAGCATACAGGTGTTCACGTAAATTTCCCGTCCGGTGACTGCATCCCCTTCTTTGGCAAGAACCCCGGACTGTTTGACCCCAAGATTACTGAATCCCAGTCCGCACAGTCCGGCCACCAGTGCGCACAACACCGTCCCTTGCATCGTTCTACGCATATCTTGTCCTTTCCCTTCGATCAGACCTTGCGATGACTGTGCCACTATCTCGTAGGGAGAAGGAGAGCTTTCTCTCTATTCATCGAGGGGTTATCGGACAGATTCTTCGGTGTCGGTCAGATCGACACCGAAGAATGGAGACAAATGCCACTAGCCTGATGACCGACTGGCGCAGGATGCTACAGTGGTTAACCCGAGATTGGCGTTTGTGTCTGAAGTCTGTGTTTCAGGTTCCAAGTTTCATGTTTCAAGTTGTAGGAGTAGCCCCTAGAAACCTGAAACTCGAAACTCGCAACGCTGAATCAGCAGATCGTGGCTTCCAGTGTGACCGTGGCCTTCATGGAGTTGGAAATCAGACAATTATGCTCTGCTTTTTCAATGAGTTCCTTCGCTTTGGCTGCATCACCGCCAGGATTCAAGGTAATAGAAGGCCGGATGGTGATCGCCGTGAATTGAAATTTCCCCTCCACGATCTCCAGCCGTCCTTCCGCCGTACTCTCGTACGAGGAAAAAGCAAGACCGGCTCGTTCTGCAACGGCGAGAAATGTCGTCATCAAACAGACGTTGGCCGACGCCACGAAGAGGTCTTCGGGAGACCAGATGTTCTCATGCCCCTTGAACTCCGGTGGGGTCGCCACCTGCACATCGGGTTTCCCTGCACAGGAGATCGTGCCCTTGCGCTGTTCTGTCCACTTCACCGAGGTCTGATACAGATAGACTTTGCTGCGAACGTCCATGGCAACCCCCTTCAATCGTGATCTTACGTACTACTCACCCCTTACCCCTCACGTTTCACTTCTCACGGTTTAATATAGACCCAGCCTTGCTCTTGTCTCTCCACCAGCCTCACGATTGCCGGCACGGTGTCGCCGACTTCATCGATGAGATCTTCTCTTGTCACCTTCATCGTCTTCATGGTGTTCGAACAGGCCGTGTAGTGCACTCCGTACGTTTTCCGAAGCTCGCTCAGCTCCGCAGCAAACGGCGTACCCTTCTTGATGAGGACTGGAAGCCCAGCCCCATGCACGACCAGCTCGACCGTGAGACTCTGTGACGAAAACTCCTGATAGAGATTCTTGATATTGTTGAGCGCACCACGTTGGATTTTTTCATCACCGGAATTCAGATGGAGCACGACACGATGGGGCCGGCCGCTTTCAGATGCCACATCATCCCCCGCTCCCCAGGCTGGTTGCCCGGGCATTATGAATGTCGTGCACACGAGGAAAAGCAGCAGCCATCTCAACGTTCGAGGGTGTCTTCTCACTGGTTCATACCTCCGTCATTCCGCTCCCACCATCTTGTTCACCCAATCACCGGCCACATGTGTCATCGCAACGACGCACAGCGCAATGAACAGATGCTCACCGATGACCTTCCACGGAGCAATTCCTTGTGCTCGAGCGACGAAAAAGCTGAGCACGGTGAGTAAGAATAGCCCCCACACGATGCTCATGACAATCGCGTGCTCGAGCGGACCGAAAAGGACGGGAACGACAAACGTCAAGGAAACCAAGAACTTCGCAGCGAAGGTGGCGAGTGTAGCCTCCCAGATCAGCCTGGTCGGACCGCTGTTCTTCGACTCTTCGGACACATGGATGCCGAGCGCATCCGACATGGCATCGGCGATGGCGATCGTCAGAATGCCACTGATCACGATCGCACGGGAATGGGTACCGGAGTGCAGTCCGACCATCAACCCAAGGGTGGTAATGACCCCTGATGTTAACCCGAAACTGATCCCTGTTTTCCAGGAAGCCTTCATGCTGTTTCGTGAATTCCCACTGGATTGGGGCGGTCAGAGTAGGTGTGAAGAAGTGACACCGACCTCATCCTCCGATAGATATCCCCTCTCCCCACAGTCATTTCTCTTACGATCAGTGTGCCATACCCTCAACAACAGATGACATTGATTTACCCTGATCTATCAATACCTTGCATGGCCTTGCGGAACCGCACGCTGCGCACACTGATTGACTGGATCAGACCGACGACTAAGGCTTCAAGATATCTTCTTCAACTGCCGAAAAATACAACAGACTTTGTCCTTAGGACCCAAAGGGTGAGACTGGCCTGAACACGTGATGGTGAACAAGTTTGTTGTATCCCGTCAAGAAACATACACCGTCGAGCGTATCTTGAGCCCTTTTGGAACAGTTGAAGTTCTTGGAGGTTGTCACTAAGGGACGATAAGTTATTTCTCGGAGAACGATAGTTGCGAACTGAGCATTTTTCTGTTTGTTTGAAGACGAGAATTGCGGCCTAACAGAGATGTCGAAACCTCCGGTGTTTCTCAGTCTTAGTGATCTCTTTGAATTCACGTGCCGGCGCAATCCAGACGCGCTTGCCTATGCTCTTGTTCGTGACAGTCTCGAGCTTGAAAGCCAGCTGACCTACAGACAGCTTGAACGCCAAGTGCGTATACTGGCCTACCGGCTTGCGCACGAGGTCAAACCAGGAACCAGAGCCCTTCTTCTCTATCCGCCAGGCCTTGATGTCGCCTGTGCGTTTTGGGCATGCGTGTACGCGGGTCTTATACCGGTTCCAGCTCCCGCCCCCGACCCCATCAGAATGAAACACAGTGTGCCGAGACTGCGCAACATTATTGACGATGCTCAGGCATCCCTCATCCTCACGAACTCGAGCATCATGGCTCTGTCTTCTGAATGTTCGCTCCCCCAAAATATGGGCCCGGTCACCTGGATGGCAACAGACCAGCTAGTAGCTGATGCGACCGACTCCATCTCGATTGACATGCCGAGACTAGACAGCAGCGCCCTTGCCTATTTGCAATACACCTCTGGGTCGACCGCCTCTCCTCGCGGCGTTGTGATCAGCCATGGAAATGTGCTGGCTCATTGCAAAGCCCTCACGTTAGCCGGGCAGGTAGAGGACAGCAGTCGGTCGCTCTGCTGGTTGCCGTATTTCCATGACTATGGACTGCTGCATGGAATCATTGCACCGTTCTACGCAGGCATTCCCGCCTATCTGATGTCGCCCATCACGTTTCTCCGACGACCATTGCGCTGGTTGGACGCAGTGGCTCGATTCGCGATTACCCACAGCGGTGGACCGAATTTTTCCTACGACGCGTGTCTCAGAGCCGCACATCAACAGTCGGGCTGGCTAGCCGATTTGAGCAGCTGGAAGGTCGCCAGCTGCGGCGCTGAACCTATCCATCCGGATACGGTGAGACGGTTCATCGAAACCTTTGGTCCACGAGGATTCAAGTCGTCAAGTTTTTCCCCGGCCTATGGCCTGGCTGAAGCCACATTGCTCGTCACGATGAAGCCGGTTCCGGTTGAACCGACGTTCCTGACGGTTGACGCGGAGGCGCTGGCCGACTCCATCGTGAAGGAGTTGCCGCCATCAGATCGTGGAACTCGGACGTTGGTGGGATGTGGGGAACCGCTCGAAGAAACTTGTGTCAAGATCGTGAACCCAACAACGCTGCTGGAGTGCCCGTCGGATGTCGTAGGTGAGGTGTGGCTGTCTGGTGCTGGAATTGCTTCTGGATATTGGGAAAAGGACGACGAAACAGAGGCGACATTTAATGCCACACTTGCGGCGTCAGGGGATGGGCCCTATTTACGGACCGGCGATCTCGGATTCCTTCACCGTGGGGAGCTGTTCCTCACAGGGCGCATCAAAGACCTGATCATTGTTCGAGGACGGAACTACTACCCTCATGATCTAGAATGGACCGCCCAACAAGCGCATACAGGTTTGCGACGTGGATGTGGAGCAGCATTCTCGATCGAAAGCGAGACTGGGGAACGGGTGGTGCTGGTCCATGAGATCGAGAAACAGGTGTCTGAGTCAGACATCACGAACATGGTGAACGGCATCCGTCGCATGCTGGCTGACGAGTATGAGCTCGAAATCCACACGGTGGTGCTCGTTAAGTCCGGCACAATCCCAAGAACCTCCAGTGGGAAAATTCAGCGGGGTGCCTGCCGAGCCGCCTATGAGTCCGGACAGCTGACAGTCGTCAGAACCAGCACGCTTGACGAGGGCCTACAATCTGAAACCGAGAGCGCGCCGGAGGAGAGCCCTCACACCTCTGTTGAGAAGAGTTTGGCCGACATCTGGCAGGAAGTCCTTGGTGGGCCTCAACCACATCGTCATGCGAATTTCTTTGGGCTTGGAGGCAATTCACTCCTCGCAGCACAGGTGGTTGCACGCATACTCGACCAGTTCCACGTTGAACTCCCCATCAGCCTGCTCTTTGAATGTCCAACCTTGTCTGCGCTGGCCGCCCGAATCGAGGAGGGACGCGCCAATCCACATGACCTCGGTCAGGTCGTAGGGAGTGGCAACAGGCAACAGGTTCCCGCCGTTCCACTTTCCTCATCCTCCACACGGAAAGGCAGACTTCCTCTCAGCCCAGCACAACAGCGGCTGTGGTTTCTGGAGCAAGTGCATCCAGGAAGCGCAATCAACCATATTTCCATGGCGGTGCGGATTCGGGGGCCAGTGAGCCAAGAGGTGTTGGAACGATCCGTACGGGCAATCGCATCGCGTCACGAGATTCTTCGAACCCGCTTCGGCTCGGAACGAGGTCAGGGATTTGCGGAAATATTCTCTGAAGAGACCGTCACAATCGAACGGCAAGATTTCCAGGAAGTGGATCATACAGAGCGAGACGCTCACGTTCGGCACTTCTTACGAACAGAGAGAACCCGACCATTCGACTTACGAAAGGGACCGCTCTTTCGGGTGACCCTGCTGGCGCTTGAACCCGACGTGCATATCCTGGCACTGACGTTCCACCGGCTCGTCGCCGACGGATGGTCGCTGCGTATCTTCTGGAAGGAATTAACCCTGCTGTGGGAAGCCACTGGCAACGCACAGCACGCTCGACTTCCGACCTTGACCGTTCAGTATGCGGATTATGCCGATTGGCAAAAGGCCTCGCTTGACCATGGCCTTCGAGAAGCCAACCGGGCCTACTGGTCCAGGCAGCTGAGCGACACCAACCCGCCCGCGGAACTTCCCATCGATCGACAACGACTGCGAACACGCACGTTTGAAGGAGGTGTGCGGTTCCGATCCCTTTCTCCTCGACTTGTGGCCGATCTTGACCGCTTCTGCCAACAGCATAGCGCCACTCCCTTCATGGTGCTGTATGCCGTCTTTGCGATATGGCTGCATCGCTACACACAAGAGTCGGATATCGTGATCGGCTCGATCGTGGCCGGTAGGCGTCGGAGAGAGTTCGAAGATATGATGGGGTACTGCGTCAATACGGTGGCGTTACGGTCTGAACTGTCCGAGGGGCTGACCGGCCACGAGTTGTTGAAGCAGATACGCCGTGTAGTGATCGAGGCCTATGACCATCAGGATCTCCCGTTTGAAGAAGTGATCGAGGCGTTGTCGTTACAACGAGCACGTCAACTGTCTCCACTGTTCAACGTGATGATGGTGTGTGAAGACGACCCCTTGTCCACGCTCAGCATCAAGGATCTTGAGATCACTCATCTCCCCTGGGAACCGACGGCATCAGAGTTCGACCTCGTGTTGATGGTGTTCAACAGGATTGATGGCCTGGATCTGGCGTTTCTCCATGATTCCACGATTTTTGAAGAATCGACGATCGACCGGATGTTGGGACAGCTGGAGATTCTTCTTCATGAGTTTCTCACGAAACCTGAGGCCCGGCTCGATCAACTTTCATTGCTGACCCCCGAAGAGAAACGAAACGTTCACCTGACTTGGAACGAACCACCTTCTTGGACCTCCGGTATTCATACGCTCATCGAGGCGCAGGTCAAACGGACTCCCCATGCGCCCGCTGTGACCTGTGGAGATCAGTCGCTGAGCTACCAAGAGCTGAACCGGAGAGCGAATCGAGTCGCGCTCGCGCTACGGACGCTTGGAGTGGGTGCAGATGTCCCAGTGGGTCTCTGTGTCGAGCGCTCGGTGGACGCCCTCGTGGGTCTCTTGGGCATTCTCAAGGCCGGGGGAGGATATGTTCCCCTGGATCCGTCCTTCCCCAGCCACCGCCTCCAGCTCGTACTAGAAGACGCAAACGTGGAGATCTTAGTGACTCAGGCGCAGCTCCGTAGCCATTTCCAGACTTTCCGCGGCCACATCTGTGACGTGGAGACTCTTTCCACATCCGCGTTGGGCGGGACTGAGGACGAGAACCTTGCACACTCCGTTTCCCCTGATCAGCTCGCCTATCTCATCTACACCTCCGGCTCGACTGGGAACCCGAAAGGTGTGGCCGTGCCGCACAGCAGTCTGATGACCTCTCTTCACGCCAGGCTGCAGTACTATCAGGAACCGGTCTTGCGTTCCTTACTGACCTTCTCATTGGCCTTCGATGGGTCGGTGACCGGCATCTTTTGGACATGGCTCCAGGGAGGGGAACTGATCATCCCATCAGAGACTACCCATCGTGATCCCACACAGCTTGCTGCGCTCATCGAGCATCATCACGTCTCACACGTGGTGTGGGTCCCTTCTTTGTACCATGCGGTCCTCGGTGACGCATTGGATGGGCAGCTGGAATCGCTTCGTGTCGTCATCACAGCCGGGGAAAGTCTTCCCCTTGAGCTTGTGAGACGACATTACCAGCTCCTGCCGTACGCCACCCTGTACAACGAATATGGGCCAACGGAGGCCACGGTCTGGTGTAGCGTCTATCAAACCACCCGAGAGGAAACAGCGGCCCGAGTACCGATCGGCAAACCCATCCCCCATATGCAGCTCTATGTGCTGAATGAGCATTTACAACCGATGCCCATCGGCATACCAGGAGAACTCTATATCGGGGGAGAGTGTTTGGCTCGCGGCTATGTCAACCAACCGGAGTTGACCCAAGAGCGATTTCTTTCGAACCCCTATGTGGTTGGCACCAGACTGTATCGAACCGGTGACCTGGCACGATACCGTGCCGACGGCAACCTAGAGTTTCTTGGACGAATAGATCAGCAAGTCAAACTGCGTGGGTATCGGATCGAACTGGGAGAAATCGAGTATGCGCTGAGTAACTTCCCGGGGATTCATCACGCGGCGGTGCTGCTTCGGGAGGATAAGCGGGACCAGCACCGGCTAGTCGGCTACATCGCGGGTGAATCATCGCTGAAAGACAAACTTGAGGCAGTTCGAGGTTATCTCGTCTCACGATTACCGAACTATATGGTGCCCTCCGTCATACTGTGGCTCGACACGATGCCGCTCAGTGCGACGGGCAAGGTTAATCGACGCGCGCTTCCCGCTCCTGAATACACAGCCAATCACGCTGCGGCGAGGGTTGCCCCAAGAAACCCTGTTGAAGAGTCCCTGGTGGAACTGTGGAAGTCTCTGCTCGAGGTCCCGGAGGCCGGCGTCCATGATCACTTCTTTGAGCATGGAGGCCATTCGCTGTTGGCGACTCAGCTCGTCTCCCGAATCCGCGAACTCTTCGAGGTTGAGGTTTCGCTCTCCGCATTGTTTGAACGACCGACGATCGCATCGTTGGCCGAAGAAGTGACCCGGCTGCGTCAGAGTGAGCAGAAGGCTCCAATGATGCCGGCGATCACACCGGTGCCAAGAGACCAGCCGCTCCCCCTTTCCTATTCTCAGCAACGTATGTGGTTGATGTATCAGCTGGCACCCAAGAGCACGGCGTACAACATGCCGTTTGCGTCGAGACAGATGGGGCAGCTCAACAAAACTGCTCTCAGGAAAACAATCGATGCGATCTGCAGCCGCCATGAGGCGTTTCGAACGACGTTCATGATGAGTAGGGAGGGACCGGTCCAAGTCATCCACCCCTTTCGTCCTCCTCATTGGGTCGAAGTGAGTCTCGAGCACTTGCCGTCCGACGCGCGACAACAGGAGGCGGCTCGCCTGGTGGAGCAGGAAGCACACCTACCATTCGATCTTGAGAAAGGCCCCTTGGCCCGGTTCAAGCTTATCGAGGTCGAGCCCGAAGACCACGTGCTGATGCTGACCATGCATCATATTATCGGAGATCAGTGGTCGTTCGGGATCATCGGGTACGAGTTTGCTGTCTTCTACAACGCGTTTTGTCGGGGAGACGTTCCTTCCGAAAGACCGATTCCTCTTCAGTATGCCGACTACGCGGTCTGGCAGCGTCGCTGTCTGACCGATGATTGGCTCGGCGCGCAAGCTGCGTATTGGCAAAAGAAACTGGAAGGGCTTTCAAAGCTCTCGTTGCCGACCGATCATCTACGGCCCGCGATTCAGACATTTAACGGCGCACATTGCATGCTGGAGTTGCCCGCGTCATTGATCGAGCGACTGAAGCAATTCAGCTCGGAGCACAATGCCACGGTGTTCATGACCCTGCTGACCTGTTTCCAGATCCTCTTGAGTCGCTATTCCGGCCAACCTGATATTGCCGTAGGATCTCCGATCGCGAACCGGACACAATCCGCCGTCGAGTCGATCATCGGATCGTTCGTCAACACGCTGGTCTTGCGCACCGATCTGTCCGGTAATCCAACCTTCCTCGAAGTGATGGCACGAGTGCGTTCCACAGCGCTAGAGGCCTACGCCAATCAGGACTTCCCGTTCGATAAACTGGTTGAGACCATGCACTCTTCACGTGACCATAGTTCGGCCCCGTTGGTGCAGGTCCTCTTCAACGTCCCGAACGCTCCGATCGGAGAGATTAATGTCCAAGGGTTGAGTTGGGTCCCGTTTGAAGTTGAAACGCAAGCCGCCCAGTTCGACTTGAGCCTGACGGTCGAAACGGAGTTCTCCCGAAAAGCGTATTTGACGTTTAACACTGATCTCTTCGAACCACAGACCGCCCAACGGATGCTGGAACAGTACAGGGTCCTGCTCCAGAGCGCATTAGCCAACCCCCAAAGCAAGTTGTCCGAGCTCCCGACATTGACGGTGCCCGAGCGGCAACAGATGTTGCAGGACTGGAATCACACGCAGCGGACATATCCTCGGTCTGAATGTTTTCCTCAACTGTTTGAAGCACAGGTCGAGCAGACACCTGAGGCCGTCGCCCTGTCGATGGGACAGAAGACGCTGCGCTACGGCGAACTCAACGCGCAGGCTAATAAGCTGGCGCGCCACCTCCAAACGCTGGGTGCCAAGCCTGGTGTGACGGTAGGTATCAGTCTCGAGCGATCCTTGGAGATGGTGATCGCGTTGCTCGCCGTGTTCAAAACCGGTGCAGCCTATGTTCCTCTTGATCCTGAGTTTCCTCGAGATCGGCTCCGGTTTATGGTACAAGATGCGTCCGTCGCCGCGGTGCTGACGACCACCGACGTCTCCGATCGGTTCGACGCACGCACCTGCCGTTTGCTGTGTCTCGATCGCGAGCACGAGCGCATCGCACAGGAAGCCGACCACAACCTTGGCCCGATCGCGACGCCACACGACCTCGCGTACATCCTGTACACCTCGGGTTCGACGGGACAACCCAAAGGCGTGGAGATACCTCACCAGGCTCTCGTGAATTTCTTGTGGTCGATACGACACGAGCCGGGATGTTCGGCTCGAGATATCATGCTCTCCGTCACGACCATTTCTTTCGATATCTTCGGGTTGGAACTGTATGTGCCGTTGCTGGCCGGAGCCCGTGTCGAGATCGCAAGTCGAACCGTGGCGATGGACGGACGGCAACTGCGGACCCTCTGCGAAGCGGTACAACCGACGATCATGCAGGCGACTCCGGCAACATGGCGCATGCTGATTGAGGCCGGATGGCTGGGCAGTGAACAGCTAACGATACTCTGCGGCGGAGAAGCCCTCCCTCCTGATTTGGCAATGCAAATATTAGAGCGGTGCTGCGCCTTGTGGAATATGTATGGCCCGACCGAAACGACAATCTGGTCCACGATCGAGAAGATCGAACGGGCCGATCGGGAGATCACCATCGGGAAGCCCATCGCCAATACGGACATATACATCCTGGATCAATACCTCCAACCGGCTCCGATTGGCGTGTCCGGAGAACTCTATATCGGAGGCCATGGGTTAGCCCGAGGTTATCGCGGACGGCCTGAGCTGACCCAAGAGCGGTTTATCCCCCATCCATTTTCTCCAGACCCCCTCACCAAACTGTACCGAACGGGAGACCTGGCTCGGTATCGACCTGACGGGCGCATCGTGCATCTGGGGCGAATGGATAACCAAGTCAAGATCAGAGGATTCAGAATTGAATTGGGAGATATTGAAGCGGCCCTAAGCCGCCATCAAGCCGTCCGCCAGGCAGTCGTCACCGCAAGGGAAGATCAGCAAGGGATCAAGCAGTTAGTGGCCTATGTCGTCTGCCAAGATGGCCTTGTACCAAGCCAGGCAGATCTTCGCTCCTACCTCCACGCACAGATTCCAGATTACATGGTCCCTTCGCTCTTCGTATTTCTGACAGAACTGCCGTTGACTGCCAATAACAAGGTCGACAGGAAGGCATTGCCGCCTCCGGCTTCCGCTCCCTCGACTACCGCTGGTCATGTTCGGCCGACAGATCGAATGGATGTACAAATGGCAGTTTTGTGGGAACAGGTGTTTGGGACGAATCACATCGGCATTCATGACAACTTTTTCGATCTTGGCGGCCATTCCCTCAAGGCGACCCAGCTCTTCTACATGATTGAACAGGTCTATGGGCGCCAGCTTCCGCTCTCCACCCTGTTTCAAGCACCGACCATTGCCGCACTCACATCGCTCCTTGCACAAGGGCAGTCGTCATCGCCATGGCAATTTTTGGTCGCCATGCAGCCCAGGGAATCGGGCCTCCCGATGTTTTTGGTTCCAGGGGTAGACGGCAATGTTATATGGTTTGCTCAATTGGCGAAGTACTTGAGCCACGCTCACCCCGTCTACGGCTTACAGGCGAGAGGTGTCGATGGAAAAGCAGAGCCATTGGCCTCAATTCAGGAGATGGCAGCGCAGTACATTACTGAAATTCGCACCTGCCACCCACAAGGACCCTACGTCATTGTCGGCGGATGTGTCGGAGGGCTGGTCGCCTATGAGATAGCCCAACAATTGGTCAAGCAAGGTGCAGTGGTCGTCTTGATCATCATCAACAGCTGGCTTCCGACTTCATACAGCTCGTACAAGCATAAGTATGGGCTGCTACCCGGACTGACGGTCCCGTTGGGAATTCTTTGGAAGACCATGAGCGTATTTAGTGAACTCCGGCATATGCCGATAAAAGCTCGGTGGTCGGTCGTGCGTCGAAAAATCACGACACTCCTGTCACTGTTCCGAAAACCGCCGGAAAGTAATCCGAAAGTCCGTCAGCGCAAACGCGTTGAACGATCAATGTTCCAAGCGGCTGCGAACTACGCGGTGCTTCAATATCCAGGACGCATTCTGACCTTCGTGGCCTCCCAACGAGTCGACCCACAAGATACCAGATATGCGTGGAGAGAACTGGCAGACGGTGGGTGCCAAACCGTCGAGATTGCAGCTCGCTATACGGGAGAACTCGTTGAATCGCCGCATGTTGAAAAAATATCCTCCCATATTTGTCGCTATGTGGCTGAATATTTTTCCGTTACACCCATCTCACCTCGTGATAAAGCTGCGTGATAGCTACGCCCTTCCTGTGCGTTGGCTGAACCACGAAGACGGGGCAAGAGTCTGGATGCCACTGTGCTGATCTCGTTTAAGCCAATTGATCGCCTCGCCGATACAACCCTGCAGGGTCATATCCAGCTTGAACCGAACGCCGTGCACCTCTGGGGGATTGAACTTGAGGGGTCATCATGGTGCATGACGCGATGTTCGGAGTGGCTGGATGAAGCAGAGCGTCAGCGCGCAACCCGCCTTGTTCGAGAAGATACCAGGCGGCAATACGTACTGGCTCACGGAGGCCTCAGAGCCGTACTGAGCCGATACCTTGAAGTCAGCCCCGATGAAGTCTCACTGGGACGTACAGAGGCAGGCAAGCCCTTTGTGGCGAGAGATGTACGGGGACATTCCGCAATTACCTTTAATTTATCCCATGCCCATAACCGAGCGCTCATTGCCGTCTCGAAGGCCCAGGAGGTCGGCGTCGATCTTGAATTGGTTCGTTCCAACATCGAGGTTGTGAACCTATCCGAACGCTACTTTGCCCCCTCCGAACATACCGTGATTACGCACGCAACCGAAGCGCAGCGTGCCATGATATTTTTCCGCTATTGGGTCGTGAAAGAAGCGGTGCTGAAGGCGGAAGGTATCGGGCTCCGTGGACTGTCTGACTGCGAGGTCGTCCTCGGCCAACATGAACTCAACAGGGATGTTCGGGTCCGCTTGGGTTCACGGTTCACAGCCCCGCTTCAGGTATGTCTTCTCTCTTGCGGGGAAGGATGGGAAGCCGCAGTAGCTGCGCAGGACTTAGACGTTATGAAGCAGGGCGGATAGCACAACCGGAGCCGTCGCTCCCTTCGTCTTGCCTCAATCACATTGAGCGGCGGCAGGTGGGTGAGTGTCCAACGCATTCCCTGAGCCACACCGTGATCTGATCAAGCAACGCAGCAACTGCTCGATTGGCCGCGACCACGCCACCATAGGCGTTTTCGCTCGGTGCAGGTTCAATGGCTTCAAAGCGCTGCATCCCCACGATCATGGATAGCTTAAGGTCTACCAACTGAGCACGCGCCGTCACTCTCACGCGGCTGGGCTGCTGAAAAAATTCCTGCTGCAGGGCAAATCCATAGACATCGAGCCGATAATCACCCGGCGCCAAGCTTGGCAACAACACGACGTCACGCCAGATGCCGCTCTGACTCAGGCTCTGAGCCAACAAGGGGGCAACCATGTTCGCCGGCGTGTCGGCCCATTGATTCGCAGCAAAATACTCCAACTCGTAGGGTCGCTTGAGGTAGACCATTCGAGGGGTTTCAAATCCGGGTTCGGCTTGAGGAGGACTCAACTGAACGACAGGACTATTCCCATCGGCAGCGTGCACCTCCCTCTGTGCTCCCTCAAGACTCAATTGATAGGTGTGAGCCGCTTCAGACCCGCCGCGGACTGAGATGCAGCCGCTCGTGACCAGCGCCAATACCACACAGCTCGCGTGGACGATCCGATAAGAAATCATACCCTCTTCACAACTGTTCGTTCTCTAACCGGCTCATTCTCCGGGCCCCCGCGATGGAGTCTTTCGTCCAAACACCAGTGAGCTCGGCTCTCGTTCTAACTCCCGCGCCACGCGTGTCAATGTACTGGTAAGCTGCCTCAGCTCCGTCACCAATTGACCAGCTTCGGGCAGGGTCCTCTTGGTAAATTGCTGCAACTCTGGACGGGCCTCATTCACCATCGTTCCCACGGTTTTTGTGGTCTTCGCAAGCTCCTCGGTCGCCACATCCATGGCTTTCACGCTCTTGTTGATCTCCGTGAGCAAGGGAGGAACCTGTGCATTCAGCGACGCCGTCAGCTTGGTTAAATTCTCGGCACTTTTGGCTGCGCCGGTTAGACTGTGCTCAATCTGAACCTTATGGCCGGCAAGTATCTGAGCCACATCCGAGAGATCTTTGATGGTCTTCGTCAGCATGGTGCGATTGTCGTCGTTCAACACATTCGCCACCCCTTTGGCCGCCAGATCAAGATCGGCCAACAGCTGCCCCAGCCCCTCTTCCGAGAGCAGGCGAGAGGCCGTCTTATCCAAGCGAGAAAATAAAGAGGGGCCCGTCTTGATCACCGGATAGGTCTGTCCCGCTTGGGTCTGCAACACGGGAGCCTCACGGCTCCCTCCGGTCAAATTGATCGTGGCAAGGCCCGTCAGCCCCTGAGTTTCAAGCATGGCAATGGTATCGGTCTTCACCGGCGTGCCTCGCACAATATCCAACGTCAGTACGACTTCCTCGGGATTGTCGGCACGCAGAGCAATGGCCTTCACCCGGCCCACATCGACCCCACGATACTTCACGCTGGAGTCGACACTGAGCCCTGCCACTGATTCCGTCATGTAGGCCTCGTATCGATCGTACGACCCGCGGTAATCGCTCTTCCCCAACCAGAGAATACCGGAGAGAATCGCCGCGCTGAGCAACGCCACGAACGAACCGACGACGATGTAGTTGACCTTTGGTTCCATCTGTTCTGTGTTCCGTCGCTCGTCATTCACGAGCGCCCGAGTGCGCGGTGTTGAGTTGACAGTACACCGCCTACGTAGCACTCACAATGAAAAACGTCCTAGAGCAATGCCTCACACCTGACGACTGTGGCCATTCTGGGCTGCCTGTTCACGGGCGGAGCGCCCACGAGGGCCATGGAAATAATCCCGGACGATCGGGTCATCGGACCGAGCCAATTCTTGCATGGTTCCAATCCCCAGCACCGCTCCACGGCCGAGTACCGCCACACGAGTCGCGATCCCCCACAGGGAATCGAGGTCATGTGTCACCATGACCACAGTCAGCCCCAAAAGGCGCTTGAGTGAGAGCACGAGCTCATCAAATGCTGTCGCCACGATCGGGTCAAGCCCGGCCGTCGGCTCATCCAGAAACAACAACTCCGGATCCATCACGATCGCGCGTGCGAGGGCCGCTCGTCTTCGCATCCCCCCGCTGAGTTCGTTGGGATATTTCACGGCGCTGTCCGGCGGTAACTCCACCATCGCGATCTTAGCAGCGACGATATCGTGGATCAGACCGGCACTCAGTGTCGTATGCTCTCGCAACGGCACCGCGACATTTTCAGCCAGCGTGAGGGAACTGAACAGGCCGCCCTGCTGGAACATCACTCCGAATCGGCGATGAACGGGGTGGCCATCGCCCATCTCCAGTTTTCGGCTATCGAGTCCGAACAATCGTATCGTTCCGGATGAAGGTGTAACCAGGCCGATAATTTCACGCAGTAAGGTCGTCTTCCCGCAGCCATTGCCTCCGGCAATCGCAAAGATTTCTCCCCGCCTGATGGAGAGACTGATATCCTCATGGACAACAGCTTGTCCGAACTTTGTCGCGACATGACTGACTTCGATCACCGGTGTCTCAATATCCACGGCAGACGGCTTCACGAACACTTCCCCATCCCATTCTGAAAGAGGTCACTGTTACATGCACAAACCGGTTGTTACTGATCCGCAATGGCATCCTCAACATTCAGAGGCATCGTGCTAGAGATCCCACCAATTCAGCAGGATACTACAGATCGCATCAAACACAATGACGAGAAAAATCCCCTGTACGACACTGATCGTCGTGTGACGACCGACATCATCGACTCCGCCTCTGATCTGAAATCCTTGGTAGCAGCCCACCAAGGCGATGAGTGCCGCAAAAAACGGGGCCTTCCCCAGCCCGATCAAGAAGTGTCGCACCGGAACGGCTTCCTCAAACCGAGCGACAAACTCGACGAAACTCACGTTGAGCTCCCCCAAGGCGATGAGCATCCCACCGAACACACCCACAACATCCGCATACACCGTCAAGAGCGGAAGGGCGATCACCAGGGCCAGCGCTCTCGGCAAGACAAGAAGATTCATTGGGGAGATCCCCAATGTCCGCACCGCGTCTAATTCTTCCGTCACTTTCATGGTGCCGATCTCGGCCGCATAGGCCGAACCCGATCGACCGGCAATCAAGATGGCCACGATCAACGGTGCAATTTCTCGTAGCAGCGAGATGCCGACCAGATCCACGATAAAAATGTTCGTGCCGAATTTTCTGAGCTGCTCCGCACCTTGATAGGCAATGACGATGCCTACCAAAAACGTGAGGAGCCCGGTGATCGGCAACGCTCGCACACCGTCCAATTCGACGAACCGCAAGAGGGCCCGCCACCGAATCGAACGAGGGTGGACCAACGCTCGGCCGAAGGCAATGGTGCTTTCTCCAATGAATGCCAGTGCACGGGAGGCTGCTGCTTGTCGAGACTGCACCAGATGCGTGAGGCCTTCAACCCAGCTCGTACCACGAGCCACCGCCCCTTGGTCAGGGCGAGGCCACTGGAGTTGGACTTTCTGAAGCAGGTCTGCAAACTCCGGTCTCAGCCCATGCGGAGCACTCCTCTGACCGTTACGAGGACTGTGCGTGAGACAACGTTGCAGCAAGAGCGCGCCTCCCGTATCCATGGCCGTCACACCCATGGTGTCGAATCGGACATCCGACCCATCGGGCCACCGAAGAGTTTGGATTTGCCGTTCCAGTTGTACCAGGTTCGGAAGCGTCCAGGCCCCTCGGCAATGAATCATAGACCTATCAACGGAGATCGTTGCCTGTTCCATGGGGTTCACTCTCTGTGCAGCGCATCTTGTGAAGCGTAAAACTCAGTCATTCGTCAATAGTCATTGGTCAATGAAGAATGACTGATGACTCATGACCACTCCTCAGCCTTGCGAGAGACGCTTCATGCTCGACGAGCGACTCAGCTGCTTTCCAGGATGGCCTTCAGCTCCGCCCCGGTAATCACCTCACGCTCCAACAAGAGCTTGGCCCCTTGCTGTAGCACGACCTTCTTGGCTTCCAGCAATTGCCGCACCCGTCCATACTGCTCATCGACGATCCGGCGCACTTCGCAATCAATTTCACGGGCGGTCTCTTCTGAATAATCACCCTTTTCTGACGCAACAGGGAGCTGAAGGAATTGCGGTTGTCGTTCTCGCTCCAGTGTGATCGTGCCGAGTTTCTCGCTCATGCCGTAAGCCTTCACCATACTCTTCGCGATATCCGTGGCTTTGACGAGATCGTTCTGTGCTCCCGTGGAGGCCTCGCCGAAGATCGTTTCTTCGGCA
The DNA here is from genome assembly GCA_019636945.1 of Nitrospira sp. Classification (GTDB taxonomy): domain Bacteria; phylum Nitrospirota; class Nitrospiria; order Nitrospirales; family Nitrospiraceae; genus Nitrospira_D. The sequence continues at coordinate 24,338 of JAHBWO010000022.1, read as the reverse complement.
ATCCGCCCACCGAGCAACACCGCTACTTTATTCTCCAATTCCGATTTCGTCATGAGAAACCGGTCTTCCGTCGGCAGTTGCAATGTATACCCGAGCGCCGCGACACCTCGAGGAATGATCGAGATCTTCTGCACCTGATCGGTGCCGGGGATGGACAGGGCCACCAGCGCATGGCCGGTTTCATGAAACGCAACCCGTTCTTTCTCCATCTTATTCAGGACGCGATTCTTCTTTTCCAACCCCGCGATGACACGCTCGACCGCTTCCTGCAGTTCAGAGAGATGGACTTGATCCTTTCCACGGCGAACCGCCAGCAACGCCGCTTCATTGATCACGTTCGCCAGATCAGCCCCGGAGAAGCCCGGGGTCATGGCCGCAATCTGTTCCAAATCGGCCTCCTGGCTCAAGGCCACCTTCTTGGCATGAACACGGAGTACATCCAGACGCCCCTTTTTGTCCGGGCGATCCACCGTGACATGGCGATCAAACCGCCCCGCGCGCAGCAATGCGGGATCAAGAATTTCCGGACGGTTGGTCGCGGCCATGAGAATCACCCCGACCCGGGGATCGAATCCATCCATTTCGACCAATAACTGATTGAGTGTCTGCTCGCGCTCTTCATGCGCCATGGGTCCCACACCTCGGGCCTTGCCCAAGGCGTCCAATTCATCAATGAAGATGATGCAGGGCGCTTTGCCTTTGGCCTGTTCAAACAGATCACGAACCCTGGCGGCGCCCACCCCCACAAACATCTCGACAAACTCCGACCCGCTGATACTGAAGAACGGCACTTCGGCCTCGCCGGCTACGGCGCGAGCGAGGAGTGTTTTTCCGGTGCCCGGCGGGCCGACGAGCAGGATCCCCTTCGGAATCTTGCCGCCGAGCTTGGTAAACTTCTCCGGCGTCTTGAGAAACTCAATCACTTCGCGCAGCTCGTCTTTGGCCTCATCCACCCCGGCGACGTCCGCGAACGTCACTTTGATGTCCTTCTCCATATAGATCTTGGCCTTAGACTGACCGACCTGCATGAAGCCACCCTGGGCCTGGCCAAAACGCTTGAGGATAAAGAACCAAATCCCGACGAACAGGGCGACCGGGACTACCCACGACAGCACATCACGCCAAAATGTGGATTCAATCACACCGGCAAACGTGACTCCGTGTTTGTTCAATTCCCGGACCAAGTCCGGATCTTCGACTCGCACGGTCGCAAAGGATTTCTGTTCTTTCGACTCACCCTCGGGTTTCAGTTTGCCCGTCAGCACATGGTTGGCGACCGCGACCTCTGCGATCTTGCCGTCGGCCACCAGCTTTTTAAATTCACTGTAAGGGAGTTCTTCGACCTTGTTGAAGGTATGAATGAGATCATGCACAAGCACAACGGCCATTATGGCCAACAACACATACCAGATAGAGAAAGACACTTTATTGTTCATCGCACCGCTCCACACTCCAGATGCCGGATCTGACCTGCACTGGGCTAAAACGTGAAATAGGCCCCGACCCCGATCGACTCGATCTTTTGATTATAAAATTGCCCATAGGGATTATGACCGTGGAAATAGGTCGCCATGATACGAAAGTGCCGGCGGGACCCCGTGCGAGACCATTCAAAACCACCGAGCACGTTCGTATTGACGATCCAACCCAGTTCCTCGTGCGACTTGAAATCTCCCGATAACACGGGCGTGAGGAGCAAGCGATTGAGGAACGGCTCCAGGATCCTGGTCCTCATCGATGGCGCCCGTGCCTCGAATCCCCATTGAACTCTTGTACGATCGATCGTCGCCGGCTCACGATGGACGAGCACCGCCGCTCCTCCATACAGACGAAGCCATCGGTAGTCATAGGATAGGATACCTTCCGCTTCCTCCAGGATGAAACTCGACGGTTTGATGTCCGGATGACTGCTCAAAAATTCATCACCGAGATGGCTGCTCTGGTGATAGTAGCGAAGCCTCGCCGACCAATTCCCCGACCGCCACGAAAGCGGGATCCCCACGTTAAAATCCGTGTTGATCAAGGCTGCATTCTTTTCATCCAGGTTGAATTGCGCAAAGACTCCCGTGAGCAGTCCCACTTGCCATCCGTTGCAGCCTTTCCGATTCGTGTAAAAGCCGAAATTCTCCCCGATGGCCACCGACCCCAGACTGAAGGAGGAATTGTCCGTCCGCGACCGCGACTGTTGCCAGATGGCAAAGAACTGCGGCTGCTTGGGATCCGCCATCAGGGGACGAAAGACATCGTCGGAGGGAAAAGCCTCGCTCGTCTCCCCGTCGTCATGATGATCATACCGACAATCGATGACTGTTGGTACCTTGGCCTCCTCCGGATTCTTTGGCTCGGGCTCATCCGCATAGGCGTACCCGACCAGCAAGAGCACCGCCCATCCCAAACCCATGACTCGTGAAGAATACGAAACCAACCGGCCCATATCTCTCTATCCTCCCGTCATGACGTGATTCTGCCTGACCGTTGAACGGCTTCTGAGGCCTATCCGATAGCATATTTATACGGCAATTTCACATGTTTTTGCTGCGAGCGGAGGGAGCGGCTCATAGAGGGAATGGCGACGGGGAGCCGTGAAAATCATTCACAGTGTTTGAACAAAATTCTGCCAGGATACGGCTTGGACTCCCGGCACCACCGCAACTTGGGCTTGGTCCACGTTGGGCTACTTGTTCAGACACGTGCTGCCATCCTCGCGAGAGGATGGTCCGAGGAGAATCTGTGCGGTGGAGATCCCGCAAAGGTGAGCTTCCTAACGTGGCACTTCATTTTTCTCACGATGCGTGCTCGCCTGGATAACGATGGCACAGAGCCAGCAGGCTGTTGACAAAGGCCGCCAGCGGCGTTCTCACGTCGCTCAGAGGCTCAACGTACGGGCCAGAGTACGATTCGCCCCTTCGCTCGCTGCGGCCTTGCTGGACAGCCTTTCTGAACAGCCTGAGGGCCATCTCGATTCGGTCAGTCACCGTGAGGGGCGGCCCGTTTGAGGATAGGCGTAGGGTTTGCCAACACTCTGCTAGAGAACTATACGCGTGCCTTCCGTCTCGCCGTTCCGGTCCATTTCCACTGCCGGATCTCCGGCATGTCTTCGCCGTGTTCGGCGATGTAGTGCTTATGTTCGATGCGCTTGTCGCGGAGGGCCTGCCTGGTGTAGTCGGCCTGCGAGCCGCGCAGTCCGATGCGATCGATGACGTCAGCGACGAGGTGAAACCGATCAAGATCGTTCATCACTGCCATGTCGAAAGGTGTCGTCGTCGTCCCTTCCTCTTTGTATCCTCGCACGTGCAGATTCTTGTGATTGGTTCGACGATAGGTCAATCGGTGAATCAGCCAGGGATAGCCGTGAAAGGCGAAGATGATCGGCTTGTCCGTCGTGAAGAGCGCATCGAAATCCTTGTCGGGCAATCCGTTCGGATGTTCAGCGGATGGTTGCAGCTTCATCAGATCCACCACGTTGACGACCCGCACTTTCACATCCGGCAGGTACCTCCGTAACAAGGAGACCGCCGCCAAGGTTTCCATCGTCGGCACATCGCCGCAACAGGCCATCACCACGTCCGGTTCGCCGTGGCGATCATTGCTGGCCCATTCCCAGATGCCGATGCCGGCGGTGCAATGCTTGACGGCAGCATCCATATCGAGCCATTGCGGCGCCGACTGCTTACCCGCCACGATGACGTTCACATGGTTGCGACTGCGCAGACAATGGTCGGTAACCGACAGCAGCGTATTGGCATCGGGTGGAAGATACACACGAATCACCTCGGCCTTTTTGTTGACCACGTGATCGATGAAACCGGGATCTTGATGGCTGAACCCGTTGTGATCCTGCCGCCAGACATGGGAGGACAACAAATAATTCAACGAGGCAATCGGCCGTCGCCAGGGGATGTGGTTGCAGACCTTGAGCCACTTGGCATGCTGGTTGAACATCGAGTCGATAATGTGGATGAAGGCTTCATAGCAGGAAAAGAAGCCGTGCCGGCCTGTCAACAGATACCCTTCCAGCCAACCCTGGCATTGGTGCTCACTCAGCATCTCCATCACCCGGCCATCTGAGGCCAAATGGTCATCATAGGAATATCGCTCCGCCATCCAGGCGCGGTTGGTGATCTCCAACACGTCCTGCCAGCGGTTGGAATTGTTCTCATCCGGACTGAAGAGGCGAAAGTTCCGACGCTCCCCGTTGAGTTTCATCGTATCCCGCAGAAACGCCCCCATGACGCGCGTCGCCTCGGCCTCGACGCCGCCCGGCTGCTTCACCGCAACGGCATACCGGCGGAAGTCCGGCAGACGCAAATCTTTTAACAGCAGCCCCCCGTTTGCATGGGGGTTGGCACTCATGCGACGCGCTCCTTTCGGAGCCAGCTCGGCGAGCTCCGGTTTCAATCGCCCGGCTTGGTCAAACAACTCCCCCGGCTTGTAGCTCTTCATCCACTTCTCAAGAATCTGGATATGGGCCGATTTGTCCATATCGCCCATCGGCACTTGATGGGACCGCCAATAATCTTCCGTCCGCTTGCCGTCGATTTGCGTGGGACAGGTCCAGCCTTTGGGAGTCCGGAGCACGATCATGGGCCACCGAGGCCGCTGCGTCGCACCGTTTCTGCGGGCGTCGGTCTTGATCCGTTGAATATCGTTCACGGCGGTATCAAGCGTCGCGGCCATGAGCCGATGCATCGTCCGAGGATCGTGGCCTTCGACGAAATAGGGCGCGTACCCATATCCCCGAAAGAGTTGTTCCAGCTCGCTGTGGCTGATCCGGGCCAGGACTGTGGGATTGGCAATCTTGTAGCCGTTCAAATGGAGAATGGGGAGCACCACACCGTCTGTGACGGGATTCAGAAATTTGTTGGAATGCCAACTCGTGGCGAGCGGGCCGGTCTCTGCTTCGCCGTCGCCCACCACGCAGGCTGCGATCACATCCGGATTGTCGAACACCGCCCCATAGGCATGCGAGAGCGAGTAGCCCAACTCACCGCCTTCATGAATGGAGCCGGGCGTCTCCGGCGCCACGTGGCTGGGAATGCCTCCGGGAAACGAAAACTGCTTGAACAAGCCTTGCATACCCTGTTCGTCCTGCGAGACATCCGGATAGACTTCACTATAGGTGCCTTCGAGGTAGGCATTTGCGACAAGCCCAGGCCCTCCGTGGCCTGGTCCGGCGATATAGATCATATTGAGATCGTGTGCCTTGATGATCCGATTCAGATGCACATAGATGAAATTCAAACCCGGCGTGGTGCCCCAGTGGCCGAGCAAACGCGGCTTGATATGGGCGCGAGTGAGCGGGGTTTTCAGTAACGGATTGTCGTAGAGATAGATCTGCCCGACGGACAGATAATTGGCCGCCCGCCAATACGCATCCATCCGCTCGAGCAATTCCGAGTTCCGCGTTGTCGTCTTGGTTCGTGGCATACACTCCTCGTTCATTGTTTCGGTTCGCCGAGTCGTTCGCTGACGGAACGTGCGATCTCGCTTTCTTCATCGGTATGCATGACGCGTACGGTTACCCTACCGTTGTCGTTTGAAATCACAGGTGCGCCGGCCTCGTTGCGCGTATGATCAAGCGCAACGCCGAGATATTCCAAGCCGTCACAGATCCGAGCGCGAATTACCGGTGAGTGTTCGCCGATCCCGGCGGTGAAGACCAGGGTGTCCAATCCTCCGAGCGCTGCCGTGAACGCCCCGATCCATTTTTTCGCCTGATAGCAAAACAGCTCGATGGCGTCTGCCGCTCGTGGATCATGCGGCTCCTGCTTGAGGAGGTCCCGCATATCGGAACTCGTTTCGGAGATACCGAGCAAGCCCGATTCCGCATTCACCATCGTGTGAAACTGATCCACGCTCATGCCTTCCGTGCGAGCCAGATAGGCCATGAGTCCAGGGTCAAGATCCCCCGATCGGCGACTCATCGGCAGGCCGGAGGTGGGAGTGAAACTCATCGTTGTGTCGACAGGCTGTCCATCCTTGACCGCCGCCAGGCTCGCACCATTTCCGAGATGGGCGAGGACGATGCGGCCGTTGACCTCATGTGGGACACCAACCCGCTCCAGCTCCCTCATCAGAAACGCATAAGACAATCCGTGGAACCCATAGCGTTGAAGGCCCACTTTCCCATACCGTCGCGGAATCGGTAGGAGTCTGGCCACCCCCGGCATATCGGCGTGAAACGCCGTATCGAAACAGGCGACTTGTGGGAGATGAGGATATCGGCCTGCGAATTCGCGAATCAATTCGATCTCAGCAGGAAGATGTTCCGGATCATACCCTCGTAATCGTTGCAGTTCTTCCATGACAGCCGGCGTCACGAGCTGCGGTTCACGATAGCGACCACCATGGACAACCCGATGTCCAATTGCCACGAGCGGGGTCTGTGCAAGATGGTCCTTGATGCAGGCTAACAACGGCTCAAGACAAGCGACATGGTCGGAGGCCGTGATCGTCCGACGCTCAGCGGTCCCGGTGTCTCCACGCACCCAGGTGATGGTACCGTTCGGCGTCCCGATGCGGTCGATAGAACCGGACAGCTCAGGGACCGGAACCGCACCAATTCGAAAGAGTGCGAACTTCAGCGTCGACGACCCGCCATTGATCACCAGAATCGAGCCGAGACCAGAACCGGACGAGGAATCAGTCATGACTGCTCGATCATCGGACATCCGATCAACACGTGCGCCTACCCCCGACGAATAGCCTCTCCGACCAGCCGGTACGCATTGTGAAGATACTGAGCCATCATCCTCTGAGTATTGAAGAATCCGCCGTTCAATGCAATCGATTGCCGCATGATCTCGATAAAACGCTCACGGTCCTTGTAGAAGCAGGGCGCTACTTTTTGCTCCAGCTTGTCATACAGCGCCGCGGCATGGCAGCCATCCATACCCCCGCTCGGCTCAAGACAGGTATCGATCCGATCACCGATCGACCAGCCGGTCACGCCTTCCACATGCCCTTCAACCCACCACCCGTCGAGCACGCTCAGACTGGGCACGCCGTTGACCGCCGCTTTCATGCCGCTGGTCCCTGAGGCCTCCATCGGAGGGAGCGGCGTATTAAGCCACAGGTCTACGCCGGCGCAGATGAGCTTCGCCAGCGTCATGTCGTAATTCGTGAGATAGGCTACCCGGACTTTTCCTCGCAGTACATCACGAAGCTCGTGGATCCGATGAATCAGATTCTTCCCATCCTGATCCCGCGGATGCGCCTTACCGCTGAAGATCAGTTGCAACGCCCCGACCCGCTCGGCAATCATAGCCAACCGCTCGACATCATGAAAGATCAAGGTGCCGCGCTTATAGGCAGCAGCCCGCCTGGCAAAACCGATCGTCAGGACATCTCGATCAAATCCGACATTCGTCTCACGATTGACATAGTCGACAAGCGCCCGCTTCGCCTCGGTGTGTGCATTCCAAATGTCCCGCGTGGGAATGTTGATCGCGTAACGAAGCGAAAGTTGATCGTGCCGCCAGTCGGGAAGATGCCGATCATAAAGCGTTTGAAATGAGGGAGCAGCCCACGTGACCGCATGAACCCCATTGGTGATCGAGTGAATCGGATAACCAGGAAAGAGGCCTTGGGAGACCTCCCCGTGTTTCATGGCCACACCATTGACGAAGCGTGATCCGCGCAACGCCAACTGTGTCATATTCAAGCTGTGGTCATGGCCACAGGCCTTGAGCCACGCACAACGTCGGTCGCCGAGCACGCGATGGGCAAGGTCGGAAGGAAATTGATCATGTCCGGCCGGTACGGGTGTATGGGTCGTGAACACACATTGCTCCCGGACGGCGTCGATGAGATCAGTGGGAACCGTTTCCTCATGAACACGAGACGCCAGTTTCTCTTCGAGCAGAGCAAGCACGAGCAGGGCCGCGTGCCCTTCATTCATATGGAACCGTCGAATCTGTCCATATCCGAGCATCCGCAGCAGCCTGAAGCCTCCGATTCCCAGCACGACCTCCTGGCATAGACGATAGTCATCGTCTCCTCCGTACAGCGTATCCGTCAACGTTCGGTCCCATGGCTGATTCTCAGGCAGGTCCGTATCGAGAAGATAGACGGATACCTCATGGCCCGACTCGCCCCGCACACGAAACTGCCAGGCGGCAACATGCACCGTACGATGTTCGATGTCGACCGTGACACGCTGCGGGACCGACTTGCAGAAATCGTTGATCGGCCAGGCCACCGGTTCCTCGCGCTGCCACCCCTGTTCGTCCAGCCGTTGATGAAAATACCCGCGTCGGTGCAACAGCGTGACGGCAACCATGGGGATTTCGAGATCCGCCGCGGACCGGATGGTGTCCCCTGCCAGCACGCCTAAGCCGCCTGCATAGGTCGGCATGTTGGGGTCGAGCCCGATCTCCATAGAAAAATAGGCGACGAGCGCGTCATCGGTCCGGTCCGTCATGCCGCCCCCAGCACCTGTTTGATCAGTTGGAGTTCGTCGAGCACCAGCCGCGGCAGGAGAAAATGCTTGCGCACGTGTTCGCGCCCCGCTCGACCGAACGCTCCCCGTTCGCCCGGTCGCTTGAGCAGGTCGAGAACCCGTTCCGCACAGCCTTCCACACTGTTCACCAGGTTCCTCTGATAGGGCTCCGGAAACTGCATGGGGATCCCTCCGGCCTTTCCGGCCACAACCGGCTTTTCTTTCCAGAAGGCCTCGGAGACGACCAACCCAAATCCCTCTCGAAGTGATTTCTGGATCACGACATCAGCACCGCGTTGGAAGACGTTCACCTCCATACTGCCCACACCGGCCAGATTGGTGAAGACAAAGAGATCCGGGTCGTTTGCGGCTTGCTCTTCCACGCGATCCAGGATTTCCCATCCCTCCGGATCGTCACCCGCCATTGCGCCGATCAGTACCAGTTGAACGGTGGGGATTTCTTCTTTGATCAGACGATAGGCGCGCATCACCCCCAGGGGATCTTTCCATGGATCGAATCGGGAAACTTGCACCAGCAACGGCCTCGTCGGATCGACACCGGAATCCGCAATCGCCCGGCGACACAAGTCTTCGGATAACTCCATGTTCTTCGTCGCCAAGGGATCGATCGCCGGTGCGATGATCGCCATCTGTTTCGCGGCCAGACCGGGCAAGAGAAAGTCCGCCATCGTAAAGACAACCGCATCGTACTCCTCAAGATAGGGCCTCAGAAACAGGCTGACATCTTTGTCCGGGGCCGAACTGTCGATATGACAACGCCAGATCCACTTGGCATTGCGCGGCCCCGTAAAGTGCCGGATCGCGGCCGGTTGTGGATCATGCACGATATAGACATCGTAATCATTGCCCAATGCCTTTGCGCTGCGCTCATTCACACGGAGATAGAGGTCCTGCTCCGGCTTCCGCAGATCGTAGTGCCCGCCCTGCAACGCATTGTGAAACGCCTTGGTGATGGCAAAGAATTCCGGCTCACCGTGAATCAGCCGCCAGTCAGCGTGAATGCCGAGCGCTTGCAGCATGGGCACATACCGAGCCAACAATTCCGCCACGCCACCCCCCGCCGCCGTGGAATTCAGATGGCAGATCTTGACCCCTGCCAGCTCTTTTCCAAGTGCGATGAGCTCTTCGTACGACTCATCACTCATCAGCGCACGATAGCGGTCTATATTGGCTTGGATCGCCCCGCAGCGCCGCCCGATTCCCACTTTTGGCAACATGGTCTTCTCTTCCAGCATTCGGGTCTCCTCCTATCTCCAGTTCAAGGGAGAGCAGTCCTGTACCTGTACCAGTCCTGTCAACTCAGCAACAAGCCGAACTTGCAAGACTTTTTCCAACTCAGTCGCCTAACAAGAAAGAGCACTCGGGTGAGAAGTCTCCACCAGGTAAGAGACTCCTCTTCTGTACTCACAGCGTTGGATGAAGTGCAAGGAGAGAGCCGATGGACAGAGACAAGGGTAGCAGCGATTCTCAGGCGGAATATTGACGAGTTCAGGATGTCTGGTGGGGACAACCGCAGGGCCCAGTGGCATCCTGCTACAGGAGACACTGTACGCTGTCGCAGAAGGCAACAGAGGGTGTCGGGACTCTTCGGGCATCGACCAGCGTCTTACTTCCGCCCCTGATACGGATCGTCAAAGATCGCTTGGCATTCAAGGCAGCGCACCTTACCGCTTCGTTTCTTACCCCAGGTGAGGACATCATCAATCGCCCGACTGTGGGTACAAGGATTTGTCGGAGTGGTTCTGCTCGCTGGTTGAACCGTCACCGATTCCGCTAGAAGTTCCATGGTGTCCTCCGTCAGATGGGCGGTCACCGCATTCGACTCTGCACATGATTGTCTTTCTCCACAGGTCCTCCGGCCAGGTGACCGGTAATCCCACTCTCGCAGTCCACACTGCGATAGGGCTAAGAAATGTTGGGTGTTTGCTTCACGCTCCGTGAGTCAACCGACGACGCGAGCGAGTACTCACCAGTCACCGGGTGAAGGGCCATGAGCCAGTAGGTCTGGTTCGCATCCACCCTCTGACACACCTGACCACATCGGGCCAAGTAATCGATCGCCACGAACACTTGATCTACCGTCAGATCCGGACACAGCCCTTCGACCGCGTCCAGTCGATGCCACGTCTCCTGCTGTCGTAACGCAGTCAACAGCCGCTCAATATGAACCTGATCAATGGCGATCGAGCTGGTCATAAGTCATCCTTTTTGTTCATACTGGAGGCGACTCTAACGCAACGAGGTCGCCGTGAGAACTAGGCGTTCACCCTGGCCGCTGAGCAAAAGTTGCCAGAGCTACTTGATTGAAAGGTCTTCCAGGATGAGCTCGTTGCCGGAGAAGCGGGGGCCCCAGCCGGAACGGCATCTTGAGTTCCAGGTTTCATATTTAGCGTTTCAAGTAATGCAGAAACCAAGAACTACAAACCTGACACGTACAACATAAAACCCATGACGAATGCAGGCTCGTGCGCTGGGTCTTGCGTGTGATCCGGAGAATCATGATGCAGGCCGCAGAGCGGCGGAAGGTAGCGACCTTTCCAGACCGTATTCCAGCAGTTTACGGTACAAGGTCGTTCGGCTGACGTCCAGATCGCGGGCCGCCCTGGTGACATTCCCGCGATGCAGACTGATCGCCTTGGCGATCAATTCCACTTCGATCCGGCGGTGGGCCGCCCGCAAAGAATCCAGAGAGTCCGTCGATTGAAGCACCTCACCGGTCAGATCCAGGTCCTGTGGTGTGATCTCCATCCCCTCCGCCATGACGACGGCGCGCCGCACCCGATTGCTGAGTTCCCGCACATTCCCCGGCCATCGATACGCACACAAGGCATTCAGGGCTTCCGGAGTAAAGCCCCGCAGCGGTTTCCGCTGCACATCGGCGGCCTGTTTCAGGAAATGCAGAGCCAGGAGCAGCGTGTCCTGCCCCCGGTCCCGGAGCGGCGGGAGATGGATGTGCATCACGCCAAGGCGGTAATAGAGATCTTCGCGAAACCGGTTCCTGTCGATGGCCGCTTTCAGGTCCACATTGGTTGCGGCAATGATGCGGGCGTCGACACGGAGGGTCTCGTGCCCCCCGACCCGCTCAAACGTTCCCTGCTGTAAAAACCGGAGCAATTTGACTTGCAGGACAGGCAGAAGATCGCCGACTTCATCCAGAAACACGGTCCCGCCTGCCGCCGCTTCGAGCTTGCCTTTCTTTTGGTGGACCGCCCCCGTAAACGCGCCGCGCTCGTGGCCGAAGAGTTCTGACTCAAGGAGGGTTTCGGGAATCGCCCCGCAATTGATCGGTACGAACGGCCCCTCCCCCCGCGGGCTACGTGCATGAATCGCCTGGGCCGTCACGTCCTTACCGGTACCTGTTTCGCCGGTTACTAACACCGGCAAGTCGGTCTTCGCCATCTTGTGGATTAAACCAAAGATGGCATGAATGGAAGGACTTGTTCCAAGCATTCCTTCTACTTGGTCCATGAATCCACCCCCTCAAGTATCTCGAAATGTGTTCGGTCCGACTCGGGGTCACACTCACGAGTCACGTCACACAAGGCCGCGACACAGTCGCATTCCATATATTTCTCAAGACCAGGGAATACTCTGACCTGCGACAGAATACAGACAACATATGCAATAGATGCACCTTCCATCCTTTGCATGATCCAACCAGTCAATGTGCAGTGATTTCGCCTCGTTAGGCTCATTGAGCCTGTGAGAATAGGAACGGCCTGTATCGAAATAGATTCTATCCGGGTGAATCAGATTCGATACAGCAGAGCTCGGATCTGGCTGATCGTATCTCCTGAATCGATACGATACCGCGCCAACCGCTTGTCGTAACGGCTAAGGGATGTCTTGTGAGGTGATCATCCGGAGAAATTCCGCCATGGAAAAAACGACCACAACGTTCTCTAGCACTTTGGACATTCTGCTACAGAATGCATTGCACCTCCGTCGCAGAAGGCCTAAAGGAAAACTTTGGGATACAAGGATGTTCCTTCTTCCCCGCTGATACTCTGGTGAGGGGCACTCCAACTTCCTGGCCGTCGCACTGATATCCGATGCGAGACTCATCTCTCGGAACACTGGTCCTTCAGCTCATGCCGACACATTGCCTCCGTTACCTACAGACTCTACCCTACTGGTTGACACGTCTGCTTCTCTGTTTTCCACAAATCGGGGGAGAGATTGGAAGAGTTCATCCAGCGTGACAAGCACTCCGCCAACGATTTGGCGCAGTTCCCGGTCCGTATAGTGCAGCGGAACCAATCGCCGCCGTTGCCAGCCTCGGAGGAAGAACTTTTTCCCGAGCTGGGCATACGGCCGCTCGCACCCCACCACAAATTCCCTTCCCTGGTCGTCTTCAAGGATGAACCCCTTAACATGCATGGTGGCTTCCCTTCCCATTTCCGAGGTACAACGATATGCCTTTCCCCGCTATGCCTGTCGACTGCTTACGACTCACACCACTCCAGGATACGATCGGCAATCGCCTGATTCGAGAGAACCCTGGCGGGCCAATCCGATCACCGCCACTCAACCACAATCTGTAGCCTGGCCGGCTACGGCGTTCGAACTCAACCTCCATCATAGAGAGCTTCTTCAACTCCCACCCCCTCGGGTGCATGACGTCCTGGCGGATCAGGATGTCTGGTTCGAGTAAAGAGCTCTTCAAGTAGCGCCCTCACCACGACGGGAGGTTGAACCGTGAGGATGACGCCGTCGACGCCATAGACAAAGACATTATGCAGATATCGAGTCTCTTCGACCCCGACCAGCAAGATGATCTTGCTGGTCGGGGCCGCGTTCCGAATCTGTCGGATCATATCGATGGCGTCTCGATCTGTCTCCAAATCGAGTACGAACAGATCAGGGTGCCGCTCGGTCCGTAACGCCTCAGACATGACTCCAGGTAACAAATGCACGACCGTTCCAACTCCCGCGAGGATGCTCTGGAACCCGAGATAGATGAGAGTGTGACGACTGATCACTGCAAGGGTGCACGATGGTGGCACTGAATCGGCTCCTGTCATACTGTCCCCTTAACCAAGTCGGACGACAGGGCTAGAGCACCCTGCATCATTTCATATCCTCCATCCGGAGGATCTTCAAAGGTCAAACCCTATTCAAGATAACGAACCCGTTTCGTCCATTTTCCGCATAACGCCAATACCTCATAACGGTACTGCCCAGCCGATCATCACTGACGTGATGCGTGGCGAGCTGAACTGCCTGAGTTACCAAAGGCTGTTCCATAAGTGGAACCACGGTGTGCTTGATCAATGCTCATGCCTGACACACTAGCGTCACGATCGCTCCTTGTGTACTAGGCATTCGTCCTGGTGGGGATGTAAAAGTTGCCTGCCATCCAGATCTATAGAGCGGAATTTGGCTGGTCAGACTCTAAGAGCCTTCACGACTGATTGGTACACCGCGCATCTAGTCATGGTTTCCAGAGGAAGAAGTCTGGGGAAGAGGAACAGGACCACTACAATTCTGCGCTGGCGAGGCCTTGCGTGATGGCGTAGCGCATCAACTCCGCCGTGCTGTGGATATTCAATTCCTGCATGAGGCAGGTCTTATGGAACTGCACGGTCTTCACAGACAGGTTCAGGAGAGTGGCGATCTCTTTGGTGCCTTTCCCTTCCCCGACAAGTTGCAAGATTTCCCGTTGCCGGGGCGTCAATTCCTTCGCCATCCCCATAGTGACCGAGGTGTCCCCCGCCTTCAGTGCTTGATCGATCACCGGCTTCGCAATCGAGGGGGTGAGATAGTGTTTCCCCTGCAACACAGCCTCGATTGCCTGGGGTAATTCAGACGCGGCCGACTGTTTCAGCAGAAACCCCTGCGCGCCCGCTTTGAACGCTTCCGTGGCATATCGGGAGCTCGCATGCATCGTCAGAAAGAGGAGCTTTGCCTCGGGTAGGGCTTTCCTAAGGTGCCGGGCAGCATCCAGGCCGTTCAACAGGGGCATGGAGATATCGAGGAGAATGAGCTCCGGTTTGAGCCGACCTGCTGCCTCGAGTAAGGCCCGGCCGTCCTCCACGGTTCCTACGACTTCACACTGATCTTCGATCAGCTTACACACTCCTGCCAGGAGGATGGAATGGTCGTCAGCTATGAGCACCCGCGGCTTGCGTACCTGATTCATGTTTCTGCTCCCCCTTCATTGAGACCTCATGCTGGTCAAGGGGCAGCCAGACATGAACCTCTGTCCCATTACCATGCTCTGCCCTAATGCCAAAAGTCCCGTGCAGCGCTTCGACTCGTTCTTGGAGACTAATGAGCCCCAGACCCATCCGACCCTGTGCCACCTCCTGGACGAGGTCAAATCCTCGCCCGTCATCATGCACACACAGCTCCACCCCTTGCCTTGTCCCCAAGAGCCGAACCAGAACATGGGTTGCATGGGCATGCTTTCGGACGTTCTGAAGACTTTCCTGCAACACTCGATAGAGACAGGTGGACTGGACAAGAGACAGAGCCGGGGGAAGGTTGCGTACCACGACTTGCACCCTCAAACCCGTTCTTCCCTCGAATTCCTCCGCGTGCTCCTGGATCGCTGCTTCTAGTCCGACATGTTCAAGCAGTGCTGGGTGCAACTGATGCGCCAGATGCTGCAGATCCGTTGCGATCTGTTCCGCCATCTTGCCGGACCGATGAACGTGGGCGACCAAGGATGATTCGGATCCTGGTGTGACCGGACCGATGCTTTGCAGATCAATCGCCACCGCGGCGACCCGCTGCGTAATATCATCGTGCAGATCCCGTGCGAGTCGCCGGCGTTCGGTCTCTTGAGCCAGGAGTAACTTCGAGGCAAGATCTTCTAGTCTTGCTCGCTGCCGGCGTAGTTCTTCTTCATCCCGTTTTCGCTGTGTGATGTCCTCCGTAAAAATGACGATGCCGCCTACCTGCCCGTCCTTCACCCGCCAAGGTCGCACTTCCCAGTGAAGC
The DNA here is from genome assembly GCA_019636945.1 of Nitrospira sp. Taxonomy (GTDB): domain Bacteria; phylum Nitrospirota; class Nitrospiria; order Nitrospirales; family Nitrospiraceae; genus Nitrospira_D. The sequence goes on along the minus strand of JAHBWO010000022.1, from coordinate 8,932 downwards.
CACTGCTCAGCACCGGTCGGCCGCACGAATCGATCCTCTTCTACCCGCACAATGTCGCCGGCCAATCCACGCTGATGCACTTCTTTCCACCGTTCAGGAACTTCGGGAAACACGTCGTAGTGCGATCGTCCAATCATGTCTCCTGAGATCCCATAATCGGTCATCCACCGCTGACTCAGGGCGAGATAGCGCATGTCGCGATCGAACATGGCCAGTGCTGCCGGTGCATGGGTGATGAACAAGCGCAACCGCTCCTCACTCTCGTCTCTAGCCTGTTGTATCGCGGCAATTTGTTGTGCCGATTGCTTTTGAATGATCAAGAGTCCGGCGACGATAAGCAGTAATGCCGAGGCAATGGCTCGGTCTGCTGCAACTGCGACGGTAAACTCACCCGGCGAAAGGACGACCCCTAAACCTGTCATGAGGAGAGAACAGCCGGCTACGACAGCAGTGATCCTCGAGCCAGGAACCAGCGAGGTGAGGAGCGTCGGGATCACATACAACATCGGCACTGCAATGCCGAGCGGAGTGAATACATCGAGGAGGAAGACTGCTGCTGCTGCTGCTGCAATGATCCAGCCGCCTGACGATACGTTCAAGGATTCATCCCCTCACCGGAACGATGATCCGACCGCGAGACAGTAATGACCGCCGCTCCTGCATGGTAGGCTAGGCGCATGCGACACAGGATTGAACTCATGCCGGCTTGAGCAAGGCCACTCAATTCTAGTTTCCTAGGCAAAGGCCTGGCAAGGGTGAGAGACGTCCAATCAGGCCCGGATGGTCAACCAGGTACATTATCCTCAGCTACCTGGGCAAATGCCCAGGTACGCAACGAACCTCACCTTGTAATACTTCCAACGGTCTGAAGGTAACCTCTCGCTTCTTGTGTGAGGCTGTTTACGCTCTGCCCACTCAGCGTCTATGCGGCCCATCGGCATCCACTCCCAGTGTGGATCCAAGTAACTTTCTGAACATGGGCAGGAGGCCTGGACAAGAAAGCGAGAGTGGCCGATTGCCCAATATACCGCCCTGCCATTCACCAGAGAGTATGGCCGGACCTAAGTGACCACAGAGTGATGCATGATGAGGCAAGCTTATGGCGATTTCCTATGACGTGATCCGGGAGGGAATGGTTATACTTCAATACTGGACTGGGAAGGTCACTCGTGACGACATCGTTGCATATCGGTACGGATGTCTCACGGATCCCCGAATCAAACGGGGTGCTTCGATTCTCATTGACGCAAGAGAGTCGCTGTTTGGAGTCAGTCCTGAAAAGATGCGAGCCATCGTAGATCTCCTCTACGAGTCCTCATTTCTCATCACGCATATTAAGAACTATGCTCCCCTCGTCAACCCTCTGACCTACCGATTAGCTCGCGTTCAGGAGGCGATCGGACACCTCGACGCGAACTCTATCGCCACATTCACCGTTTTAGATGCAGCCTGCCTGTGGCTAGGACTTGATGGCACGATGGTCACGTCCCAGCTGGAATTGATCAGGAAGGCCCCGCCCCCTCTCCCCCCAGCCCCCTAGCCCGCTCCATATAGCTAAGGGTACACCGGCTACCTGTAGAACATCACCGGGGTTTAAGCCACTAGTATACCCAACGACGCCTCATCCGACACCTGAACTGCATACAGGCCACCTCCTTTGGGTGTCAGTGTAAGGGCTCCCTCTCGGCTGAGACGATCGATAGCGAGAAAGATCTGATTCCAGGTAAGGTCAGGGCACTGAAACACGACATCATCGACCATCGCCCCTGGTGAACGGATGATAAGCTCGAGTGCTTGCTGACTGCTTGTGCATGGTGGTGGCATACGTCCTCCTTAGGAATATTTCTGATCACACACAACTCACAACTTATCACCATGCAGCTTGCGTACCATGCAAGTGTGAAGCGGAAATTACGTACGAGGGGATGACAGATCGATTGCAGACGAAACAGAATCAATCTAGTGCCATCGTGATCCTTCGAGGGAGACGTGGAGATTCGGGACGGTTCTCGGTGCATCGCTGATGCAAGATTGGACGTCCCATTACTGGACAGTAACTGTATGGTTCAGAGGTCAGCAATCGTCACGTATTTTCGAAATCGGCCGCCATTGGTACCCCCCGGGCTCTGTTTCGCATCAGTACCACGATTGATCCAGCCTTCACTGGGGAAGTTCACCGCGACGGCAGTTCACTTGAGATAGACCTGATTCTATGCGTGAGTCGGATCCCGCTCCTCCGAACGGCTTGCACAATATCTCTGCGAGCCGAATCCGGCAACATCTCGGGAACATAAACGCCCGAACGTTCATGCGGCATGTACTTCACGAATAGAGCCGTCAGATGGGCGGTACCCCAGGCGATCGGGGACGACGGAATACGTCGTCGACGCAACTCGAACATCGATGGGAACAGGGCGTCCCAGCGGATGAGGCACGACCGGCCCTGCTTGTCCCCGTACACCAAGACCGCCAGGGCAAACCGCTCGTTGTGCAGAATCCCTTGCTGCACCAAAGTAGTCATCACGACCGGAGTCGGCGTTGCAGGAAATCGTACCGGGCTGAGCCCTCGAGACTGGCGCAATTTCCCCTGGCGATACCACCGTCGGAGACGGTCGATGTCCATCCCTCCTATTTTCGCATCCATCCGTTTCATGCTGATGGTTCGAGGAATCGTCACGACCTCATCTTGTGCCGCCAGCACGACCCCGACTCGTCCTATCGGCGAGGGAAAGCGAAAGAGTTCACGTTCTCCGAATCGAGAACCAAAACGGAACCGACCGTCACGATAGATACGGGGGCGTGAGACCGCTTCGTCAAATGAGGACTCCGCCGACCACTGTGATACCGGCGCATCGCTCGCCGTTTCCTCATAGATCCGCACCTCCGCCTTGTCCACTCGATCAAGCTGAGCAGCGGCCTGCGCGGTCAAGAGATTCGTCAGGCCAGGCGCAGCACCCGCGTGAATGAGCGCCCATCGATTATTCACGCGAAACTGTTGATCGAAGCGGAACTGCTCCGGTCGAAACGGGTTGGCTCGCAAGTGTGAGGCCGTATCGAGGTAGTGCGCCCTCAACTTCAGGGCTGCGCGCATCACGATGTTGTTGAAGACGGCAGGACAGGCATTGATGAGCAGCTGGCACCCTGCGGCCGCCTTGACGATACCACGGAGATTTCTGGCGTTGACCTGCTGAACGATGATGGCGGATTTTGCGCCGAGAAAGTCTCGCGCACGGGTTGGATCACGGTCGCCACACCAGACATGGTGCCCCTGACGAGCAAGCAACTTCACCAGGAGCGAGCCGGTCGCTCCGACGCCGAGCACAAAGACCTTCATGGGGTCGCCACTGTACCATAACTCCCCTTCCGCATCGTGAACGCGGTTCCTATAACCAATACCAATGTTGCGGACCAAGCCGCCTCTTGCATACCAGGGACTACCGCCGTCTTCTCATTTATGGAGTGGAGGGAATGGCCGACTTCCCACTACCCTTCGATAGTGCGAAGGTAAAGACCATGGCCAGTACGGCTCCGCCCAAGGCTGCCGCCATGTCCTTCTGCGCATCCCACTCATCTCCTTGCGTGCCGAGATAGGCGTTACCGAGTTCGGGACTCACGAGAGCCGCCACAATGGACTCAATGATTTCGAACAGGCCGCTTTGAGTGAGAATCATACTGACCGCTAGAGAGTAAGACCAGAGGCCTCGCACACCGGCCAGACGCATGAGGATCTCTCGCACCGGATAGGCCAAGAGCGCCCCATAGGCGAAGTGGACGATACGATCGAAGGGATTTCGACTCAAGGACCACAGGTCTTGGAGCCAAAACCCCAACGGCACCTCGGCATACGTGTAGTGTGCACCCACTGCATGAAGCGTCATAAAGAAGGTCATCAGGCAATAGGACAAGGTTGAAAGCTGAAATCGCCGGTAGGTCAGGGTCAACAGCACCACCAGGGCGAACGCCAGCAGATTCTCAAGGAGCCAATCTCTTCGATTGACCGGGCCTATGGCCAACCAGGTCCAGAGCAGTCCGTAGCAGAGAAGCAGTCCGGCGGGCAGATGAGTGCTGCTCGACTCCGCCCGTCCGAGAGTTGGGAGTCCGACCTTCATTTACGTGGATGAGTCGACGATAGCCGGCGGAGCCTGGGAGGGCAGAAGTGTTCCGCGAACCCCACGGATCACGGCAAGGATTGTCACGCAAATCAAGGCTCCGTAGAGCGCGGCGGCAATATCCTTCTGGGCATCCCAGACATCACCTTGAGACCCCAAGTACGTAACACCCAATTCCGGATGGAGCGTACTCGCCACCCATGATTCGATGATTTCCCAGAGCCCGCTCAGCCCCAGCACCGTCATGACCGGCAGATAATACAAGAGCCAGCCTCGCACCCCTGCACCGAGGCGGAACAGTTCTTCCATCGGGTAGGCGAGTAAAAAGCCGAAGCTGAAGTGGACGATCCGGTCGAAATGATTCCGACCGAGATGGAAGACCTGATCCATCCACTGACCGACCGGCACTTGGGCATACGTGTAATGGGCCCCAATCGCATGGAGGGTCAGAAAGAGAGTAATGAGCGTGTAAGAAGCATGAGACAGCGGAAACCGGCGATGCGTCACGATCAATCCCACCACGAACGCCGCCGGCAACAGACTCGAGATCAGCCAAAACTGGGGATCGGTCGGCGACTGAGCCGTCCAGACTGAGAGGGCCAGGTACCAGAGCAGCAAGCCGATCAACAGAAACTTGTCACGAACCCACATCGCTTTTCCTTCTGAAGTAGATCAACGGAGAGTCAAGCCAGAAGCATACATTCATATGACTCTAACGAACGGATGGTGACCTTGCAAGCTGGTCGCTGAGGTCCACCTCAGGCCCATAGGTTCGTGTGTGTGAGCGCATGCCGTCCCCGGAGTCACGTTGGAACAACCGGTGGAGTTGATCTCGGACAGCACAACATCCTGCCCAACCCTTCATCTCAACTGCCATGAGGTCAAACCTAACCAGGCGCATTGGTCATGTCCGATCACGAACTGGTGCGCACGCGGAATCGAGGTTCCAGCGCCTTCAGGTTTTCCATAATGCCGGTATATTCCAGTTCCGCCATAGGCAGCATGGCCGCACCGAAGAACCCTTGGCGCCGCATGCCGATGGCTTTGTCGGAAACCGTGTCGCGGACTCGATTCCAGAACGGATGGGCAAACGCATCCACCGGCTCGGTGAACCGCCCGTCATGCATGGCAAATGCGGCACAGGTGATCACCGGAGGACCATCGAAGTAGCTGATGCCCGACTGCAGCGGAACCGGCATCAACGGCATCTGATGGGAGCCCCGCATGCCGCCGGCCACATACGAACCGATGGCATAAGGCGCTAAGATCTCGCCCGTCGCCGGAAAATCCTTCTGGACTCGAACCAACATCACGGGATCGTCCTTGCCGGTGTACTTTCCGGCAATGTTATGCAGTCGTGAAGTAGAAGCTACCACGGCTTGTTCGCCGCTGGAGACGGACCACACCGATTCGACGACGTACCGTTCAGTGTCCCGCAGCAGCGCGGCGATCTCGTACAATTCCTTCGGGGCACTGAGCTCGATGATCCGGTCACCTTCCGTATGATTCACATCCATGATGACGAACCGAAAGCCTTGCGCCATGCTGGGCGCCAGCATCAAGCCTGGCGTGTTCATCGGGTCGGCAAAGGCCAGGTACAGCGGGAGATTGAACGCACCGGGATCAGTCTTGTCAGCGGCGAAGAACAGAAAGGGCTCATTCGGCCGCTCGTTAAATTCCATCTCCGCCACGGCCGGCCCCATCCCGTGTACATTGCCGGAAAAGGCGTCTTTCAGCAGATCCTGACCGGCTCCGTATAGCCCCTGCTGTTTGGCTACTTCGGTCCCGGCAAGGAATGCGTCCCACGCCAGTTTATGGACCGGCTCGTACCCCACACCGTGCCGATGACTCATTAAGATCGCGATATCATCACCGGTACTGCTGACGTAATGGTCAATCAACATCGAACTATGCTGAGCCACATAACGCTGAACGGTTTCCAACAGTTGCCGGGATGGACAGATATGGCCCCCGATCGAACCGATGTCCGCTTTGATGATGCTGAGGGTGACTTTCATGACGAGACTCCTCTTTCGAGAATGATGCGTGGGGTTCCTACCTCATCTCATAGCTGAGCAATCTCGATGCCACTGTGCTCACGGACAGATCTTTTATTGATTCCTGTGATTCCGTCCATGGAGACAGGATGCGCGACTACGGAATCAGGCAATCGGTTGGGGTAGGCGGCTACAGAGAGGTGAAACTGAATGAGGCAAGATGCGACAGCAGACGAGCCCCTCCACAGGCCAAACACGTGATATACGCATACCGCTGACATGCACACACCTTATGGAATCGGATCGACGTTCGCTGTCCCTTCTTGTGTACCGCAGGCAGCAGCCACAACATCCAACCGGCCGACTGCGCCATTTTGACCTCCCTCTTCTTGTCTCCATCTGATCAAAGCTGAGGCACTTTGCTTGCAATGCAGCACGAGCGTCACAAGTCTGTTGAAGAAACAGGCGAGCGAACAGGTGTGGTCACAGGATCAATGTGATGGGTATTTCCGCAACGGGAGGATTTTTGTGCTGATGTACCATGTGTGTCGGCGACTGTTGATGATTTTGCTTCTTCAGCTCCAACTGTTGGTAGGGCCGTCGTTGTTTATGGGGTTCCTCCCGTTGTCACACGCCGCCGAGAACCTCGAAGGACGGTCGCGTTTTTGCGTGGGCTTTCTTTATTGCAGGGAAACCAAGGAAGATGTGACCTACACGCAGGCATTTCTATATCTCTACTCAACCGAAGAGCGCGGTAGCTTTTCCCGACTCAGACTTACCCCATTTTACTCCCGCGAAATGAATCCGGCGGAAGGCTACCTTCGGCAGAGCGTGCTGTGGCCTCTCGGCATTTCCGAGCACAAAGCCGATGCCTCGTATTTCCAGCTTCTTCCGCTGTACTGGCATGCGGAGGACCCGTCACGACGTTACACTGTTTTCCTCCCCGCATATTTCGAGTACGCTGCGGAAGACCGGAGCTACACCTACCTGGTCCCGTTCTATGGACATCATCAACGCGGCAACTATTACCATCAGTACTACGTGCTCGGTCCGCTGGCGATCGCCACCTATGACACACGGACCGATCTCAAGGAGTGGGACATCCTCTTTCCAATGTTCCACTATGGCGCGGACCGGAACGGGTATGAAACCAGGATCCTGCCGTTCTACTTCTCAGGCCAGAATCACAAAGAGGGGACCTGGTATCGTTATTTGCTTCCTCTCTACGGCCAGTCTGTCACACCGGAAACAAGCCTGAACTATCTTTTTCCGCTTTACGGCTCGCTGACCGATACCTCCACTCAAGAAACACGCATCTCAGTCCTCGGACTGCCGCCGCTCCCACAAACAACCGCTCCTGCACTGGCCCTCTATGAACATACCTCAAGGCCCGCCTTCTACTCGGACCGGCTGTTTCCGCTCTATCGCTACTCGTATTCAACAACAGACGATCTCAGTCAGCTGGACCTCCTTGCGCTCTTTCACATGCGAGCAAGTCCCACCCTCACCGCCCATCGTCTGTTCCCGTTGTATTCCTATGAACATGACCACCAAGAGAACCGCCTCGGATGGTCTCTGCTGGGTATCAATCGCTTTTCTCTGGCCGGATACGGTCATGACTCCAAAACACTGTGGCATCAAGTGCTGCCACTGTATCGAGTAACCGAGGATCTCACGACGCAGACGCACAGCACCGACGTCCTCGGCTTCGGCCCGCTCTCGTTCTTCCGGTATTGGAAAAGCCCAGAAGGCCTCGGCCATCGATTGTTCCCGCTCTACCAGTATGACCATCCCGAGGCCGAGGAGTGGCATTGGTCCGCGTTGTTGTCCGGCCCGCTCTCGCTCTACCGCCATGATGCCAAAGGCGCCTCCATCCACGACCGTTTCATTCCACTGTACGATTGGAAGCGCAACGGGGACTGGCGGGAGTGGTCGGTCATCGGGGTGTCGGACTTCGCGATGTTCTACCAAGAAAGTGGCCCCACGCTATTCGCCAACCGCCTCTTTCCTTTGTATCGCTACCGCCACGATCTTGCTGCGGACGACGTGACAATGGAGACGCTCTTTGTGCACCGGCACCACTCCACCCCGAAACAAGGCGAGGATCGATTCCTGCTGCTCTGGGAAGCAGCATGGCAGCGACAACGGCCGGGGTGGGAATTGGATCTGCTGGGGATCAAGCCGATCACATGGTTCCACCATGAGTCGAGTCCGGCCGGTACCGCCGACCGTCTCTTCCCGCTCTACGGTTATCAGAGTACTCCTGCAGACGGGTGGAGGCTGTCCTTAGCAGGATTCCCGCCACGCGAGCGGGCCTTCGCCTGGTCCCTCTATGAACAGGGCAGCTCACCGACATACTTCTTGACCCGCCTGTTCCCCTTGTATCGATTTGAGCAGAACGACGAAACGAACGAAGTGAATTGGTCCGCCTTGCTCCTATACCGGCACATGAAAAAGGGATCGTATCTGCTCGATACACTCCCCCCTCTGCATGAATACGAACGCAATGACGAAACAGGCACGATGGAGCTGAACTTAGCAGGGCTCAAACCGATCACCCTGTTCAACTATGGGAGGGGCCCGGATACGAGCCACTCCTATCTCTTTCCGCTATATGACTATGACCGGGCAGGAGCATCGAATAGATTCTCGATGATCGGCTGGCCTAAGTTCGGCACCCTCCCGACCCTGTCGCTCTTCGAACGGGTGGACACGCCCTCCTTGACGGCGCACCGGTTGTTTCCCATCTACCGGTATCGGCGAGACGATGAGGCCAACACGCGTGACTGGGACGCCCTCCTTCTCTGGTGGCATCGGGAAACAGAG
>JAHBWO010000219.1 GCA_019636945.1 Nitrospira sp. | reverse complement strand
CTACTCTCTCAGGCCTCTCCCATGAGGTGGAACTCACGACACTGGTAGAAAAGCGAGAAGTGGACCGTCGAACGGGAAGCCTTCTCTGGACTCATGTCGGAATTAGTGGTCCCGTGGTCCTAGATGCCAGCCGCTTTTGGACCTTGGCGACGAAACAAGGCACCGTCGTCGAAATGTACGGCAACTTTGTTCCCGGACAGTCGGCTGATGAACTTCGAGCATGGTTCATTGCCCAGGCGGCTCAGCATCCCAGACGCTCACTGGTTCGAATGCTGTCATCCCTGGTCCCGGATCGTTTTGCCGAATCCCTCTGTCGTCACCAGGCCTGCGAGTCGCAAACAGCGGTGGCCCAGGTCCCACGTCCCCATCGAGATCGGTTATTGAATGCACTCACTCACTTTCACTTTCCGATTATCGGTGACCGCGGGTGGAACGTGGCAGAAGTTACCGCCGGCGGGGTTCCACTTGAGGAAATTAACTACCGAACAATGGAGTCGAAACTGGTCGCCGGGCTTTACCTTCTCGGGGAAATGCTCGATTGTGACGGCAGAATCGGTGGGTTCAATTTTCAATGGGCCTGGACAACAGGGTGGCTGGCCGGGAAGTCTGTGGTCAGGAGCCTTCTCAAGGGAAAGACTCCTACGCACCCAGCCTCATCATTCGAATGAGAGATCTACTTTTGTATGCCCGCATCGGTCAAGACAACAATCACCAGGTACCCGCTTCCGCTTCTGAACACACCTTCGCTCTCGGGAGAGGATGATAGGGGAGCTCTCCGTCCTCCCGCGTAGGCTCGTTCGAAGGCAACATCATGACTTGAAGTGTTTCGTCGGAGAAACCGTCATTGCGGCTCCGCAAGACCCCTTCCCGATTCAACATTTTGACCGCGTTCGTGCGTGAAACAATCGGAGGATATTCTCTGAATTGCTCTGCCGAGACATAGGGGACTTGGATGGTGACAGGACGACGTTTAACATAGACAAAGTCCCGCAGATTGTCGTCGATGGGTGTCTTCAAGGTCACCACCACCGAACTCTCTGCCGGCAAGGTCGTAATCGAGATCACGTACAATGGCTTCACATCGGGAGGTGCTTCCTTGTTCCCGGTAACCACCAGGGTGGGAGCAGCCGTCAACTGCGTCGCCTGATTGATGGCGGGAGACCGTACACCGACGTGAAGGTTCGTCAGGTCACGATTGGACACATTTTCAAGCAGGAGCTTGATGAGCACCCAACCCTGTGGATCGAGCGTCTTTGCCCGGCCTTTCGGGGTGGACTGCTCCTCCCGTCGGATGCTGCAATCTGAAACGAGATTACGCCGTTCGAAAAAATACAGCGTATTCATACCCTGCGGCTGAACCCCTCGTTCATAGGTGTAGAACGACACCCCAACGTGAATCATCGTCGGCCTAAACCAGGCCACGACCGTCGGCAGCACGAAGGGGACAAAAGCAGCCAGGAGGCCGAGAATAGCGACCTTGCTGAGGACACTTTGCCCCCAAAACCATACCCAGCCCTTCTTTAGACTCTCCATGCAACGCTCATTCGATGACTTCAGCCTGACTAGCCGTAAAGATACGCTCTTGGAGGAGCTCCCGACAAGGGCAAGACTTCGCCTTGACCGTCGGCAGCCTCATTCGCCATGCTAGCAGTTTGTACGCCGAGGAGAGCCTATGCCGGATGGAATGCAGGAAGATATGGTCGAGAACAATCAGCGCGTCACGCAGCGCTGGAAGGTGATGCTGGCCTTGAGTACCATCTTGATCGCACTCGGCATTTGCGTTGACTGGTCACCATCTCAGGATACCAGTCTGCCGGACACGTCCTCATTTCTGGTCATCCTAGGGGTACTTCTCGGTTTTGCAGGACTGCTGGCCGCAACTCGGCGGTGAAGGATGCGCCCGTATGAGGTGGAGGATGGCCCGATCTATCGCACGTATTCACACAAGCCCTGCTATCGATTTCCTCCCTGGAGTTGGACTGCACTGACGCCATAGGGGCTGAAGAAGGCTAGCACCTTGTCCCCCACCTTAAACTGAGCCCCGAGTTGAGTCTGCTGGGTAAGATTCAGAATGTGAAGCTGCCCTTTGTCGTCCCGAATCACCATGGTTCCCGGAATCCCTGTTGTCACAGAAATCACTTCCCCTTGGACCGGGGGAAGAGCCAAAACGGAACGAGGCCAACTCACCACCATCACAACCAAGAGAACCAGGCTGCCCACCATTCGGAATACAAGCCTCTGCATGACGGCATCTCCTTTCAACTCATGTACTCGCGATCTATCAGCATGACTATTGCTAGGTTCTCTTACCGCTGAATATCGTCCGTCATTCTACCAATGATAAAGGGCCTGTGGGCCCACCTTGTCTATTCGCAGAAGACAAATAGATTCATCGACCAACTGCCGCAATATCCGCTGGATCTCATCTCAGAGAGCTATTCTATGTTTCATACATCTCTTCTTGCTCCCTCTGCCAATTCGGATAGCGAACAAGGCTTCGTTCATCACATCGGGCTTGCCATCGATCGCCCAAACAGTGCACTATTCACGCTCTCGTGCTTCAAAATCCAGTGAAGCAGAGAGACTTATAGCGGAGAGCTGTTTGCTCAAACCCACACCCCCCTCTTTTGAGGTAAATATTTCGAGGAGGGTGCTCAGCTACTCTCCCCGCTACCATTACATTACCAACCTGATGGGCATAGATGACAGGGAGCATCCATGAACCATAGAACAGATCCCATGCGGCGACATAGTCGGTTTCCAGTGAGCTGGCCCGTGTTGTACGGAGATGGTGCATTTGTTGCGGACGGGACTGTCCTTGATCTGACTTCCCGTGGTTGGCGAATCACCGGATCAATAGCCGTCGTAGCCGGCATGCAGCTGACCTTAAGGGTGTCGGTCCCAGGCAGGTCCACCCCACTGTGCATTCATCGAGCAATCGTGCTGTGGGTAAAGGAACATGAGTTTGCCATTGAAGCGAATGAGATCGCCCCAGATGATCAAGCATGGGTTGCCGAGTTCCTTCGACACAAACTCGGACTCATGTGGATGTCGCAAACCCCTGACCAAGAGCCCTCACATCAGATCAGAACGACACAATCCCGTGGTGAACCCCTTCCATCACAGCCTTCCCTCCCATCCCTGGAAGACATCCTCCGCCGGGTCGCTGCAGCCGATCTGGCTTCGACCATGATGACAACGAAAGCACATCAGGACAGCAAGTTAGACGTTCCCCAGAGTGAGGTCAACATGCCCATCGACGACGTGCCTGAGAAAATCTGGTGTGAGGCACGCTCCATTGTTCGGCGTATGCTCGCAATCAAGGCCCTTCGCGGCCAAACCGGTCGAAATCCGGTTCCAGAGAATTAGCCATTCCTACCCCAGAACCTTGGCCTCAAGACAACGCCCTCCCAAGAGGACAATCCGGAACACTCGTAAGAACTGACCAGTTCTCCAGGCCAAGATCATCTAATATCTGTTCCTTCATAAAAGTCTCACTTGAGGTTTTACCCGATCATGGTGACAACTAAAAATCTTCAAATAATCGAAGCTGATTGGGCTGTCCGATTCCTCGCATCCAAGCTGGTACTCGTGGTGGTTTCTTTGGCTTGAGAGAAGAAGGTGGGCCGCTTGCCAGTAAAGCCTGTGCCGTAATCCATGCTCCAATGAGTTCGAAGTGGGCCAGATCCTTCTCCCGGAGATTGGAGCTCCATTCCGAACTGCCTCGCTTGCTCACTCCGACCGACCGACTCAAGTACCGTAACTGAAAAAACCATTCTCCTGACCAACTGGTACCGACTTGATGCACAACGGCAATGACCCCCAGACGTTCGCCGGATGTCTGCCTGAGATAGACACCGAGAGCAATGTCATCACGATTCACCACGGTAACCAATGGTTACACCATTAACAAACCATGGTCAATCCCATAAAATACGTGGCTTGATTTACCTAATCACTTGGCTCTGGAATCAACCGGACCCGAATGCCCAGGACTTTCTGCTTCATGCCTCTCTCCATCAGACGGAACGCCATAACCCCAATACGGTCATAGATATCCAGTTTCCGGACGTTCCCGAAGAACCGCTTATAGCTGGAGTCTTGGTTGTTCCGTTACCTACCGATAGTCTCTGAGGGGAACGAGTGGGGTGGATGACGGGTTTCGAACCCGCGACCTCCGGATCCACAATCCGGCGCTCTAACCAACTGAGCTACACCCACCAGACAGGCTTGAAGAACAGAGATATTAACAAAGGGTCGACTGCTACCGCAACCCGACTTCTGCTAACCACGTGCATCAAATGCCGCTTGCATCTCCGCCAATATAGAGGCGACCGTCGCAGCAGGATCTGCGGCATCACGAATCGGTCGCCCGATCACCAGATAGTCCGCCCCAGCAGCAATGGTTTGAGTCGGCGTCGTCGCACGAGCATGGTCATCGACCCCTTTGCCGGCCGGCCGGACACCCGGCGTCACGATCGTGAAATGCGGCCCGACTTTCTGGCGGAGTGCCGTGGCCTCTTCACCGGACGCGACGACACCGTCGCAACCGACTTCTGAGGCCAGCAACGCTCTGGCGGTCACGAGGTCTTGGACCGTCCGCTGGATTCCCATCTCTCGCAAATCGTTGCCGTCGAAATTCGTCAACACAGTCACTGCGAGTAGCTTGAGCGATGAGCCTTCACGTCCCTGCACAGCGGCTATCAGCGCCTTGCGATTGGCATGAACGGTCAGAAACTCGACCCCCATGGCGGCAACCCGACTCGTCGCACGACGAACCGTTTCTTCGATGTCGAGGAATTTCAGGTCAAGAAATACCCGCATGCCTCGCTCCACGATCCGCTTCACCATCTCTGGTCCCGCCGCCGTGTAGAGCTCAAGCCCAACCTTGACGAACGTCAGATGCCCCTGGAGTCGATCCAA
>JAHBWO010000218.1 GCA_019636945.1 Nitrospira sp. | reverse complement strand
CGCCAACGACGCAAGATATTCTCCCTGACCGCGAGCTATGTCCACGCGGAGATTCTCATGCGTGTGCGTTGCGAAGACGGTGGCCTTTGCCTTAGCTCTGAGAAGGCGGCCGTCCGTCAGAGCGCCCGGTGTGGTGCTCGACGTGAACTCCGTGGTTGGGTCGAGGAATTCCCTCGTCGCGCCGGAGGTGCCGCCGGTAAGGTCAGTCGTCGCATCGAACGGCGCCTTCGTCAACTCGACGGTAGCGTCCGTCATGCAGCCGGCGAGAGTGAGGAGCAAACCGGGGATCAGTACGAAGTGTCTTGTCAACATAATGGGCCTCCCTGGGTTCGCCTGATGGGTACAAGAGTGAAGTATCACATCGATGGCGGAGGCGACCCTAGGAAGAGTCCTAGGGGGGATGGCCATCCAATGGATGGCAAATCGAATAGGGGCAGGCAGCTCCACCTTGCTATCGGTTGTACTTGACAGTAGTGCCACCTCGGCGTAGAGATTTTCCGCTTTTGTTTGTGCTTTTCGGGGACGTAAGAAAACAGAAACCGACAGACCCTGCTCTATGCGTAGCGACCGGAACAAAAGTAAGCGAAGCGAAGAACGAACGCGGGGGTGACGCAGAACATGATTGAATCCATCACCATTTCCGGCGTGGCAACCTACGACGTTATGCCCGAGCAACTTAATGGTCTCTCACAGTTCAATTTTTTATTTGGTTCGAACGGCACGGGAAAAACCACTATCGGTCGGGTCATCGCAGATGAAGCGAACTTTCCAACATGCAAGGTGACATGGAAAGGAGGAACAAAACTCCGGCCGTTCGTCTACAACCATGATTTTGTCGAACGTAATTTCAACCAGTCACCAGAGCTGAAAGGCGTGTTTACGCTGGGCGAAAAGCAACTCGACACCCTAGCAAAGATCGCCGTAGCAAAGGGCGAAATCGACGCATTGACGGCCAAGATCCAAAGCCTCACTCTGGCTCTGCATGGCGAGGATGGGAATGGTGGAAAGAAAGGAGAGTTGGCGAGGCTCAAGGAGAAATTAAAAGAAAAGTGTTGGGTACAAAAGCAGAAGCACGACGCGAAACTGCAAGGCGGCTTCGAGGGGGTTCGGAGCAGTATGGAAAGATTTAGAGATAAAGTGCTCCAGGAGCAAGCGTCCAATGCCGCGGTGCTCCTGACCTTGCCAGAGTTGGAGAAAAAATCGGAAAGCGTCTTCGGTCCCACTCCCACCACGGAGGCCTCAGTCCCTGCGATCGATACGACCAAAATCCTTGTGCATGAAACGGATCCAATTCTTAAGAAGCGAGTCATTGGCAAGGAAGACGTTGATATAGCTGCGATGATTAAGAAGCTTGCCAACAGCGACTGGGTTCGTGAAGGCCGTGGATTCTATGACGTAAATGATGGAGTGTGTCCGTTCTGTCAGCGAAAAACGACCGATGCATTTGCCGAAAGCCTGAAGGAGTATTTTGACGAGAGTTTTGTAACGGACAGCGAGGGGATCGCCGATCTGGCGACGAACTATCTCACCGAAGCGGTCCGGATTCAGAAGCAACTTGCCGGAATTATTGCGTCGCCGTCCAGGTTTATCGATGTCGAGAGGTTGAAAGCAGAGAGGGAGCTATTTGACGCGAAAATCGCGCTGAACAGCCAGCGTCTTGCAGAGAAGAAGAAAGAGGCGAGCCGGGCAGTCGAGTTGGAATCGCTAAGCAACGTCTGCGCGGCGATTGAGGCCCTCATTGACGCGGCCAATACCCAAATCACTGCACATAACAAGATGGTTGCGAACCTTGCCACCGAGCGTGCGACACTGACCGCACAAATATGGAAGTTTGTTGTGGACGAACTGAATGCCGATCTCGCAGCGTTTAACAAGGAAAAAGATGGCTTGGACAAAGCCATCTTATCGATGACAGACAAGATGGAGAAGGCCATCGAGGAGAAGCGGAAAAAGACCTCTGAGCTTCAGGTTTTGGAAAAGCAGGCAACGAGTGTGCAGCCTACAATTAACGGTATCAACACCCTGCTCAGGTCATTTGGGTTCCGAGGTTTTAAGCTCGAGAAAGCTGCAAGCGGAACGTCCTACAAGTTAGTTCGCGCAGACAGTTCTGATGCCATGGCTACATTGAGCGAAGGTGAGAAGACATTTGTCACCTTCCTCTATTTTTACCATTTGCTTCGTGGCAGCGATTCTGACAGCGGGATGACAACTGACCGAATAGTGGTCTTTGATGACCCAGTTTCCAGTCTCGACAGCGATATACTCTTCATTGTTAGCAGCCTCATCAAAGGGTTATTCGACGAAGTGCGGGCTGGAACCGGACACATCAAACAAATCTTCGTGCTCACGCACAACGTCTACTTTCACAAGGAGGTCAGCTATAACCCAAGACGGCAGGACGTAGCGACGAAGGAGGAAACGTTTTGGATTGTCCGCAAGTGCGGCCTGCTATCGAAGCTTGAAAGACATAAGACTAACCCGGTCAAGACGTCGTACGAGTTGCTATGGGAGGAAGTCCGCAAACCCGGCCGCTCGAATCTTACGATTCAAAACACTCTGCGGCGCATTTTAGAAAATTACTTCAAGATTCTGGGGCGCATCGACCTTGACGACCTGTGTGCGAAGTTTGAGGGGAAGGATAAAGTTATCTGCAAATCGCTCTGCTCCTGGGTGCATGACGGATCACATTATGCGCACGACGACCTCTACGTCTCGATGGGTGACACGATGGTGGACAATTATTTGAGAGTCTTCAGAGAGATTTTCGAGAAGCATGAACAACATGCCCACTACAAGCTGATGATGGGCGACGACTATGTAGAGAATCCATCGGTAACTACAACGGCATGAACTGAAATAGGCTTCCCGTCAACCATAACCAACTGGATCTAGGCACAACTATTCTTCCTTGAACTATGAACACTGGCCCTCAAGTCACCTTCACCTCCGATTTCTTCAAGCCCATCCCGGGCGAAGAGGAGAAAACCAATCCCGGGTGTTATGGCCAAGCCTTGGCCAACTGGTTGGCCGAGCAGCTTCGGGAGCGTGGGGTCTCCGTGGAGGGAGTCATCCCTGAGGATTTTGGATGGGTGGTGATGGTCTCGCGTAAGCCTGTCATGTTGTGGTTCGCTTGCAGCAACACCGAAGACAGCACGAACGAATGGATGGTCTATCCCGTCGCGGAACTATCTGTGCTGCAGCGCCTGTTGAAGCGTGTTGATCCTACACCCGAGATCAAGCAATTGAGCGCCCATCTTGCCGAGATTGTGCCGTCAGTTCCAGGCATCACGAATGTCATCTGGGAGTGACGCATCGATCCTCGCGCTATCGGCTCCAGGCTAGGCGGCGCGCCGATTTTTCCGCTCACCTCGCATCGAATCATTTGACTGATTCCTCCCGACCCTTTATCGTCGCGCCATGGGTGTAGACGAGATTCTCTTTCGCGGCATCAACGGCGTGGCGGGGCAGTCGAGCCTGCTCGATTGGATGGGTGTCGAATTGGCCAAGCCGGGCAATTTGCTCTATCCGATAGTTCTCGCCGCAGCCTATTGGGCTTGGGTCAATTGGCGTGAATGTGTGATCGGCGGGGCGATGCTGGCCGCAGTGGTCGGCGCGACGGATGCACTCGGAACTCAATTGAAGGGTTTGGTGCAGCGACCGCGTCCCTGCGTGACGCTTGCCGATGTGCACCAGCTGCTGGGGTGTGGCGGCGCGTTTTCCTTCCCATCCAATCATGCCGCCAATACGGCTTCGGCGGCGGCGTTTTTTCAAATCCTCTATCCCAGGTCAGGGTGGATCAGCTGGCCCTTGGTGGCTGCGATCGGCGTATCGCGCGTGTACATCGGGGCGCACTATTTCACAGATGTGATCGGGGGCTGGATCGTGGGTGGACTGGTCGGTGCGGGTGTAGCCTGGGCTCTCCTTCATTGGCCATGGTTTCGGATTTCGCACGTATCTAGGCCAATGAACCAATCAAGTCGCTAGGGGATGGTCTTCGGCGTAGAGAGAGACTCTTTGTCTCTCGGCGATTGAGCGGGCAGGAATGTACTCGTCAGTTGATTGAATACCTGGTGGCCTAAGTCCTGATACGCGAAATACAGTTGAGCGCGCACCTTCTCCGCTTGGTTCTCGCTCCATACCTCAAGAGGGTATTCTTTCCCCCACCACACATACTCACGGACATCTGATGGAATTGTACTTCCGCCGCGAAACGTCTTCACGTTGTACTGGACAACGATCCGGACCCGTTCAGGCTGGTCGGTGTGTGTAAGCTCAAATGCGACTCCGACAATCTTTGAAAAAATGAATGTGTGTATGTAGGCCAGTGAAGCCCGCGTTTCTGGTGAGAATAAGGTGTCGTAAGAGGAATCTTGGAGGAGATGGAGGCGAAAGTTAAATGTTGAGATGAAATTCGATTGGATCGCCTCTGCTACGGTGGTTTGTAGTTCAGGTCTTTCAACGATGTCTTTCACCGCCTCTTGAGCGAGAACCATGTTCAGGGACTGTGGTCCGTGGCCAGCTGCAGTTTGTGCCAGGCCCCACAGTGTGCCAAGAGAGGCGGCGGCAGTTGTCTCGATAAGGGATGTCACAACGCCGGCTAAACTCGCTGACACAATACAGCCAGCATACTGATGTGAGCGATGTTCTGAGTGACATGGCGAGTTTCGAGAGTCCTGCCCCTCATTTGCTGCAACTGTTTCCATGGCCAGTATGCCGGTGAGTGCGCCCTGAGCTGCTCCCTCCCGATACTGTTTGCTACCTGATGGAAAGTAAGATGTAGGAGGCATTCCAGTGATCACGATGGCGGTCACTCCTAGATCTTGAAGACTTAAGGGGGACCATCTTGCCTGTGAAGAGGTGGTTTGGCATCCGCTGCAGAGGATTAGAGCTAGCAGAAAGACGCCTAGCCCTAGATAATGGTGAAGAGAGTGTCTGGCTATCATGAGGCAGGGTTCTCGATTATGGGGAGCAGCATTCAATAAGTGTTCTGGAAAGAGGCTCCACATCGTACCCT
>JAHBWO010000217.1 GCA_019636945.1 Nitrospira sp. | reverse complement strand
GATGAAGTTTGATACGGACCAGCTGTATGTGAAATCCACCGATGAAATCGCTCCGGCATTCGCTGAATTTCCAGGCGCGGTGATGAATACCTGCCGCATCGCAGATCATTGTGCGCTTGACCTTCCCTTAAACAAAACCTACCTCCCGCAATACCGAATTCCGGACGGATTCAAGGACCGTGAGTCCTACCTTGAACATCTCGCACTGACCGGTCTCCAAGCACGGCTGACGGAGCGCCCCAGTCGTATCGCCTCAGCGGTCTACGAGCAACGCCTTCGAGAAGAACTCATGGTGATCTGCTCAATGGGGTTTGCCGGATACTTTCTCATCGTCTGGGATATCATTCGATTTGCCCGATCACGCGGCATTCCAGTAGGACCAGGGCGAGGTTCGGCAGCGGGAAGTCTTGTGGCCTATGTGCTTCGAATTACAGATCTTGATCCATTGGTGTACACCCTCTTGTTCGAGCGATTCTTGAACCCTGAGCGTGTCTCGCTGCCCGATATCGACATGGACTTCTGCATGGATCGCCGCGGAGAAGTCATCAATTATGTGGTGGACAAGTACGGCACCGACCATGTGGCTCAGATCATTACCTTCGGAACGCTCGGGGCCAAAGCCGCCATCCGCGATGTCGGACGTGTGCTGGAAATGTCCTACGCAGATGCCGACAAGGTCGCCAAGCTCATTCCCAACCAGTTGAACATCTCTCTCCAGCAAGCCCTGGAGATCGAACCTCGCTTACGTGAGTTGGTCGACACTGATCCCAAGGTCAAAGAACTAATGGCCAACGCGCAGTCCCTGGAAGGCCTCGCGCGTCATGCCTCAACACATGCGGCCGGCATTGTCATTTCCGAAGGCCCCCTCACCGACCACGTCCCGCTCTACAAGGGAGCCAACGACGAAGTGGTGACCCAGTACTCGATGGGAGACGTCGAGAAAATCGGGCTCGTGAAATTCGACTTTCTTGGACTCAAGACCCTCACGATGATCCGGCGGGCCGAAACCCTCATCAATGACACACATCCTGACGCGCCGCCACTTGTGATGGATCAGGTCTCGTTTGATGACCCAGCCACATTTGCGCTGTTGAGTTCTGGAAAAACCACCGGCTTGTTCCAGCTGGAAAGCTCCGGAATGCGGGATCTGCTCACGGGACTGAAGCCCGACCGGTTCGAAGACATCATCGCCATTATCGCGCTCTATCGACCGGGGCCCATGGATCTTATTCCCGACTTCATCAAACGCAAACAGGGGAAGGTGACGATCACCTACGAAGTTCAGGAATTGGAACCGATCCTCAAGGACACCTATGGGGTCATCGTCTATCAAGAGCAAGTGATGGCGATCGCCAATAAGGTTGCCGGATTTTCATTGGGACAAGCCGATATCCTGCGCCGTGCGATGGGGAAGAAAAAGCCCGAGGAAATGGAAAAATTACGCGTCAAATTCCTCGACGGCGCGAAAGAGAACAAGATCCCCGAGAAAAAAGCCGAGAAGCTGTACGAGTTGATTCAAAAATTCGCCGGATACGGGTTCAATAAATCGCATGCGGCGGCCTATGCCGTCGTGTGTTACCAGACGGCGTATCTCAAAACGCACTATCCAACCGAATTCATGGCGGCCCTTATGACGACCGATATGGGCAATCAAGACAAATTGGTCGGCTATTTTACAGAATGTCGAGATTTGGGGATCAAAGTATTGGGCCCCGATGTCAATGCTAGCCAAAAGCATTTTGCCGTCGCCGAGGGAGCCATTCGATTCGGGTTGGCCGCCATTAAGAATGTCGGTGAAGGCGCCGTGGAATCCGTCCTGGACGTGCGGACTCAGACGGGATCCTTCAGCTCCTTCTTCGACTTCTGCCGACGAGTTGATCTCCACAAGGTCAATAAACGGATGTTGGAGGGCCTGATCAAAGCCGGTGCCTTTGATTCCACCGGCGCCAGGCGGTCACAACTCATGGCCGTACTGGACCAAGCGGTAGAGGAAGGAGCTGCGGCTCAGCGCGAGCGCGACTGTGGTCAGATCAGTATCTTCGGCGAGGAGATGAATGGGCGCGGGATGTCCGCACCTTTACCGATCCCGCCATTGCCGTCGGTCGCAGAATGGGATCAAGCTCAACGATTAAAATACGAACGCGAACTCACCGGTTTCTATATTTCCGCCCACCCATTGACGCGGTACGAAGCAATGCTGGGCGCCTTGTCCACCACAACGACGACTGGATTGAAAGATTGCGCCGATGGGAGTGAGGTCAAGATCTGCGGGGTCATCGCCACCGTCAAATCCATGCTGACGAAGAAAGGCGATCGTATGGCCTATCTCACGATTGAAGATCTGCAAGGAACTACGGAAGTCATCGTGTTCCCAGACTTGTTTAAGACGGCCGGTGAGATGATGACACCCGAACACATCGTGCGGGTTACCGGGACGATTGATCGCGGCGATAAGGGAACCAAGCTTCGTGGAAGCAAAATTGAACCATTAGCTGACGTTCAAGCTCAATCCATCAAACGAATCCGCATTCGGCTCACGGATCACCCGGATGTGCGGGAGCAATTGCCTCGCTTGGCCGATATCTTCCGCCGGCATCCTGGCAGCACCACCGTCTCCATGCTGTTTCGAACAGAGGCACGTTTGGAAGCGGAGACCAATCCCCTCCCCAACCTGACCGTCTGCCCTAGCGACCATTTCATGTCGGATGTCGAGGAAGTACTAGGCAAAGGGGCCCTTTCTTTGCTATCGTAGGAACCAATACTAGTGGGAGTCAACCACGATCGGTCCACTATCGCTGCAAGGAATTGATCGACGTCCATGCGAGACTACCTCGAATTTGAAAAGCCTCTCCGCGAAATTGAAGAGAAAATCGAGAAGCTCTCTGCTGCGGCAACCGGGGGGAAAACCAGCTCCCAAAACGATATCCGAAAACTTCGGGCCAAGCTGGCGCAGGCCGAACACGAGCTGTATAAAAACCTGAGTCCCTGGCAGAGAACGCAGCTCGCTCGTCATCCTCAACGACCCAGCACACTCGACTATATTCGTGAGCTGACGCGAGACTTTCTTGAGCTTCATGGTGACCGAGTCTACGGAGATGACCGGGCTATCGTCGGCGGGTTTGCCCGATTTAATGACCGGCCGGTGATGATGATCGGCCATCAAAAAGGCAAGACCCTTAAAGAACGCATGCAACGAAATTTTGGGATGCCCAATCCTGAAGGATACCGAAAAGCCCTCCGGCTCATGAAACTCGCGGAAAAGTTCAATCGCCCGATTCTGACCTTTATCGACACGCCAGGGGCCTACCCTGGAATCGGCGCCGAAGAGCGTGGACAAGCTGAAGCCATTGCGCGGAACTTGTTCGTCATGTCTCGGTTGACGGTCCCGATCATTTCGGTCGTCATCGGTGAAGGTGGAAGCGGAGGAGCCTTGGCGCTCGGCGTTGCAGACCGTGTCCTGATGCTGGAACATTCGGTCTATTCCGTGATTTCCCCGGAGGGATGTGCCGCCATTCTCTGGGACAGCCCGGAAAAAGTTCAGACAGCCGCCTCAGCACTGAAAATGACTGCGCAGGACCTGCTGGATCTTGGCGTAATCGACACGATCGTGCCAGAACCTCTGGGAGGTGCGCACCGCGAACCTGGTGCGATCTACGATCTTGTTGGGAAGACGCTCACCAACCAACTATTTGAGCTGCTTGACCTGCCGGTCGATCAACTCGTCGCGCAACGAGAGCAGAAATATCGTCACATGGGAGCTGTGACCGGCCTCCTCGTCGAACAGACGTAATCATCTCCATCAGCGCAGCTCCATTTTCAACAACCCCGTCTCCACGAATCTCCGTTCGATCGCGTCCAGAATATGCACCGTCAGCTGTTGCCGAAAGGGATCAAGCACGTCCGCTTCCAAGTAGCGGCCGACGGTTCTCGGCAGTCTCCGCCACCAAGCCCGTGCCGATGCGCAGGCCTGTTCAGCGGCATTGGAATCTCTACGGAGAATGCGTCGAACCTCCCGTTCGAAAAAACCGACGTGAACGACCTCGTCTTCAAGAATTGACGCGAGATCCGGTCGCAGCATCAACAGGAGACGAGCGAATTCCAACCCCAATGACTCATACCCGTAGATCTGGACCGCTAACGCCGGCCATTGTCGCGGGACAGAGGGAAGGCGATCACGTTCACGAGGTTGACGACCGATCAACGACTCAAACTGGGCCAGATGCTTCTGCTCATCTTCCTCATGTTTTCTGAGAAAGCTGTAGACGTTTGCTGGTACGTTCTGCTGTCGGGCGGACCGCACCGTCCACAGGGCCATCGCCTCCGCCTTGAGGAACCGCTCGAGTAAGGGACCTTCACACTCCGGTGGGAGTCTGACGGACAGAGGCTGCTCAGATGCCATGATAGCCACATGGTACGCAAAGCGGACCCAGGTTGTCCAAGCAGCCATTCTGCCGAGTACCGCGTGGGTTGACATACACCCCCAATCTGTGTACATCCTTGGCATCGTGCAAAATTCATCGCTTGTTGCGACACGACGCAAAACTCCCCATCGACCCAACCGCACGCCCCGGCACGAGTGCTTCTGGTCAAACTAACCCAGGAGGCAAGGCCTATGACAACCCCTACCGTCACAGTCTCAGCAGTGCTTCAAGGGATCACTGCGTGCGTGCTTGCGGGAGCGCTCTTCACGGAGGTTGGCTGCGTGAGTCGGAGCGCCTACGAACGAGTCAAGGCCGAAACACAAGAACACACGCGAGCACTTGAATCGGTTCGAGACGAGGTAAAGGAGCTCGATCAGCAAATCGCAGGACTACAGGCCGCGAATCGGCATGAAGACGCGACGACCGCTGAATTACGCGCGGCCGTCCAGCGTGAAGAAGAGCAGTTGCCGGTCATGAGACAACGAGCGGAGGCGATGCTCACATCGCTCAAGGGACAAGTTGCGGCGTTGATGAACCAAAGTTGGAGCCTTGCGCGCAAGATCGCAGACCTTCGTCATGAGAGTGCATCGTTGCAGAATGCGGCCGCGAAGTATAGACAGGAGAGGGAAGATGCCCAAGCCCCTCTGCCGGTGGCTGCGGATGAGGACGAGCCCGGCACTACCTCGACCATGACAGCTGAACCTCTCACGGCATCAGCAGCGCCGACGCTGGAACCCGGCATGACTCA
>JAHBWO010000216.1 GCA_019636945.1 Nitrospira sp. | reverse complement strand
CGGCTTTCATGAAGATGGTGGGTATGCGGAGTACCTCATCGCGCGTACGGAAGCGCTGGCGGCTATTCCCGATGCGTTGACGGCAACGGACGCGGCACCGATTCTCTGTGCCGGGATTACCACGTTTAACAGCCTGCGTCACAGCGGAGCCAGGGCGGGCGATCTGGTGGCTATTCAGGGACTGGGCGGGCTCGGCCATCTCGGGGTGCAGTTTGCCAATAAGATGGGTTTTCATACCGTTGCCATTGGGCGTGGCCAAGAGAGATCCGTACTTGCCCTGAAACTGGGAGCTGAGCGCTACCTCGATGCCGAAACGACTGATCCTGCGAAGGAGCTGGCGGGTCTCGGTGGAGCCGCCGTGATTTTGGCAACGGCGCCGAGCGGTAAAGCCATGTCGGATATGGTTGACGGCTTGGGAGTCGGCGGCAAGCTCATTGTTCTTGGGGCATCGACTGATCCCATGACAGTCACACCGCTTCAACTGATCGGCGCACGTCGAACGATTCAAGGATGGCCGTCCGGCACGGCTCGTGATTCTGAGGACGCCTTGAACTTCTGCGCCTTGACCGGTATCCGTCCGATGGTGGAGACGTTCCCGTTGGAACAGGCAGCGGCAGCCTACGACCGGATGCTGAGCGGAAAGGCTCGCTGCCGTGTAGTGTTAACAACGGAGTGAGGTCCTCTTACTCTTGTCCGGAATGGGTACTCTCATTGCTTGGTCTCGCGGACTACCCCAGCGTCCTGGCCCCGATAGACCATATCCTCGTTACCCGCTTTCATTGGCTTTGCTCAATGTTTCAGCGATCAGGAAGAGTGGGGATCAAGCAGGAACCCCAAACAACCTTCCCACTCCAGCGGTCACGGCCATTGCCAAGGCGCCCCAAACCGTCACCCGCGTGGCAGCAATCATTGCGGACGCACCGCCGACCCGTGCAGCGAGAGATCCTAAAAGAGCCAGGAATAGAAGAGAACTTCCGGAGACAGCCCACATAAGCGCCGAGGTTGGTACCAACAGGACGATCAGGAGCGGGAGGGTGGCACCAATAGAAAACGTGACAGCTGATGCCAAGGCGGCTTGCACGGGCCGTGCGGTCATGGTGTCGGATATGCCGAGCTCATCACGGCTATGGGCACCGAGTGCATCATGTGTCATCAAGTGTGTTGCGACTTTGGATGCGAGTTCCGCATCGAGCCCACGTGCCACGTAGATGGCAGTCATTTCCCTGTGCTCCTGTTCAGGAGCTGACGATAACTCGTTACGCTCTCGTTCGAGATCCGCGCGCTCGGCATCGGCCTGTGAACTCACGGAAACATACTCCCCGGCAGCCATCGCCATGGATCCGGCCACCAGACCGGCTATGCCCGCTGTCATAATACTCGTTGAGCTTGCGCCTGCTGCGGCAACGCCTACGATAAGACTGGCCGAGGACACAATACCATCATTTGCGCCTAGCACAGAGGCACGGAGCCATCCAATACGGCGTACGGTGTGTGTTTCAAAGTGGGGCATCGTAATTAGTCCGGAGATAGTCAGTCGACCTAACCTCAGAGGTTTGGCTCAGTCGCCTCATGAGTGGACCCGGTCCTAGGGAGGAGTCGGATGCCCTCATACTGCCACGGTGGCCCGACTTCAGGCGAAGATGACCAACAGTCGGTGGACTCATACGCATGCGCGGTTAGTTTGACTTTGGAGTACAGCCGATTGAACTGTCTGTTTGAAGCAATTACCCATTCGGCGGGCATTGTACTCTTGGTTTGACGGGAACGCACAGGAAACTCGCTGGCGTATGTTCACGGTCGTCGGACAGGGTCCATCCTGGACCGCAGAGTTGGGCAGCTAGTCTCGCCTTTTCCATCTTGGCCTTATCCACCGGTGCTCTTGGAATGCCGCTAATTTCTGGACCGGCATGGGCATCTGTTCCAGCTATGATAGTGGCGAGAATACAGGCAATGGTAGGCAGGTGATTACGCAGAATCATATGACAGGATCTCCGACAGGTTATAGCCCATAGGGAGTGGTGTTAGGCGACATTGATCGGTTTGGTTCAACTCATGGACTGTGGCCAGCATTATGCCTTCTAGGCTCAGGACTCATTAAGTTTGAGGGTTTCCTCGGTAAGTAATCTGTGCTTCACTATGGCTGGAGGTGGCCATGAGTGACGTGTTTTTGTTGACCAAGCAGCAGTTGAACCGGATCAAACCCTATTTCCCACTGTCGCACGGTGTCCCGCGAGTGGATGATCTACGGGTGATTAGCGGGATCATCTATGTCATCCGGTATGGCCTGCAATGGAAGGATGCGCCGAAGGCCTATGGGCCGTACAAGACACTCTACAACCGGTTTGTGCGCTGGAGTCGAGCGGGGATCTTTAGCAAGATCTTCCGTGAGTTGTCGCGACAGTCAGGAACCAGAGACTGCCTGATGATCGACGCCACACATCTGAAGGCCCACCGAACGGCAGCGAGTCTGCTCCAAAAGGGGCAGTCCCCCGCTGTATTGGCCGCACAAAAGGTGGCCTGAATTCGAAGCTCCACGCGGTGTGTGACGAGGCGGGCAAACCGGTGCACCTGTTGCTAACAGCAGGGCACACCAGCGATTACACGGGCGCGAGATGCCTGCTGCCCCATCTTTCCAACGCCAAACATCTGATCGCCGACCGCGGCTATGACGCGAACTGGCTCATCACAGCCTTGAAACAGCGAGGCGTGAAACCGTGCATCCCACCGCGCAAGAACCGCAAAACACGGCGTGGCTACAACAAAACCCTCTACAAACAACGCCACAACATCGAGATCATGTTCGGGCGGATCAAGGATTGGCGTCGGATTGCCATGCGGTACGATCGGTGTGCTCACACCTTCTTTTCGGCGATCTGTCTCGCTGCAACCGTCATCTTCTATCTGAAAGAATGAGTCCTGAGCCTAGGTCATATGCTCGCCGGCATGGAAAAGACTCGCAGGTGAGCTCGGGATAATGATGTGAAGCAGGGAGTAATAGTCCTAGATGATGATTTCGCAGGGTTGAAGGAAGACTTTCAATGGGATCTCACGGTCATCATGACCCTGGATGTGTTTGGCGCGAAGTTCCTTGAGTGCTGACACGACCTGAGGCAAAAACGCAGCCTCGTACCCAAGGGCGACCATAAATAGCGTATTGGTGTTGGTATTGTGGCCGGTTTCGGGGTCTGCATCTGAAACGATTCCTGTCGCACCACTGCCGCCTACACCGTGGATGACCGTGTATCCTTTGATCCCCACGTGTTTAAACAGGGCCAAGATCTCGTTTTCCAACCGCTTCCCGCAGACAATGTGAAGCATCTTCATGGG
This sequence comes from Nitrospira sp., assembly GCA_019636945.1. GTDB lineage: Bacteria > Nitrospirota > Nitrospiria > Nitrospirales > Nitrospiraceae > Nitrospira_D. The sequence goes on along the minus strand of JAHBWO010000216.1, from coordinate 1,843 downwards.
GGTCCTCTTTGGGCTATTGCCGGAGCTCGAAATCCTGCGTGTGTAGCGTACCACAAGAAAGGAATTCTCATAAGAAATGCCCTCTTGTGCTCCTCGGAAAACCGGAGGTGAAGTAATTGAGGCAGCGGGTACGCAAAGTGTAGAACTTCGAGCGGCTATTGGGAGTCGAAGTAGAAGACTGTCAAAGAGGTAAATACTGTTATCGGACATCGGGCAAAGGAATGTTGCCCCTTCCCTTGAACATACAGCCCGCATACTAACAACTGCAGGTCAACATCTTATTAGTCACGAGGTGGCTACCGATACTCAATCCGGGAACGATCTTATCGTTAGTTGTCCGGTGCAGTTTCCGCAGCGCCACATGATTCGTCTTCTACGTGCACCCCTAAAGCAGACATGTTTCCTAATACTATTTGACATTCTCATCGTCCGTTGTAGTTTGTAAGAGAATTGACGTACGAGATATCTCGTTCTATATGCCATGGCCATTATTTCACAAACAGTGTCACTCATATTTTGATCGTACGCATCACGAATGAGGGAGGGAGAATGCGCAGACCAAACTTGTTTGTCATGTGCCTGCTTATCTTGAACCTGTCCGGGTGCTCCGTGCTGATGGTAGCCAGTCGAGAGTCTAAACGAGGTGATATCAATGTCATTCAAGTCGGTGTTGAACGATCCGTGGTGATCGCGACACTCGGCCAACCTGACAGCTACTATACTCCTGAGGGTGGCGGATTCGATGACCGGTATAAATTAGATCCTGACGCCCATCATTGGGCCGTCAAGCTCCTCACGGGGATATTTTATTTGGCAGGCGATTTCTTCACATTGTGCTTAACGGAAATTCTCTTTACTCCTCTTGAGATTGCGGCCAAAGACAGATTGGTCATCTACCACCTCACATACGCGGCTGATGGTAAGCTATCGGCGATTGAGAAGATAAAACCGTGATGCGGCTACCGATTGGTCGGGGAGTCGGGATGAACAATCTCAGGGAGTACGACCAATAATCGGTGGACCCAGACATATGCGTACCTACTTCGGCCGGAGGACGCAACCTATTGAGCTATCCGTTTCAAGTAACTGTGCATTCGGCGGGCAGTGCACTCTCGGCTTGACTGGAACGCACAGGAAACTCGCCGGCGTATGTTCACGGTCGTCGGACAGGGTCCATCCTGGGCCACAGAGTTGGGCAGAGAGTCTTGCCTGTTCCATCTTGGCTTTGTCCACCGGTGCTCTTGGAATGCCGCCAATTTCTGGGCCGGCATGGGCATCTGTAAGAGCTGTGACAGTGGCAAGAGTGAATGCGACGGTGAGTAATTGGGTGCGTCGCTTCATGATCCATCCTCTCTTTCAAGAACGACCTTCCTGGAAGGTGTATCGTCAGCTGTGTCCTGGTGTTGCACAGGCAAGGTGTGTCTCAGTCACACTCTGTGCAAAGGCTTCTGTGAGGTTGCCGTTCAACGCTGCTGCTCGTTCATAGACAATAAAGTTATACGGGTCCTTCGCCGTAAGGCCGTACTTGTCGATGAGCATCTGATGCTGCCCCTCGGTTTGGATGTGGTACCGAACTTTCGTGATTAACTTGAGTCCGGAACTTTCCTTCGGTACTCGATACTCAAATGTATAGCTTCGACCGGCCAGCGGCATGAGCCGATTGTCGTGCAACTCGACGATGGCTGGTTGCCAGAGGATCCAGCGTCCCATCGTATCCGACTGCTGTTCCAATACCTTCCCTTTCTGATCCTCGACGGCAAACTCCACGGTAAAGTGGCGGTCAGGGTCCCCCGTCGGGAGTTTGTGTCCTGCACCTGCGTTGACCAGCGTCAGAGTCACTCGA
>JAHBWO010000215.1 GCA_019636945.1 Nitrospira sp. | reverse complement strand
AAGAGGCCATGTCACAGCACCGACCAAAGTTTCAGCGATCCCCTGCTCGCCGCAGCCCCGTACGAGGTATCGTGGCATTGGTCATGCTCCTTCTCTGTGCACTGGGCCCGAACCTGCTCCTCGCCCAAACCTCCCACGTGCCGTCCAAGAGTGAGAGAGACGATACGGTCGAACAACTGAAAAAGCAGCTCCACCAGATAGAAGAGCACCACCGTAAGGAACTCGCCGATCTGAACGACCGTCTTGGAGTCATGGAACAACGACAGAGCAGCCTGTCGGACGAACTGGCCCAGAATATCCGAGTCGGGGCCTACGGAGCCGTGATATTTGAAAGTTTTCAGGATCGGCGGTCGACCCATGACGGCAACTTCGAAGTCTTGATTTCAGGGCAGTTTCACGACCGGATTCGCGTCTACACCGAAATTGATCTGGGACTTCCCAATGGAACCGCGGATGCAGAACAGGCCTACGTCGATCTTCTTCTGACTCAGACCTTCAATGTTCGTGCTGGAGTGTTGCTGATCCCGTTCGGCAAGTTTAATCTTGATCACTTTGACCCACGCAGGGATCTCATACGCCCGCCTTCGGTGGCACGCCTCGTGACCCCCACCACATGGTCCGATTTAGGATTCAGCGCCTTTGGGCTCATACCGATCTCAGATAACGTCAAAGCGACCTACGAAGTTCAAGTGATCAACGGACTCACGGATAAGTTTATGGCCACACCAGGCAACATTCCTGACCCAGGCCTGCAAAGTGCGCGAACAGGATTGCGCACAGACAATAACGGCGACAAGGCCGTCGTCGGGCGCGCAACCTTAAAATTCTTTGATCAGTATGAAGTAGGACTTTCAGGATACCGTGGAGACTACAAGACCGGTTCCCAGGACCTGATCACTGGTATCGCCTTCGACACCGAATTCAAGCCTCGTAATGTGAAGATATGGGAAAACTTTCAGCTCAGAAGCGAATTCGCACGGTTTGATATTCAAGGCTCACCAGCACTATCAAGCCTCTGGGGATACTATATCCAGCTGACCTACCGATTCTGGCCCTCAGCCTTGAACTCGACCGTCCTCGGTCGCCATTTCAACAACCCGACATTAGCCCTGGTCGGACTTTACGGTCGTACCAAGATGAACACGGCAACAAGCCCGACCGGGAGTCTGACCGGAGAGCAAATGATCATCGGGTTCAACTATCGTCCGGTGGAAGATTACGTATTCAAGATGGAGTATCAGTTTAACAACGGCCAATTCAATCAGTTCCCATCCGACGGATTTCTGACATCCATCGCGTGGATCTTCTGACGGTTATCCCATGAACCGCCCATCCCCTACAGGAGCGCGCCCGCAACCGGCGCTGGTAATGACGCTCGCGCTTTGGCTCTACACCGCCCTCGCACATGCTGAGCCCCTTGCCGTTATTGCCAACAAGAATAATCCCAACACCTCATTGAGTACGACCACTGTCGCCAGCATGTACCGAGGGGAGACGCTCCACTGGCCTGGGGGCGACCGAATTAAGCTGGTCAATCGTGAAATCTCAGCCGAAGAGAGGAAGACGTTCTATCTGCGCGTACTGAATGCAAAGCCGGATCAAGTCTTCTATCGCCAAGGTACGCCCGTTCCCGTCCAGAGCGTGATTGAACGGTCGGATGAAGCCATCGTGCGCTTTGTCGGCGTCATTGAAGGAGCCATCGGATACGTCAACCTCTCTGCAGTCAAGGCAATGAAAGATAGTCAGATCAAGATCATTCTTATCATCGAGAGTCGATAGCGCCATCACTATGATGATCCGACGGTGGTTGACACATTCCCTGACACACAAGCTGATGGCCTTATTTTTTGCCGTCTTCTTCGGCTCGGTCTGTGGCCTGACCTTCTTCGCCTATACCTCAAGCCGCAATGCCATGTATCAAGAGTTCAAGATCCGCGGAGAGACGCTCGCCAAGACTATTGCATCACAATCGCGCACGCACTATAGGGAACAGGACCTTGAGGGACTGACCACACTTCTCCATTCTCTTGGCGAAGGCGAAGATGTTGTCGCCATTCTTGCGTATCGCCCCTCGAAGGACGTGTGGCTCGAATTTTCCGGGATTCAACTTACCACGGAAGACCTCATCTTGCCGGACCTTGGGGACGTCTGGCAAAGAGATGTGGCCCTCCAGAAGGGGTACCGTGTCTCAGAGTTCGGACGACTCATCGTCGACGTTCCCAACCAAGGACAACGGGACAACCTCCTCGGTGCTTCATCGATCGGCTCGGTCAGAATCTTTTTGGATCGGGATGCGCTTGAGCAACGACTCAGCAAATTGGTGAGCCAAACCGTGGGGGCCAGCATGTTCACGCTCCTGCTCGGAAGCGGACTCTTCATCATCCTGCTCAGACGATCCTTGCAGGTCATTGCTCCCCTCACCGAGGCCACGAAGAAAGTGGCCGAAGGCGACCTGTACGCGACCGTGCCCGTGTCCAGCGCCGATGAGTTGGGGGAATTGGCCAAATGCTTCAACAGCATGACTGAGCAGCTCTTGCATACGACCGTGTCGAAAAACTATGTCGACAACGTCATTCGCTCCATGACCGACCTCCTCATCGTGTTTAGTCCAGACGGCACCATACGAAGCGTCAACCATGCGGCGCTCAATCTGCTCGGATATGAAGAACAGGAGCTGCTTGGCCAAGACGGGGCTCTTCTGTTCCCTTCCCATCACAACCCGCTGGATGGAGAGACCTATCAGAATATGCTGCGACAGGGCGCGGTTCACCAAATGGCGATCACCTGTCTCGCAAAGAACGGGCGGACCTTCCCCCTGTTGTGGTCGGCGGCCGTGATGCAGGGAGAAGATGGTCTCATCGAGGGGATCGCCTGTATCGCCAAGGACAGGACGGAACGGGACCAGGAGGAAGAGCAAATACGACTGCAAGGGACGGCACTCGAATCCGCCGCGAATGCGGTGATGATCATGGACCGCATCGGACGGATTACCTGGGTCAATCCCTCCTTCACGTCATTGACCGGCTATACAGCTGACGACGTGCTCGACCGGAACGTCCGCAGTCTGACCGCTGAGCAGCAGGCCCAGCCCTTCTATCAGAACCAGTGGCAGACGATCATGCGCGGCAAGGTCTGGCATGGCGAAAGCACCAATCGTAAAAAAGACGGCAGCCTCTACACGGAAGAGGAAACGATCACTCCCGTCCGTGACCGGAAGGGCGAGATCAGTCACTTCATCAGCATCAAACAAGACGTCACGAAACGAAAACAGGCGGTGGAGACGATTCAAGACGCCCATCAGAAGTTGAAAGCGCTCGATCAATTACGATCGCAATTTTTCGCCGACATCAGTCATGAACTCAGGACCCCCTTGACCGTGATCAGGGGAGAAGCCGAGGTAACCCTCAGAGGGAAGGAGAAACCGATCTCCGAATATCGGGCCACGTTGGAACGGATCGTCCAACTGTCGAGTCAAATGAATAAGTTGGTCGGCGATATTCTGTTCTTAGCTCGGTCGGAATCGGGCACGTTGCAGATGGATCTCAAGCCGACCTTGCTGGGGCCGATGCTTGAAGAGGTACGCCGAGAAACGGCCATTCTTGCACGCTCACAGAGCATAGCCGTGACACTGGAAGGGGTGTCGCGCGAGGCGACGGTTCAAGGGGATCCAGAACGGCTCATGCAACTCCTCATGATTCTCACGGACAATGCCGTCAAATACGGACGGAAAGACGGTTCGATTGTCATTCGACTGAACACCTCGGAGCATGAGGTGCAGGTCATGGTCGCCGACAATGGGCTGGGAATTCCGGAAGCGGATCTTCCGCATGTCGTCAAGCGAGCCTATCGTGTTTGGCGGGGCCGTCCATCGGCAGTGGGTGGGGCCGGACTTGGCCTGCCGATCGCCAAGTGGATTGCAGAAGCGCACCACGGGGACATCTCGATCACCAGTACTCTCCACCAGGGCACGACGGTGACCGTTCGACTTCCCCTTCATCAGGTTCCCTCCCCACAATGTACTCACGAACCTGATCACGCGTCACACACACCGGAAAGGGTCTAGCCCATGGCAGCCATACATATCCTCGTAGTGGAAGACGACGAGCGGATTTCGACGTTCATCAAACGTGGGCTGGAAGCGGAAGGCTACCTGGTGGATGTCGCTCAAGATGGGCAAGAAGGAGTACAGCGAGGCCTCACACCGTACGACCTGATCATTCTTGACCTTGTATTACCGGACACACATGGCCACCAAGTCTGTCAATCCTTGCGCCGTGAGCAGATTGAGACCCCGATCCTCATTCTGACGGCCAAAGATGCCTTGGAGGACAAATTGAGCGGATTCGACCATGGCGCGGACGACTATCTCACAAAACCCTTTGCCTTCGAGGAACTGCTTGCGCGCATTAAGGCCTTGCTCCGACGGCGACCATCCTACAATGAAGAAACGGCCAAGGTATTGTGCGTGGCCGATCTCTCGCTCAACCGAAGCTCACGCGAGGTGCGCCGAGGCGACGCGATCATCCCCTTGACTCGGAAAGAATTTGACCTGTTGGCGTTTCTTATGTCCCATCCTAATAAAGCGCTCAGTCGCACCTCAATTCTCGAACAAGTCTGGGGCTATCATCACGACACCCTGACCAATACCGTTGATGTCTACATCGGATACCTCCGCAAAAAGATCGACAGCGTCTCGCAAACAAAACTAATTCAGACCGTGCGAGATTTCGGATACAAGATCTCAGACAATCAATCTTCCTGACCGACCTGCTGAGATCATTCCTACGCAGCACACATCTTAGTTCTTATCAATTTCTCATCTCACTCTCAGCCGCCTCTCATCTCGTTCGCGTACGGTAGCCCCCTGACGATATTGCGCGTCACGATACTCAGATTAGGAAGCGGCTGTGCACATTCTGATCGTGGAAGATGATGAGCGGATTGTCAGTTTCATGAAGCGCGGACTTGAAGCCGAAGAGCACCGTGTAGAGGTTTCCTCAGGAAAGTCGCAGACATTGGCCCTGACCGGAGCCACCGCCTACGACGTCATCATCCTCGATATTTTTCTGGGGCCTGATGACGGACTCGACATCTGCCGGACCCTCAGGCAACGAGGGGTGGAGTCTTCCATCCTTCTCATGACGGCCAAAGGGACGTCGGAAATAGAAAAAATGAGTAGGCAGGCTGGCGCGAATGCCTATCTTTCGAAACCATTTTCATTCGATGACCTTCTCGAGACGCTCACACGCTTCAGTGCGTCCGGCATCGTTTCCAACCATCCGGCGGCGATGATCGAGCAGGACCTGTAACGAATGC
>JAHBWO010000214.1 GCA_019636945.1 Nitrospira sp. | reverse complement strand
ATCAATCAGTACCTGCAAGCGAACAAGTCTGCAAAATCAGGCCGCTGAAAAGACCTTTTATCGCACCTATCTCAGATCTCAGAGCGCCCTCACCGTTATACGCCCGGCATCGTTCTCGCTTTGCTCAAACCCAAACGAACCGAACTCTGGCCCCCTGGATGCGGTCGCTCTCTCTAGTTTGACGCTGCAATGCACAGCTGTCTCGCGCAGTAAGGGTAAACTCTTCAGAAGATTGTTTTCAGTCGAAGAGATTTTACCCTGGGACGCTAAGCTTGGATGTCAGGTTTGCTATGAGGTAGTGGGTGGATCTTCTAAATCGTCTCAAAGCATGTGTGCCGGATGAGCGAGATATTCCTGTTCTGCTTGCCGCTGCAGTAGGAGGGCAGCAACGCCTACTCAAATCAGGGGTTATCGAATATCTCACCGGCGGTCCGAAGTACAGCATCTTCGCAAGAGTTCGTTACAAAAATGGTCAGATAGATCGCTTCCAACCGGGTACTGTTCTTTTATCGCCAAAAGCCCAAGACAAGTTCATTGCTCAAGTGAGCAATGATGCTGCACAGACGCATGGCTCCTTTGTGTCGAGGCGTGCCCTGTTCTCAGAGGTTCCCTTAAGGGGATGCTTCCAATGGCGTGAGCGTTTCCGAATCTCACCCTGTCCAAAAACTGCACGTATTGGTAGCGGTCTTGATTGGTTTGCGTTTGCATCCTCTCAATTGACTCGCAAGAATTTCTCTCATCTCGGACCTCCGTTTCCATTCGTTATGGAGGTTCGAACGTTTCGGAGTCCGAATCGTTTCCTAGAAGAAAGTAGGGCGTTACGCGATCTCGACACCCACCAGTATCTACTCACGCTACTACTCCATGGTCGGTTCCGATATGCCCAGCATGACTTTGAGCGACGCTGGACGTACGTCATGCGCAGGAAGAGGATTGAGTACCATCTGCTCCACCAAGGTTTTGACTCAGGGCTAGATGGTCGCGCCGAAGGCTTTGCTCGGCGGCGCATGTGTTCGGCGCCAATTTACAAGGGCCCGGACTATTACAACCACTTGTGGGGAGGGGACGATCAGCTACACATGCCCGATACTATAGTTAGCGACCTTATGTTGTATGACGCACTTCCTCGCGATCTGCTTCGCAGGTTCAACCGAGCCTGTTACTGGTACTCTCTTGGTGTGCAGTTCAACAAAGAGTCAGCGCTTTCAACAATCGCATTCGCCAACGCTGTCGAATGTTTGCTGCCTCGTCCGTCAAAGTCGCAGTGCTCAAGTTGCGGTAAACCCAGCGGGCCGGGACCAACCAAACTTTTCACGCAGCATTTAAAAAAGTATGGTGTCTTACCGCCCTCGCTTGCATGGCGCAGGGATTCTATTTACGGCGTTAGAAGTGCCCTCGTGCACGGGAGCCATGCGAAGCGTACGGATGAAGATTTATTTGGCAGTGTAGATCCTTCAGTCGATTCACTACTGACGGAAATCGTCACCCAAAGGAGTTTGCTTGGTTGGCTTCGCGATACGAGAAGACCTACATAATTGGGGGCCGATGCGTATGGTTTGGCCTAGCCAACAACCTCGCTGGGTCAGTCAATAGCTTCGCAGTTAAATCCTGCTTTGATTTATTGTTCCGCTAGATTAAGAAAACCAACTTTCACCTGGCTTGCTTCTCTTGAATCAAGTGCGTATTACTTAGCTCCACATACAACTCAACATGAGGTTCTTTATGGGCACCAATTTCGTGCTCAATGAGAGTCTTCTGCGGAGGGCATTAAAGCTCGGCGGTCTTTCCAGTGAGAAAGTTGCGATTGAGGAGGGGCTATGTTTGCTTGTGAAGATGAAGGGCAGAGGAATGTTCGTCGCCTTCGCGGGAAGATCGTGCTTGATGCTGTTCTTAATAAAAAAGGAATGACGTGACTATGACGCAACAAGCCTATCCCCGCAGTCCAAAAGTCCTCCTTGGGGGCATTGCCCACTTGGGGCGGTTCATCGACAAGGTCAAGCTCCGCAATGCGGGCAAGATTCAGGATTACAACTACATCACCGTCGGGTTCGATAAGTACTTGATCGACTTTCTGCAGATCGAGCCGAAGGCGTTCGAGCAGCAAGTGCTGGCCGGTGGAAGCGATGAGTCGTTACTGGCTTGGGTCACCACCCACGGCCGTAAGCATTCCGATCAGGAGATCGCCGAGTGGTCGAAGGGCCTTCTGGCAGGCGGCCCGAAGGACGATGCGGCGAAGCAGCGATTCCAGGGACGAGTGCAGGACATCGCCACCAAGCGAGGCGTTCCGCTGGCCTCATTGCCGCCTGTGACGACGTGGGCTGATGTAATCGAGCTGGACGAAGAACGGATGTAGCCTTACGACCGTGAATCAAGGGCGATGACTATCGCACTTCGGTCCAGCCCGTGGATTGTGATTTGAAGATCACGGTGCGTGATGAGGTGCGGACGACCATGCCGTTTTGACTTCCATCGACTGACAGCACCCGTTCATTCGGCGTCCAGTCAATGTTGAAGAAGCCTCCCGTATAGGTCGAAAATCCCAGTGCCCGCTCATTGGTAATAGCGACGGCGACGTGTCCTTGGCCGCGCAGCTGTGAGACGGTCTCATTCGGTCCCAGCGAAACGGTTGTCCAGTGCCCGCGCGTTTCCTGGAAACCGAACACTTGTTGGTTGCTGTGCGCCAGAATCAGAAACGGCAGCAATTGATGCCGTCCGATTCGTTCTTCTACTCCAATTGACACGTCCCGCCATTGCCGCAGGCCGGCAGAAAATCCTAGCAATCTGCTCGAGGTCTGGACGAATCCGGTGTGTCCGCGTGCTGCGGAACTGATGACCGATTCATTCGGCTGTAACGATTCTTCAACGCCGCCCCCTGCAGCTGACCAGGCAATGACTTTGCCGTCGGTTGGCGTAATGGTGACCTGGCTGCCTCCGCTTTGAGCGTGCGAAGGCGTCGCGGTCACGAATAGACTGGCGGTTGAAGCGGTTATGACGAACAGCAATAGAGCGATAGATCGATGCAACAGGCTGGCTCCAATTCGATGAAGCGTTACCCTAACACATCGTCAGGCATAAGCGAAGATTGGACTTGAGCGGGTGCGTGCGTAATGCAGAGGAGAATGAAGAAAAGGCGGGACCATGCAACCTTGACACAGGTCCCGCCAGCTGCGGTCATTACTTATGCTTTCGGTTTGACGTTGAGCACGACAATATCCAGCACGATGTGTTTTCCCGCCAGGGGATGATTGAAGTCGACGACAGCCGACTCATCCGATAGTGACACGACGGTAAACGGCCGGCCTTCAGCAGTCGTAGCCATATCCCCGCGGGCAATGGTGTGCGGCAATTGGGCTCGCGGAACGGTCATCTTCTTTCCGGCGTCGTATTGTCCGAAGGCATGGTCTGCATCAAGTTCAACGCGCTTGGTATCGCCCGAATGCAAACCTACAAGAGCCTGTTCCAACCCCGGAAGGAGTTGTTTCGCACCATGGGTGTATTCGCTGGTGTGGGGAGGGATCATCACATGATCGTTGGGCAGGGTGATGGTCATTTGAAGTGTCACTTGTGAACCATCTTCGATCGTCGGGGTGCCGGTTTGGGCATGCAGAGGACGGGTCAGCAGGACGATAGCACACAGGATCAGCAAGCCGGTCAATGATACGCGTGTCATAGATACCTCATCTGTTGTTAGGGATAGAATACAAGGTGATCAACTGACGATTCCGTTACGGTGAGTCAATCTTCACAATTTTGGTCACACGGTTGTCGAAGTCAATTTCCAGGCTACACGTGTCGCCTTTGTGTAGACCGCTGAGCATGTCAGCGGAAAGGGCGGCCAGAGTCCAGACTTCCCCTTCGGCGGTTTTGAATGTCAGGCTCTGGCTCGCTTGGTCGACGGATTCAACCTTCACGCGCGTGTACGTCAATGAAGCCTGGCTCTCTAGGGGAGCAATGAGTGGTATGGCGAGCACACACAGGAGACTACCGATCACAAGGATCGATTTCATGATGTCATCCTCCTTGTGACAAAGGCAGGTGAACAGTGATTCACCGCTTTCAAACCGCGGGCCTGAATTGCTACTCAATGCATCAGGCAGGGAGTCATCATGTTTTCGCTGGGTAACGTTACGGTAGGTTGACCAGTGCGGCCCAACTGACGCGCAAGTTGTCCCTGAGGGACATATTGTCCCTTCCTCACAGCATGGAATAGCAGCGCAATGTCGCAGGATGATGCATCGTTCAGAGATTCGGCTTCGCGTGGAATAACCGTGGCTTTAACCTGGTCTGCAATCATCACGCTCCCGTTGGCGGGCCCATGGCTCGCCGGAAGATCGCTTCGACCCTATCTGGAATTTCCGCCGCTCAGCACAGGTGTAGCGACGCAGGCCGCATTTTCCTGGCCGGTTTTTGTCGGTCTGTCCGTTCTGATTGTCTGCCTGCTTGCGCCGTTTATTGTGCGCGTGGCGCGAACGAACAGCGGAATCGTATCGCCGGCAAGTAAGCCGGAACGCACGTTGTATGGCTTCGTTCGCCGGCACTGTGTTGTGCCACACGGCTTTCCCTGGTGGGGTTGGGGTGCTGTCGCTTGGACCATCTGTGCGTGGTTCTTGGCCTGGACCCGCCTCGAGTGGATGCAGCCGTGGCAGCCTCATACCTTCACTCCGCTCTGGCTTGGTTACATTGTCGTGGTCAATGCCTTGACGTATCGCAGCACCGGCCGGTGCATGTTGACTCATCGTCCGCGGTATCTGCTCTCACTCTTCCCGCTCAGCGCCTGCTTCTGGTGGCTCTTTGAGTATCTCAATCGATTTGTGCAGAACTGGTACTACGTAGGTGGCGGCACGTTGACGACAGGGGAGTACCTGGTTCGCGCGACCCTCCCGTTTGCGACGGTATTGCCGGCCGTCCTCAGCACGGCTGAGTGGCTCACGGCCTGCCCGCGCCTCTCGGCGGGATTGGACCATGTTGTCACGATCAATCTCAATCGCCGGGTATGGGGATGGCTGCTGTTATGCGGCGCTGCTGCCGGTCTGCTCGGCATCGGTCTGTGGCCGGACTATCTGTTTCCGCTGGTGTGGGTGGCGCCGCTCCTGGTGATTACGGCGCTGCAGATGATTCGCAACGAGCCGACGATCTTCAGCAAGACGGCGCATGGTGATTGGCGAACACTCTGGGCGGTGGCGCTTGCAGCATTGGTCTGCGGATGGTTCTGGGAGATGTGGAATTTCTACAGCCTGGCCCATTGGCAATATGCCGTACCCTTTGTGCAGGGAGTGACCCTGTTCCATATGCCGTTGCTTGGGTATGCCGGCTATT
>JAHBWO010000213.1 GCA_019636945.1 Nitrospira sp. | reverse complement strand
TGAAATCAGCGCGCTCTTGGGATCAAAGAACAGCTGGTGGAAATAGCGGGTACCCACATATTGCATTAGTTGTGCTGTGCTGATTGTGATGACGATCTGCCAGATTGAAATGTCAAAGTGGAGCACGAGCAGCCCGTAGAGGAGGAGCATCGAAAGGCTAGTGATTTGATAAAATCGAGGATCCCGCCAGAAAGGTGGTTGGCTTGTGCCGTTGTCTTGGCCCATACATCCTCCTCAGGCTGGTTTGGTCACGTGTGGCGGCCTTCACAGGAGGATATGGGGCGAGGGATGAAATCCTTTCAGGTGCGAGGGCGAACCGGGCGGTGTTGACAAGTCACGTGCTCATTGTGAGAATAACGAGCAAGTGAAAGACAGGTTCACGGCATGATGAGTGTGAGTCGCCGGTCCAGTTCAAGCGTATAGTGAGGTTCTCAACGATGACAGCCTGGATCCTTCCTGCGTTGAAAGCCGCGCTGCCGCATGTGGGGACTATCTTGTCCGCAGCGGCTCCTGTGTTTACCAAGAAAAGCGCCGATGCTCCCACTAGTCAGGATGCGACCCTCCAACAGCAGGTTGCTGAGCTTCAGGCTACTGCGGATAAGAACGACACGTACCTCAAAGATTTAGCCATACAAATGCGAACAATGCTTGGAGCGCTTGAACAGGGTGCGGCTCTGGAGGAGCGTCGGTATCGACGTCTTTTGATGCTGTGTCTTGCAACGGGGATGATGGGGGTGGTCTCGCTGGGATTGGTCTTGATCGTACTGCTCCGATAGACGTGCGATCCTATTCAGGGCCGCGTGAGCGGATATCGACGAGGAAGAGGCGGGAGTCCTTTGAAGGGGTTGCATAAGATCTTATGCAACCAAATAGGTTTCAGCTCTGATCGGATTGTACGGTGGCCAAAGGGATATGATGGTGGGATGTGATAATTCTACTGAGGATTGAGGTTCCTCTCCGTCACTCGCCCGCGTGAGTATCAGCGTGCCCCATGTCGGTTCGTCTCCAGAGAAGGTCAAGAATCTGTTCCGTAGCTGTGAGCCGGGAAGATGAACACGTAGGGTGGGAAGAATTCAGCTCTGATCTCAGCAACCCTTGAACTTATTTGACCGACATTGTTCTGAAAGCCGTTTGGCTTCTGTGATTTGTGCGGGTGTCATGCGTTGGGCGACATCGTCTCGATTTTCTTCCGCTTGCTTCTTGTCCTCACCCTGCATATGTGACGCTGCGAGATTCACCCACATATATGCCCGCACCAAGTCTTGAGGCACTCCAAGCCCGGCAAAATAGAGTTCCGCGAGGTTGTTTTGCGCATGGGGGTGACCCTGTGTTGCAGCCTTCTCATACCACGTTCGTGCTTGAGTGTAATCCTGTGGCATGCCTTTTCCCTTGGCATACAGCTCCCCGAGGCCGTTCTGCGCCTCAGCATTTCCCTGATTGGCCTGGGTTTGGAGGGTAGATAAGTCTTTCGTGCCAGCCGGAGGGAAGGCCAGACTCGGCCCACCGAGCAGAACAAGAGTCGTCAGAAGGATGATGGTGGTCAGTGGACGCATGACTTAGTGAGTATGGCTTGTACGTGAAAGGATCGTCAAGACGAAAAGCGAGGAGCTAGACGATCATCTTTCTTACTTTTCGAGAGGCAAGAAAGTGACGGCATAGGTGGATTCTAGTATTGTATTGGCTAAAGGACGTTCTGGATCGACTCTGAAACAAGAGAGAAAGGAGCTTGCCATGAGACTGCTGACAGTGGTCACGATTGGGTTTGGGATTTCTCTTTGGGTGACTGCGGTGCTGGCAGAACCCTTTCCACTCACGCCTGGTTACTATGCCGTCACGGCTAAGTACTCCACCAGTAACGGGCAAGAATCGCGTGACCGCTGTGTGACGCCGGATCATGTGGCAAGTCCTGAAGCGGTCTTGAATTATGCCTTTGCTAAGAAGGTGATGCCGCTTCCTGGCCATACGATTAAGAATTACTTGCTCCAAGGAGAGAAGCTCAGCTATGAAGTCGAGACGCCATCTTCCCTAATCCATGTTGAAGGAACGGTGTCTGCTACTGAATTTTCGGTGGTGCGGAGCAATACCTCCAAATCAGGCAAAACGCTTCCGGTGCCGATTACCTTGACACTCACTGGGAAGCGGACGGGAAATTGTAAGGGGAAGTAAGGGCCACAAAGAGAATGAGGAGTGCACGATACTGCTCATTCACCGTTACTCAGTAACTCGTACCGTACGTCCTACCGTGCCCGCTGGGGAAACTCCGGCGGAGGCAGATGGGCAGGAACCGGTGGTGCAGGAGGCAGCTGCAGGGGCCGATTGTTCAGTTGCAGAGGCGGGCCAAGGTTAAGCCCGGGACTTTGAGGTGGTTGTACCCGTATGATTTGCTCGCCGTTCGGGAGATTGGTCGACGTGTGTACATTACCGGCGGTATCCATGTGGACGGTTGTGCCACCTTCTGCGTCCAGTACTTGCTGTAACCGCTCTTTCGCGCTGGGCTGTGGCGATAATTCCTCTCCAATTGCGAGTGACAGGCTTGCGCAGCCGGTGACGAGTAGGATCATGAGATGGAGAGCGATTCGATTCATGTGAACATTATACAACTGGCCCGCAATGGATCAATGCCCCGTGAACCTGCACGCCTATCTCTCGTGAGTGAACCGGCCCTGCTGGGAATGGTTCGGGACTCTCACGCGAAGCTCTCACTGTTGCCTGCCGCAGTGGGTAGTTTCCAAGACTGTGCTGCAAGATTCATCTGCCCGTGCACATTTTGACAACTTACTTGCCGATGTGGTGTTGACGGGTCACACTTTGTCGATTTAGTGATGGTGGCTCGTGGTTCCCAGCTGAGCTTCCGAGGGCATGAGAATGGTTCTCACGGCTAAGTCTCCTGGAACAAGGAATGAGATATGAAGCTTGCAGTCGTCTTCGGATTCTGTACGCTTCTTCTGGGGCCGAATTTACTTTGGCTGAATTGGTCGACCGTGCGCGTTGAAAATCGCGGTTCGCAGTCGATTGAGGAAGCGATCCTCTTCGTCTGTGAGCAGCGGGTGAACCTGGGATCGTTGGCGCCAGGCGCCTCGCGTTTTCGGTTCTTACCCAAGTGCGGTGATGATTCACTAGAGATTCGAGCCGGTCAGCACTCGACGAATTGTACGATCTATGTCGAGGGAGAGATGTATCACGTGCGGGCGTGGTTTACGTCGTCGACGATGGGCGACTGCATCTATGGAGGGAGTCCTCCGCTGACGCCACTCTTACTGGCTGAGTTACTGTAGGGAGATTGGTCAATCATCATGCAGCAGGTCGCTCCTCGCATTTATTGTATTCCTGCGACTCAGGCGCCGGTGGTGGCCGTGTTTTGTCGAGGGCCGAGTGACTGGTCGCATATCGGACGGTGGGATCTGGCTACTCAGCGCTACGAACCCGGTGCCTGGCTTGGAGGACGTATCTTCCCCAGGCGATCTGATCTGTCTCCCGATGGTCAGTACCTCTGTTACTTCGCCCATAAGCCGAGTGCGATATGGGAGCATGGTGATGCCTATATCGCAATCTCGAAACTTCCGTGGCTGACCGCGCTGCATGCCTTTGGGACCTGCGGGACCTGGACGCGCGGCTACTGTTTCACGGAGGCCGGTGGGTCTGATGATCGGCCGATGGCAAAACTTCCGATTCCATACGGATTACGTTCTATCCCTGCGATTCAATTCGCCAACGAACGACGACGAGGGTGGGTCGAGGAGGGGAATTCACCGGCTCGTGATCCCGGGGATGCTTGGGATCAACATCGTCACGCTCGTATGCGAAAGCCACAGCCCTGTGGCACGCGAGTACTCTGCGTGGAAAGTGTGGGATGGGCTGGAGGGGAGTTTGGTGTCGACCAGGCTGTCGATGGCCTGAATGTTCGATACTCTCTGGAACTCAACGGAGATCGTGAACTCTTGGAAGATGTTCAATGGGCCGATTGGAGCCAAGAAGGGCACTTACTTGTGGCGACCAGATTAGGCCAGCTGCAAATACGAAATCCTGAAAGCGCGCGTCCCAATATCTTGTTCGAAGCGGATCTCTCGAGTCTCAAGCCGACTCCCACGCCGGCACCAGCTTGGGCACAGTGCTGGTGAGCGAGGCGTTCTGCACATACCACTTCATCGTTGAACCCGGTGCCAGGTCTGTGTGCGGAAGAACGGTCCGATGTAGCCACGGACCAGCAGGGATCGATTACCCTCAGTGACACGGAGGCGTACAGTGTAGAGCTTACCATTATCAGGATCGAGGATCTGTCCGCCTTCCCACCACAGGTCGTTGGAGTGGCGAACGCCACGAATGATTTCCATGCCGATCAAGGGCTGGTTCTTCCGATCATCGGTGCACTTGCTGCAGTGAGCTTCTTCTTTCGAGGGATCAGCGGATAAGCTGCGTTCAATCCGGCCGGTCAGTACACCATCCTGCTCGGTAATACGAATCTCCGCGCGTGGTTGTCCGGTACGATCGTCGATGTTGTACCACAGCCCGACTGGACTGGATTGATCTGCAGAGACCGGGAGAGCGAGGACGAACAACAGGGTGAACGTCCCGCACTGGGAGGCGAGGAATGGTCGTGTGCACGCGTGCATTGTCACCCACGAGAGCGAGTCTGTGACGCCTGCCTGCTCTTGTGCCGCTCCATCAGTTGTTCGATCGGCATGAGCCGTATCGTACTTCCGTTGGAATCACAATGACAATCCACCATACCTGTTGTTCGAGTTGTAAAACGTCCGGATCAGAAATGTTGAATTATGTTGTGTGAAAAGCCATCTCGCGATACCCGTAGACCAAGCGCTGGTTCCCAGCGTCAGACACATCACCATCATTCAGTAAGGGAGGCCGTTCATGCATCTCGTCGTGGTGTCGGCATTGGCAGTCGGGTTGGTATACTTGCTGTGGCAGATCAGGCCGTAGCGCGCATCTCTATGTGACAGCAGCAAGCGCGCTTGAGTGAAGGCATGCTCTTGCACGGCCTCCAGGGGATAACCTGCTGGAGGCCGTGGTCATGATGGTCTCTCCATAATCTGGTTCTGCTGTCTCTCCTGTCGCACGAGCGCGTCAAAAACTACAAAATCAGTTGCGAGAAATCTTGTCTCACGATAGCCCTAGACTGGGTGCCGGCTTCTGGTTCCGGTCCTGTTGGAATAACCGATCTATTTAGAGGAGGGTTTTCATGCGCATCATTATGATTTCTGTGGTCCTGTCCGCAGTGATCGCTGGGTCTGGTTCTGTGGCCATGGCAGATGAACTGACAAATCTCGGCTCTGAATTGAAGGGTGAAATGGGCTCCATGGCCAGCGAAGCCAAAGGTGAGATGAAAA
>JAHBWO010000212.1 GCA_019636945.1 Nitrospira sp. | reverse complement strand
CAGACGGTCACTTCCTGTTCCGCCTGGCTCGGCGTGGGTATCAGGATCACTTGAGAAACGGCTGCCCCGCCGGTCTTTTGTGATGCCGGCACAACCTTGGCGATCACGGGGCCATCCCCGGCGTTATAGTAAATGGTGGTATAAGCCAGATTGGTCAGAGGTTTGCCGTCCGTGCCGGTGGTGGGCTCGGTGTAGGCGACGGTAATAGTGGATTTAGGTGGCTTCACGCGCACTTTGGTCGTGCTGCCGCACTTCGTCCAGGCGCTGGAGTTGGGCGGCGCGATCGTGCCTTCCAGGAAACTGGCACCGCAGCCAGCCAGCGTCAGCAGGGCTGGAAGCAGGCCTGCGACAAGACAACCTCGAGATCCGAAGTAACGACCATGCATACTCGTACTCTAGGCTAATTCAAAAGCCTCTGCAAGCAGGACTGGTTGATGCAATAGGTGCTTGCCTCGTATGGCCTCGGTGTCCGCTCCTTCTGACTTGCCGTTTGAAAAGCCAAAACTCGCTATGGTACAGTCCGGTTCTTTCCGCTGCAGTTGGACTACCTCTCCGGTCCCATCGTCTAGCTTGGCCTAGGACGGAGCCCTCTCAAGGCTCAGACACGGGTTCAAATCCCGTTGGGACCACCAACCTTTTCAGGCAGTTAGCACAAGCCGGGTCGGACCCACCCCCGGCATTGTGCTAAATTTGTGATAGTCGTCCTTAAACACTTGCACCGCTTCCCGTAAATTCTCCGGCGCCAGATGCGCATACCGTTGGGTCATCCGCCCGTCGCGGTGACCGAGCAACCGTTGCACCCGGTAGAGATCCACGCCCTTCTGCACGAGCGCCGAGGCGAAGGTATGCCGCAGGTCGTGAAAACGAAAGTTCGTCACGCCTACGGACTCGCACGCACGCCGAAAGGCCGTCGTGACCATATCCGGCGTGACCGGTTCTCTGTCGGGAGTGTGTTGCAGAAACACGGACCCGCTCGCTAACGGTCGGCAGGGTTTCAGGACTTCCAAGGTTTGCCTTGCAGGATCGCACAGGGGAATGCCCAAGCGATCGCCGTTCTTGGTCTGCTCAAGAATAATCAACCCTCGAGCCAAATCGACTTGCTCCCACTGCAGGCACACCACATTTTCCCGGCGCAGACCGGTATAACGTGCCAGCATCACGATCGGTTGCAACCACGTAGGACAGGCTTG
The DNA here is from genome assembly GCA_019636945.1 of Nitrospira sp. Classification (GTDB taxonomy): domain Bacteria; phylum Nitrospirota; class Nitrospiria; order Nitrospirales; family Nitrospiraceae; genus Nitrospira_D. Next base: position 4,285 of record JAHBWO010000212.1, on the reverse strand, counting down.
GTAAATCCTCGCCAGCGTCTCGTCATCGCAGTACCGGACGCGGGCATTGTTCACCTTGCCCATCGACACGCGACAGACCGGATTGTCTCGGCACCATTCCCATTCGCGAATAGCAATGTTGAACGCAGTCTTCATCAAGGCCAATTCCTTCACGATGGTTGCCGGTGCGGCTCCTGCTTGTTGCCGTTTCCACTTGTACGCGGCAATCTCCTTCGGTGTGACCTGAACCAAGGTCTTTTTGCCAAACACCGGCAGGAGGTGAGCCAGGACCCCTCGTGCCCGTCGTTCGCCATGACGGCTGGCTCCCACGACTCGCTCAGCCACGTAACGCTCGACCATTTCTTCAAAGGTCCGTTCCTGTTCTTCGAGACGGTCGAAATAGCGACCTTCGACCAACTTGACCTTGATCTTGCCGAGCACCGCTTCGGCGAGTCGGCGGTCCGTACATTCGGTACTCCGCCGGATTTGTCGCCCCTGATAGATAAACGTCATCCACCACACTTTGTTGCGCTTAAACAGCCCCATCTGCATCCTCCTTTTGGATGAGGCCTGATTTCGGTCTAGTTTCCCCGTGGCGGGGAGTATAGACCTCGGATTTTGCAGCTTCAATGAGGTGGTCTAGGTCGCGGGTATCGTCGCGAGTCGGCAATGGGAACGGCTTGCCGGGACTAACTTCAAAGCTCTTCAGCCAGGCCTGAATCGCCTCAGGTTCAAAGCGAACGAGGCCATGAATACGACGGCACGGAATCTTATTCCTGGAAACCCAGAGGTAGAGTGTGGACGACTTGATATTGAGCCAAGTCGAGAGCTCTTTGACGGTAAGCATCTGCAGATCCACCGGGGGAGTCTCGCGACACCCCCAGTCCCCCTAACATGGGCTGCCCGCGTGACCGCCGGCAGACCGGTGAAACCGAGTAGGCTGTTTGAGCAAGTTCCGGTGTCGGTCTTTCCACCGAGCAATGCCCCTGACAATTTCCTGTAGTAGCCATTCTTCCCCTCCAGGGGTGGCACAAATCACCGCCAACATCGGCGTCAGGGTGTCACTCACCCATCGTTTCACGTTTTGCAGGGTCTGCACCTGCTGCTCCTGGGCCAATCGCCCCTTCTGAAATCCCTCCGTCAGGAGGGCGTACCACTCCAACACTGGAGCTCGGTAGCGTTCTTCATCCTCGGCATCCTTTGGAATCTGCCGGAAATCCACATAAGACCGGAGTAAGCCAATCACCAACTCCTTCCAATCGGCCTCCTCCAAAGTTGCTAACGCTCTCGCACACTGTTCGGCGCGGTCCTTTTTGAGCTCTAATTCCCACCGAGTCCCGTACTCCTGCCAGTTCTCTTGTCCTTTGCTCTGGAGTTCGAGTCGTTTGTCGTAAATGCGCAATAAGGTCTGACTCTGCGGACTGCCGAAATACATCGTCTCGCCCGTCGTCGCGCCGGTCCCGTGCGTGAGGTTGGAGACGATATGCCGGACCTGGGCAGCCCTTGTGACACATTGGCCAGCCGAGACCGCTTCTCGGATGGTCGCCACCGGCACCGTTCTCGCTCGGTCATCCAGGGCGCAGTCGATTCGCGTCACATGCCCTTGCTGCTTATGCACCCATCGCAGGAGCCCTCGGATTTGATCCAGTGTCAGGGCGGACGCGAGGCCGCCCGACAGATCCACATGGATTTCATTCGGGCGACGTGGCGCGTTCGTGCCTAATTTGCCGACCCCGCGCAGGCCGTCTGCCCGCATCCAGGACAAGGGATAGCCTCGGAAGCCACCCTTCGCTTTGCTCCAGTCTCCGCCCAACACCTTCATGGTCTCTTGAGGGTTACTGGCTAAGACCGTGAAGGCCAGCCAATCAATCGTGAGGGTGAAGCTCGAATCCATGGAATCTATCGAACTCCTGTACGGAGCGCTGTGGGTAGCGCCCCCGTGTTACCAAGACGGGGGCCATTCCGGTCCGCCCCGCAGCCTATCGGCATGCGGCGCGGACCGGCTTCATCCCCCGGCCACGGACAACGATGTTGCTGTGTGACGCGCTCCAAATCGGACATGTATCCCTTCTTGTGAGCCCTATACCCGTTCGTCTCACCCTAGGCGAATCACCGTACCGAAGCAAAGGCCCCAGAAAGGGCCGCTAGGGGTCACGAGGGGACAGAAGAGGACAGATTCTCACGCAGCTAAGACTCGAAAGGAAGTGAGCATAAGCATGCGTATGTGCGCGTTGCTGCGCTGGTGGCGGCAATTGCGCGCATCGTCCTGAGCCGGAACATGCAGCAACCAAAAATCGACTGGTTTTTGGCCGTGCGCGAAAAAAAAGTTTGGAAGGCATTCCGCGCGTTCTAGGATAGGATCAGAGCAGGGTGGACTGGGGAGTATGACGCATTGAAACCCGTACCAGTGTGACCAATTCAGAGGTAATCGAGACGACTGAGCGAGATGATGACATGGTCATTCCGATTTGCGATCAATACGAAGTAAAGGGGTAGTTACCGGTGTTCCCATCCAGGTCGAATTTGGAGAGACTCTATAGGGTGCTTATAGATGGGACAAATTGTTGGGCCAATCTCGATGGAACATGCAGAAGGTTAGGATTCGTGACCACCAGAGTGACCGAAGCTCCGGATGCGGATCAGGCCGCGGCGGTTGCTCTAGAAAGACTCAAAGAGGAGTTACGTCCGATCCTTCAGAACAAGCCAGAAGACATTCCGCAGTACACTATTACTGAGATCTATGAAGTAGATGAAAAAACTGCCGCTGGAATCCATCGTGCTGGATGTACCTGGTATCCGGACGATGATATTCCCCCGTATTAAGACCTGGGCTGCACCTTAGCTTGATGGATGTCGCAATCCTAATTGTAGAGTTAATCGTAGCGCTGGGAATCGTACTTTATGCGACGTGGCTATTTACCGCAAAACTGACGCGTGGTGAACCGAAGTTTAAGAGTTTCGGAGAGTGGGTCAGACATCTTTTTGAGGCAATTTTTGGCTTGTAGGTGTGCGCTCGACAGCATTGCACCTCGTGGAGTAAACGAAACACGATGTCAAAGTCAGATTCAGTGATATCCGACGAACTTGCTGATGAAGTAATCGGACTTCTTGAAAAGCTCAATCACGATAAGAGGTACTGGATCTCGCTCTATTGGGAGTTTCAAGAGGACGCTACTCAGTTGTTTGTCAGCGTCCAGGTTATGGATCACCAAAATAACGAGCAAAATATTCAAGCCGTTACATGCCTGCTCAGATCCATATTGTCACCACTCCTGCCTTCGAGCGAAGATAAGTGTACCTGGTGTGCGGCCATTGTTTATGAAGGTGAACATGTGGGAGGGGCAATGGGGGGGATAAATGACGATTGGAAATCCCTTGGAATGGAGACTTGAAATCTCCGACTGTCGTTAAACTTAAATTGGCTATGAGAGGCTTACTAGACAATCCCGCCGGTCAGATGATGCCAATCTTCCACCAGATTACGAGTTCCTTTTTCTGACCAGAACTCATTGATCGTCGGTTCACATTTTCCTGAGCCGTTCGAGGCCGGTTTGTTACTGAATCCTCTGAAAGCCTTGATTCCGAACCCTTCCTGCCGGACAACGTCCTGATCGACCGCGCTTGTGCTCGTTCTCTCGCCTGCGGAGCCTTACCACGTCGCGAACACATCGATGCTGTCTGTTGCTTGGAGGTGTGGATTGCGGGGTAGGGATCGACTATCGGTGTGTGAGCAGGCGGGCAAACTCGGCGGCTGAAATGACTGGTACACCGCTGTAGTGTGTGGCTTCAAAATCCTTATCCCCGGTGACGAAGTATTGGGGCGGGGACGTAGTGGCCATGAGATCGAGGAAGGGTCGATCCTGCTCATCACGCAACGGAGTGTTGGTGGGATGGGGATCAACGAACTGCACTTCGGCTTGGATGGTTTCCAGAAAGCTCGTGATATTCACCCCGGCTCGGGTAAACGCGCGTTGGAGTCTGGGGCGCCGCAGAACCGCTTCCAGTTCCGCGAAGGTCTCGGGGCTCATGACGGGGATAAGGCGGCGCTGTAAGACGGCCTGGATGATCCGTGCAGGAGGCCCTGCGGCGGACAACAGGCCGGACACGAAAATATTGGTATCAAGAACGACGCGCACGCTCGCGCCGAACCGCTGCAACCTCAGCGGCAATCTGTTCGGGGGTGACGCCCAGTTCGCGGGTGGCGCGGCGTAGCTTGCTGACCATACGGACCAGCTTCTTGCGACTCGCCGCTCTGGCCGGAGACTCCAAGATCAGGACGTCGGAGTCGCGATGCGCCACGACGGCT
>JAHBWO010000211.1 GCA_019636945.1 Nitrospira sp. | reverse complement strand
GCATGGGGACAATGGGTTGTTTTTCCTTCTTCCCCAGCAAAAACCTGGGTGGACTGGGTGATGGCGGGATGATTGTCACGAACGATGAACAACTGGCTGAACGGCTGCAAGTATTGCGTGTTCAGGGTGGTAAACCAAAGTACTATCATCGCGTCATCGGCGGAAACTTCCGGCTCGACACGCTGCAAGCCGCGGTACTCAGCGTCAAGCTGCCATATCTGGATCGTTGGACAAAACTTCGGCAGCAACATGCGGAGCTCTATGAATCACTGTTCCGGCAATCAGGAGTAGAGGCCGCGTTCGGGGTTCGCTTGCCACACGCAACTTACAAACAAAATGGCGTCGCCCACTATCATATTTACAATCAGTTTGTGATCGCAGTTCCCAAGAGAGATGCCCTACGCGACTATCTCAAAGAGAAGGGCGTCGGCACTGAAATTTACTATCCGGTTCCCTTGCACCTCCAGGAATGCCTCGTCTCATTGGGGCATCGAGCTGGAGACTTCCCGGAAGCTGAACGCGCCTGCCGGGAACTCGTTGCTCTGCCAATCTACCCGGAACTCAACCCAGACCAGCAGCACTATGTGGCGGAGTCGGTGTTGGAAGGGCTCGCCCATTAACGTCCTGCTGGTGCGAGATTCGGGATCGTCCGAACGCCGTGCAGTCACTGATATACCGGGAGCAGTCATGCTGTCTGGATCACCGCACCATTCGAAGCGTCAGGTGTTGCAACTTCTTCGGCAAGTGTCCACGGACGGAAGTGCATCGAAGACTCGTGTTGCTCTCTGGCCTAAACGATTGCTAGCGGGGCCGATAGGAGTCTGTCTTTTCGTTCTGATCATTGTGGTGTCTCTCTTATTCACCTTCCAATTTGATTCTTCACAGACACAATTTGTGAGTGGACGTGATGTGATGAACAGTACGCTGTTGATCCCCCAAGCCAGTGGACCGCTCACCGTCCACCCTGAGAATTCGCGATACTTTGGCGACACGAGCGGGCGAGTTGTCTATCTTACCGGCTCTCACCATTGGGACAGTCTTCAGGATTCCGCGCAAATCGGCGCTCCTCTGGATATCTTCGACTACTCAGGGTACTTGGAGTATTTGGCGTCCCAAAAGCACAATTTCATGCGGATGTGGGTGTATGAGGGCGGTGGCAACCTCAAGTACGCTGAGCCGTTACCGTACGTGCGCACCGGGCCGGGTACAGGCTCTGACGGCAAACTTCGATTTGACCTCAGGCAGCTCAATCAGGGCTACTTCGATCGCTTACGCGCCCGGGTGATGGCAGCTCAGGACAAGGGAATCTATGTGTCCGTGATGTTATTCAATGGATGGGGATTGTATGACAATGGTCATGGCAATCCATGGCCTCTTCACCCATTTAATGAAGCCAATAACATTAACGGCATCAATGGCGATGCCAGTGGAGATGCGCAAAAGGTGGTTCATACGTTGCGTGTCCCGTCGATTACGAGATTGCAGGAAGCCTATGTCGAGAAAGTCATTGATACGTTGAACGATCTCGATAATGTTCTCTATGAAATCGTCAACGAAGACAAAGCTACAGCTGAAAACGCGGCCTGGCAATATCACTTCATCGAGTATATCCACCAGTCCGAGCGAGAAAAGGCAAAACAGCACCCGGTTGGCATGACCGTTCAGTGGCCCAATGGCAATAACCAGGTGCTCTACGACAGTCCGGCCGATTGGATTTCGCCGAATCCTGACGGCGGCTATGCGGTCAATCCGCCTACCGCACACCATGGGAAAGTGGTCGTGACGGACACAGATCATCTGTTCGGGACAGGAGGCGATTTCAGTTGGGTGTGGAAAAGTTTTCTGCGGGGGCTCAATCCCATTTATATGGATCCGCTTCATTTCCTTGTCCATACACAGGAGGATCCGGCCGGTGCGGAGGCGGCTCGTACAGCTATGAGCTACACTCGATATTTCGCGAGACGGATCAATTTGGCCGCAATGGTTCCGCACAACGAACTATGTTCAACCACATTCTGTCTTGCTGATCCCCAGCGTGAATATCTGGTGTACTTACCTTTCGGATCCCATTGGTTGGGTCCGTGGATAGAATTTCTGCCGTATGGGATTGAATCTTGGATCAACTCGTATCTCTGTTGTTCCGTCGCGGTGGATCTGTCAGTCGTCTCCCGCGAGTTGAGCGTGGAATGGTTCAGCGTGTCCTCGGGAGTGACCGTCTCTGGTGGAACGATATCAGGCGGAGCGAAGAAGAGATTTGTCGCACCATTCTCCGGGGATGCCGTCTTGCACCTGAGCGCTCGTTGATACGCCAGCAATAATATAAGTTGTTATATTATTGCTGGATATTGCGTGAGTTCCTCAAACACAGTCTTGAATAGATCCATGGCCGGCCGATAATTTCCTCGCGTAGAGCACAAGAATGGTGGTATTGCATATTTTATGCGTGCTCGGCCGCCCGATACTAAGTCCCTAGTCAGGGATCTCTGGACAGGTTCTTCGGTTCGCAGATGAGGTGTCAGGCGCTCAAGGCTTTTGGAATATCATGCGCAGGCAGCGAGACGCGCGGGTGTGTGAAGAGTATGACAAGTGGACGAGAATTGATCAGAGCCAGGCTTGCCATCCTTACGCTGGCGGACGAATTGAAGAATGTCGTCAAAGCCTGCAGGTTGGCCGGTGTCAGCCGCTCACACTTCTATGCCATGAAGAAGGCCTACGAGGCGTATGGTCACGAAGGACTGGCACCGCGTGTCCGTCGGAAGCCTACGATGCCGAATCGCACTCCTGCTGCAGTGGAAAAGCTTATCCTCTCGAAAACACGAGATAATCCGACCGTAAGTTACATTCGGCTCGCCGGACAGATTCAGCGCGACGGAATCTCCGTGACACCTGGAATGGTTCGTTACGTGTGGCAGCGGGAGGGGCTATCCACCCGTTCGGCCCGTGTCCAATGGGTGAAGAAGAATAGTCGGCAAGGCCGTGCGTCCAGTCAGACGGATCGTGTTCCGGGCAACAAACCCACCGATCATTCTCCAGTAGCGACGGGTTCGATTCCTGCTTCAGTGGGCTGAGGTTCGTATCTGATTTGGGTGGGCCTTCCGGTCATGTGTGTGGAGTACTTCAACTAAGTAGTTGCCCTGTAAATTGGCTTGACGTCAGCACGCCAAAGCGAGAAAATGCGACGCGCTCAATCGGATCCACGAACGCCCATGGCAATTACATTGGGAAAAAGAATTGCGGACATCCTGCCGATGAGACGTTCGGTGGTAGACAACGTTTCTGGGCGCTTACAGTCATTATCCTAATGAAAGGGGGTATGAATGGTTATGGGACACATGGGAGATTGGTACAACGTCATTATCGGTATCATCAGCGGATGGAATCCGACCCCGGGAACCGGTGGCAGCGTCCCCGGTCCGGAAACCCTGCTGGCCTTTGGCCTAGGCTTTGCGGCCTTTGTCGTCTGGCGGGCGAGGCGGGTGGAAGAGTAGCGGTTTCGTTTAGGAGCGGAGCCACTCGTGCGAAGCTTTGCGCGAGTGGCTACCGTCTCTCTGTTCGTCTTGTAACTCCCGGTCTCTGAGCGCCTCGCTCCAGCAACCTTCCTCGACGATTCCGACTGTACAGGAAACCAGACTTCGCACGATCTGATGCGAGCAAGCGCCTGATCTACATTGCAAGCGGGATGGCAGGCAAAGGCTCTCTCTTTGAGAGCCGATTATTCGCCACTATCCTCGGCGTATAGCTATGAAACCAGTGGATCGAATGTTGCCCGGTTCGGCCTCGACTGCGGCCGCTGTCGGGGGTGAATTGCAGACGACGAGTATGATCTTCTTGTCGGCTGCGCTCTGTATTGCGGTTATCTTTTGGCCGACCATTCAGTCCATGGTTGACGTATGGGGTAGTTCACGAACCTTCGCTCACGGATTTCTGGTCTTGCCGGTTGTGGGGTATCTTGTCTGGTCGTTCCGTCACGAGGTTCTCTCACTGATGCCTGCTCCCAGTGCCATGGGAGTCTTGGCGCTCTTGGTGATGGCGACTGTCTGGGCCGGAGCACGACTGGCAAATGTGCTGTGGCTTCAGCAGGCAGCCGTTGTGGCATTCCTCCCTGGTCTCGTTTGGACCATCTTTGGAACGGAGATTGTCAGAAGGCTCGCCTGGCCACTCGGGTTCCTCGTGTTTCTTCTTCCCGTCGGCACGTCCCTCGAACCCTGGCTTCAAGACATTACCGCATGGCTTATTCTCCGCGGACTGGATCTGTCGGGTATCTCCTATGTCTATCAAGGCCGCTTCATCACGGTTGGCCCGGCCGTCTGGGAAGTCGCACCTGATTGTGGAGGGTTGCGATATTTGCTTCCGGGACTTTCCCTCGCCTATGCCTTTGCCGTATTGACCTATCGACAGCCGGCTCGGCGCCTTCTATTTTTGACCTGTTGTGCCGGTGCACTGATGATCGCCAACGGTATTCGCGCCTATGGGATCATTCTCGGGAATCACGTCGGTATTGCAAGTGGTGCCGACCATCGTCTGTTCAGTTATACGATCTACGGTTTGACTATGCCCTGTCTGTTCTGGCTCGGGCTCAAGTGGAAGCAGCGGCCTGACGCCGCCCCTGTAATTCCCCCTGAAGCTTCCGACCGATTTGATGCTCGCACGGCCATGTTCGCCTCCGTTATCGGGGTTGGCGGGTTGTTCCTCGCACGTCTGTCGGTGTGGTTCCTTTCCGGGTCCTTCTGATTCATCACTCGTCACATTCGTAGCATCTGCCTCCCGGGGGCAAGAGTCGGGTGAGCCTCTGGGTTTTGCGTTCGCTCTATATGATTTCCGCTGTTTGAGAGGAATGTACTATGGCCGCTTATCTTCCGTTTCATGTTCCGGAAATTGACGATGAGGATATCGAAGCCGTCGTCAACGTCATGCGGTCCGGCTGGCTTACCACCGGCGCCAAGGCCAGGCAGTTCGAACAGGAGTTCGCTGCCAAGGTTGGAGCCCGCTATGCTGTCGCATTGAATTCCTGTACGGCAGCCCTGCATCTGGCGCTGGAGGCTATCGGGCTTGTCGAAGGGGACGAAGTGCTCGTACCCACGATGACCTTTGCGGCCACGGCTGAGGTCGTCACGTACTTCAAGGCCAAACCGGTCCTCATCGATTGTCTTCCGGACACCTTGAACATGAATCCTGATCTTCTCGAACGGGCCATTACACCACGAACCAAGGCGGTGATTCCGGTTCATTTCGCCGGTCAGCCCTGTGACATGACCCGTATCCTCGAGGTCGGGCGTCGCCATAATCTTCGAATCATCGAAGACGCCGCCCATGCTTTTCCGGCTTCCTATAAAGGCAAGGCGATCGGGAGCATCGGCGACTGCACCTGTTTCTCGTTTTACGCCACGAAAAATATCACGACGGGCGAAGGCGGCATGGTTACGACCGACGACCCGGAATGCGCCGATCGCATGCGGCGAATGAGTCTCCACGGACTGAGCCGTGACGCCTGGAAGCGTTATACCAATCAAGGATCCTGGTATTACGAG
>JAHBWO010000210.1 GCA_019636945.1 Nitrospira sp. | reverse complement strand
CATTTTGAGTACATAGTCGCCAAAGGTCGGTTTGAGCGCCATCATCCTCTTTCCGCCTGAGAGCGTCACGATGGACCCGTCAGGACGACCGATGAGCGCGTCATGGGCGATCTTCTGCCCACTGAATTGATAGGTTTCTCCCGCCTTCAGCGTGAGGGCATACTGACGCTTTTTTTGATCGACGAGGTGGATGCGGTCGCCGTTGGCAAGCTGAGACATGGCGCGCATTCTAGGAGGTTCCCTCCTCGGTTTGCAACCAAGGGCTCTTCCTTGACAGGGTAGTGAGGGGCTCGTAAGATCTTCTTATCCTTAAGATACTTCAAACAATGCCTCTTCGGATTCGGCACAAGAGCTGTTCCCGTTGGCCTCGCCTCACAACAGCGATTGTGAGTCTCTATGTGGCCCTCTGTCCGATTCTTTTCCTAAGTCCCGCGCATAGCTCTGAGATCGTGGTAGCAACCTATGAAGGAGTCATTAACCCCGTCGCGGCGGAGTATCTGCACGATGCGCTCACATTCGCTCAGACCTCGGGTGCCCACGCCCTCATCTTGAAACTGGACACGCCCGGAGGGCTAGACACCTCCATGCGCTTGATGATCAAAGATATGACCGCATCCACCACTCCCGTCATCGTCTACGTCGCTCCTTCAGGAGGCCGCGCCGCCTCTGCCGGTGTCTTTCTCACGATGGCCGCCCATGTCGCCGCGATGGCCCCCGGAACCAACATCGGAGCCGCCCACCCCGTCGCCATGGGTGGCGGTGAGATGGACAGTACGATGAAGGAAAAGGTCGAGAACGACGCCGTGGCCTATATCAAGAGCCTCGCGGACCAGCGTGGACGCAATATCTCATGGGCCGAAGAGGCAGTTCGGAAAAGCGTGTCCGCCACAGAACAAGAAGCCTTCAGGCTTAAGATCATCGACATCGTGGCTGAGAACATTCCCGCGCTGTTGAAACAATTAAATGGCAGAAAAGTCAGTCTTCTCAACAGCTCGATCACGCTTGCGACTGAGACTACCACGCTTCACGATTTTCCCCTGGGGACGCGCCTCGAATTGCTCAAAATCCTGAGCGACCCAAACATCGCCTATCTGCTGATGTCGATCGGGACGATCGGAATCATGGCCGAACTCTATAGTCCCGGAGCGATCCTGCCTGGGATCATCGGCGCTATCAGTTTGATTCTAGCTTTTTATTCGCTCCAGTCGCTTCCCGTGAACTATGCGGGGGCACTCCTGGTCATCCTCGGCGCAATATTCTTGTTGCTCGAGATCTCAGTCACCAGCTATGGACTCCTTGCGCTGGGTGGTTTGGCCGCGATGACCTTGGGCGGTCTCTTGCTTATCAAGAGTGATGCGCCCTACCTCCAGGTGTCTCTATCTTTCCTATTGCCGACGGTCCTGGCCGCCGGTGGCTTGGTCGGTGTCGTTGCATGGATGGCCGTGAAGAGTGGTCGCGGCAAACCGGTCACCGGAGCAGAGGGCATGATCGGCGTGCTCGCCGTTGCCAAGACAGACTTGAACCCACGTGGCCAAATCACGATCCACGGTGAAATTTGGGACGCGATCAGTCAACGTCCGATTCGACAAGGGGAGACTGCGGAGGTGGTGTCGCTCGAAGGATTGACCGTGATCGTAACCCCGCCTCATCAATGACCCGCCCGGAAACAAGGAGCTGTTATGTCATTACTGATCCCGTTTGTCTTACTCGGCCTCTTGCTTTATGCCAGCTTTAAACGCGTCATGGAGTATGAACGGCTCGTCGTGTTTGTTCTCGGTAAGTTCCACACAGTCAAGGGCCCGGGAATCCGGCTGGTGATTCCGGGGCTGCAGCAAATGGTACGGGTCAATCTCCAAACCGTCACCATGGAAGTTCCTTCGCAGGATGTGATCACACGAGACAACATCTCCGTGAAGGTGAATGCCGTCATTTTTCTCAGAGTCGTGGACCCACAACGCGCCGTCCTGGCCGTTCAGGACTATCTCTACTCTACCTCTCAGGTGGCCCAGACCACCTTGCGCAGCGTGCTCGGGCAGAGCCAATTCGATGACTTGCTGTCGAAGCGTGACGACATCAACGCCGAACTGCAACGCATCATCGATCAACAGACCGAACCTTGGGGCGTGAAGGTCACGGCCGTTGAAGTGAAGAATGTCGATATTCCGCAAGACATGCAACGGGCCATCGCTCGACAGGCCGAGGCCGAACGGGAACGCCGTGCCAAAATCATCCATGCAGAAGGAGAGTTTCAAGCCGCACAGAAACTGGCTGAGGCCGCCAACGTGATCAGCCAGAACCCAGCCGCCCTTCAACTCCGGTATCTACAAACGCTGGTGGAAATCGCCGCTGAGAAGAATTCCACCACAATCTTTCCCATTCCCATCGATACGCTTGCTCCTTTCATTAAGGGTCTCTTATCGAAATAGTGTGGCGTTTCGGTCAAGAGCTGATGCGAATTCCACATAGATGCCGCATTCATGCGACAGTGCCCTCCAATTGTTCTCATTAACTCACGTTAATCTTTTCGATTTATCGGGCTGATCCCCTTCTTCATTTCTCATCTTCCAGCCAGCATCTCTTTTGCTTCTTTGAACCACTGCATACGGCCTGATCTGGATGAATCTTTTCGGCTGAACCGAGCTCCAACGAGTGAAAGAGAAGAGGATGTTTAACCTCCTAGGAAGGGTGGCGCCATGAAAGAAGAATTGCGGGTCGAAGAAGAGATAGACGTGCAACAGAAGTTTGTATCCGATGTCGATGCCGATGACGCCAGGGCAAGCGGAATGCTAGGCCGAATTGGTCGCAGCGCAGGTGCGGGGTCCCGCTCGAAGGGAAAATCCAGACCGGCCATGCGAACGAGTCAGGCGGCCAGTCCATTTCTCCTAGAATCGTTATACTTCCGTTCATTCGGTGAGCGGGGACTCCTATCGCGCGAAGAAGAAATCTTGATTGCCAAGCGGGTGGACCAGGGAACCAGACGCATTCGGGCCGCTTTACGGCAAGCCACGAGAACGTTACTCAAGGCTCGCCGAACCCCTGCTTGTGCAGAGAGTGCAACGCTACTCCAATCGGTTCGACGACTAAGTGGCCTATCTGCCACCGCGTTGGACAGTGCGGAGAAGGCTTTGGATACCGTGCTCCATCCGCCTAATCCCGAGCTTCTCCCCCCGGCTTCCCTTACGAAACCACTGGAGACAGTGCTGGGCGAAATACGCGCCGCCCGCGTGATATTGGAGCAGGGCAAGGATGAACTAGTGCGGTACAATCTTCGATTGGTCGTCGATGTTGCGAAGCATTACACTGGTCGGGGGTTGAGTCTGCTGGATCTCGTACAAGAAGGCAACATCGGGCTGATGAAGGCGGCGGAACGCTACCAGTATCGAAAAGGGTTCAAGTTCAGCACGTACGCGACCTGGTGGATTCGTCAAGGCATTACGCGGTCGCTTGCCGACCAGTCTCGAACGATCCGCGTTCCGGTTCATCAAACCGAAGCCTCGCACCGTATTCTTCGAGTGATGCGGAGACTGTGCCAGCAATTAGGGCGACCGGCCCGGTTGGAAGAGGTCGCTCAAGTGCTGCGTATGCGACCTGAACGACTTCGCGAGACCGTCCAGGCCTTCCAAGAGCCAGTGGCTCTGGAAACTCCGATCGGTGATGGGGATACCCATTTTGGCGACGTGATTCCAGATCACCAAGCCGTCCCACCGGACGCCAATGTCCACCGGAGTGAGCTGACGGAACAACTCGATCATATCTTGAGCACGCTCACCCCACGCGAACAGACCGTGATCCGGCTACGATTTGGCATAGGGCATGATGAATCCAGTACCCTCGAGCAGGTGGGGCAAAGCCTGTCCGTCACACGGGAACGCATCCGTCAGATTGAAGCGAAAGCCTTGAAGAAACTGAAAACCCCAGCGATTAAGGAACTGTTCGCAGCGATTAGATAGACGTTCGAATGCACAAGGGTTTCAGAGTAGCTCGCTTCTCGATACAAACCTGCCTTCCCTCCGCATGGTGAGTTATGACAGAATAACTCCACCATGCGGAAGCTCGGTACGCTCGCTCCTTCTGCTACTGCCCGACATCGGCATGTATGTGAATTCGTTTTTCTAAAAGGTCCGCATTCTGAAAGTTCGACATCGTGATTATCCACGCTACTCCCGAGATGATCCCGCAGATGAGCGGTCGCCAGATGCAGGGAGGTGTAGTTCGTGTTTTCTCCGCACCGGTCCCCTATCTCGCAGGATGGGACTTGCAATGTCGCCTGCACGAGGACCGGTTTCTCGGCCTACAACCAGACACTGTACTCATCCTGGAACACCAGCCTGTCTACACACTGGGACGACGGACCCGACGATCTGATTGGGGTGGAAATGAAATGGCATTGTGTCAATCAGGCGCAGAGCTGCACCGGGTGAATCGTGGCGGCTCGGTGACGTATCACGGTCCTGGGCAAGTTGTGGCGTATCCTATTCTCAAGGTTGATCGCCATGCTACCGGGCCGAAACAACTCGTCCAACTGTTCGAAGAGGTCGTGATTCGATTACTCAGTTCCTGGAATATCACCGGCAGTCGTCTCGAGGGAAAGCCAGGCGTTTGGGTGATGACCCCAGAACCTCGGAAAATTGCCTTTATCGGAATACGGATCGAACGCGGGGTCACCTTGCATGGCTTGGCCATCAACGTCGATCTCGACCTGACTCCATTTCACCGGATCCACCCCTGTGGACTGGCCGACTGTCTAGTCACATCAATGGCAGCTCTGCGCCACGCTCCGATCTCAGTTGATGCCGTCAAGCATGTACTGGCACAAACCTTCACAGAGGTGTTTTCTCTTTCTGAAACCTGTGCAGAATGATAAACCGGTCTACAGGCGTGGATGGATCGCCCTTAAGGAGGCCTATGCAGGAGCTTGATACACCAACCTTCCGTTTAGCGGTGGCCCAGTTCGATCAAGCAGCGGAGGCCATGGGGCTTGATACAAACCTCCGTGAGCGACTAAAACTCCCCCAACGCTCTCTCGTGGTCAGTCTCCCAGTGCGAATGGACGACGGACGCGTCGAGGTCTTCACCGGTTACCGTGTTCAACATGATTCCTCGCGAGGGCCTTCGAAAGGAGGCGTGCGGTACCATCCGGATGTGAGTCTTGGCGAAGTAGCCGCCCTTGCCATGTGGATGACATGGAAGTGTGCACTCGCCGGGCTTCCCTACGGCGGTGCAAAAGGCGGGGTGCAGGTGGCTCCCAAGAGTCTTTCATCGGGTGAACTTCAGCGGTTGACCAGACGCTATGCTGCGGAAATTTTTCCACTGATCGGGCCCGACAAGGATGTCCCGGCCCCTGATGTCGGCACCGATGCGCAGATCATGGCCTGGATGATGGATACTTATAGCCAGCAAGTCGGCTATGCGGTTCCCGGAGTCGTGACCGGTAAACCACTTTCTATTGGAGGGAGTCTTGGCCGTGAGGAAGCCACCGGCAGAGGTGTCGTGTATGTCACATTGGAGGCTTTGCGCCATCTCAATCTACCGATTGAGACTGCGACCGTAGCCGTGCAGGGATTTGGAAACGTCGGTGCACACACCGCTCGCATCATGCAGCAACAGGGCGCGCGCGTGATCGCAGTCAGCGATGTCTCGGGGGGAATCTACAATCCAAAGGGATTGGAC
>JAHBWO010000021.1 GCA_019636945.1 Nitrospira sp. | reverse complement strand
TCCGGCACCACCATCAAGCACATCGTCACCGGCCTCACCTTCTAACGAATCATTCCCTGCCTCGCCGTTCAAGACATCGTTGCCAGCCCCAGCCTGTATGACATCATCGCCGACTCCACCGAGGAGTTGATCACTCCCCCCGTTGCCAAACATGACATCTCGGCCCTGCCCGCCGTGGATCACATTGTCGAGGTTCCCCCCTGTCAAGAAATCATCCCCGTCGAGGCCATAGATGGTTCTGTAGGTCTCACTACCGTTTAAAGTATCGTTTCCAGCTGTGCCGATAAGATCAAACCCCCTGGCAACAAGATCCGCCTGGGTCAGTCTGGTTCCGTCGGCAAACTCAACGGTCTCGATTCCCACCGGCACCATGGGGGTGGCAGGATCGAACCCTTGAATGTGAATCGCGTCGTCGGTCAGTCCCACCCGGATCACGAGAGAGCCGATGCCGACACTGATGTCCTCTGCAAAAATTCCTACCCCGAATACAATCTTGTTGCCCTCACCCGGTGTGTCCTGAATCGATTCGACCCCATCGCCCAGATTGAAGACATAGGTATCAGCACCGGCCCCGCCCATGAGCGTGTCGGTTCCCGCTCCACCAATCAGGATATCCTCGCCGTCACCACCCTGGAGCTGGTCGTCTCCGGCACCGCCCACCAACGTATCAGCGCCGGCGTCACCCAAGAGGAAATCATTGTCGTCGCCCCCGAATAGTTGATCATTGCCATCATCACCAAATAGCCGATCAATCCCGGTTCCACCCCAGAGCACATCCGCCTCGCTGCCGCCCTGCAGTTCGTCGTCTCCACTGCCCCCATCCAGCACATCATGCCCCTCATTCCCCAGCAAGAAATCCGCATCAGCCCCACCAAAGAGGACATCATCGCCCCGCCCACCCATCAACGTGTCGTTACCAGTCCCTCCATCTAGCCAATCGTCGCCACCGATAGGATCATTGAGAAAATCCCCGACGAGCGTATCGGCACCATTCCCTCCAATCAGCCGATCATTGCCGCCCCCACCCCAGAGAAAATCGTCTCCAGCCCCACCATCAAGCCAATCAGCCCCCTCCTGCACGGCAGCTACCTGCTGATCGTCTCCCCACAATTGGTCGTTGTCATCCCCGCCAATGAGGACGTCATCGCCGCCATCGCCACGGAGGTAGTCGTCCCCCGCTCCACCATCGAGGTAATCCGCAGCACCGGCTGCGCTAAAAAACTCCTGCTGAGGCACAGAAATAAACCCGCCTATGCCATCCGCCACACGCCCAAGCCACCCCGTCGGGCGGTTCTCCCCCCACAGCTGGTCATCACCGGCATCACCTTTCAGCACATCTATGCCCAAGCCACCCATCAACACATCGTTCCCCTCGCCACCCTCACCATAATGCGTACCGGAGCTGATCGTCGCGTTCGTGAAATTGACGATGAACGTACTGCCCGCCATGATGTCGGCATCGTCCCCGCCAAAAAAATAATCGCCGTCGTCCACATACGCGTAATCGTCGCCGGGCCCGCCGAGCAGATAGTCGTGGCCTAACCCTGCGATCAAGGTGTCATTACCTGCCCCACCATCCAACAAATCGTCGAAGGCCCCCAGCGGTGGCGTATGGTCGCCCTCCAGAATATCGTCGCCTCCATGCCCATAGAGGGCACTCGGCCCTGCTCCGGGAGGATCGATGTCATTATTTTCTGGCCCTCCGATCACAGTGAAAGCAAAGGGGCCAGTTGGGAGACCGGGGTCTGTTGGGGAGGCCGAGAGATCTCGCAATTCAATTCCCAGCGAACCCGGCTGCCAATGCTGAATGGTGACTGTACCGTTGAGGGTGAGCGTGCTCCCGTTCCGTACGAAGATCCACTGTCCATCGAGGCTTTTATAGGTGCTGTCAGGGTCACCTTCTTTACGAACCCCTCCCATTAGGAGTCGGCCATTGAGCTGAATCACACCCGTATCATCGCCATCCTCAATGCGATCGGTTCCATCCGCAGTCAAAACATAGCTGTCGAATCCCAGACCTCCGTGAAGTGTATCGCCTCCCGTCCCGCCATCTAACCGGTCATTGCCACTATCGCCTTGGAGATAGTCGTCACCACCAAAACCCCGCAGATCATCGCTGCCGACACCGCCGTAGAGATGGTCGTCTGTGGGCAGGAACTGACTGCCGGTCAGGGCATCCGCTTGATCGCTGCCAAAGAGATACTCGCGCGCAAAGGAGGAAACTCCAGCAGGGACATCAAATCTCGATGCCGCGTCCCCGTAGTGCGTCAAGCTGAGCGAATCACTAGGGATCGTTCGGTTATTGAGGGTCAGATCCAGCTTTGCAAGAAGAAATGTCGCACGATCTGTCAGATACTGCTCTGTCATCTCGCCGAAGCCGGTAGCTGGATCGTACAACGCTAACTTTCCATTCGCAGCGTGTCCAAGACCAACATAATCAACCCCAACCACTGCAAATGGATTCAGGGCACGCAGCGCATAGCGATAGGCCAACCCTTGATCAGTATTCCCTTGCGCTTCCGCAACTAACTCCGCTGCCATGAGGCGCGGCACCACACGACCTTGACTGTCGTGTTGAACCAGCGGTTCGATGGAGAAGGTTTGGTTGGCGACGATAGCCTGGACTTCTGCCAGATGCGTGTAAAACTCCGTCCGAGTGCCGAGGTTACCAAACCCGCCGGTATCGTCATTGAAGTCAGTCGTCTTATCGAGCGCATTCGGCACAAAGAGTGTCCGTAACGCATCCAATGCCAACTCAAGCGTATCTCCTTCGGCAACGTGCTCTTCGAATGTGGCAGCAAAAGTGTCAGCCCGAGCGTTCGAGGCAGCTTGGAGGAGGCCTTCTATATCTGCCTGGATCAGATCGGGATCAAGACTTTCAAAAAGTGTTTGCACAGCAAGGGAATCCATCAGCAGTGTGAGGCTGTGTGTGTTTCCAAACTGAAGCTGTCCCTGCTCATTAAGTCCTTCGATCTGCGGTTGACCTTCAATCATGACCGAGATTGATTGGGCATGGATGCCGGAATTGGCCACAAAAAAGACATCTGTCCCCGTCAGGCCCTTGCCAACGAGCTGCGTGATCTTGTCAAAAGCCCCGCCGCTCCGAGCCTCCCCCAAGCCGGTCGACCCGATCGACAGCGTTCCGAATGTCACAAACTGCGCTTGCATCGCCGCCCGCGCCTGATCGTATGCTGCCTCGCCATAGATATTGCCGGCTGCCCCGCTCAGAAAGCGGCTGCCGGTTGGGTCAAAGACTAAGAGACGTGCCTCCAGATCACTCAGCATCCGACGAATGCTCTGTGCCTCAGGCTGCCCCACCTGTCCTTGTTCGACGATCCGACCGCGTCCGGCCCCATTGAAGGTAACGGTTTGCGCCACCTCCGTTTCATGCAATTCCGTAAAGACGGTGGCCAAGTGGCCACCGAGCGAATAGCCAGTCACATTGAGAATGGCCCCTGGTGGGAGTTTCGCAGGGTCAGTCTTAAGCTCGCGGTAGTACCGCTCCAGGCTCACCAGTTGGGCAAAGGCAAAGCCATGATCAAAAATCTCCCCATCCGCGCCTGATCGGCCATCCCGCTCCCAGTCCCCACCCTGGATTTGATTGGGAAACTCTGTGCTGCGTAACGAGAGCGTGTAAGTCTTGCCGGTCGGATCGCTTAGATCTTTTATCAATGTCGCTGAGAACCCTGTCGCGTCGTTAGCATGGTGGTCGATAATCTGGTAGCGGGGCAACGAGCTTGGCGTAGGAACGAAATACGAGGTCAGTTGGTCCGTGAAACGTGTTTTCCCTAAAAACAGTTCAGAAGGAATCACACGGATGTCGTTGTTGCCATCTGTCAAGATGTCCTTCAACTGTCTGCCCGAAGCGAGTTGATCAAGATAGGACTCCGCAGCCGCCTGCTGAAGAATAAACTGGAACCATGCTGAAATATTACTTTGACTCATTGCGTCTCCTGCATTTTAGGTCCCGGTTTCAGCACTTCATTAATAAACTGAGCGTCCATCTTCAAAGACTCTTTCGAACACTTCCCAGCTGTAAGCCACCAAACCCCAGTTAGGTTATTTCGAACAGAACCGCTTCGAACAAAACTCCGCCTGACTGCAAGCACCTCATTTGTCTGCACATCAAGCACGATAAGCTCTCCACCCGCGATTCCAAGTTCCCGATCATTTGGACGCGTGATCCCGCGCCATGTATAGCCATATCGGCTTTGGGTCTGAGGAACATCCACCATGGCAACGATATACGGCACTTGAACAAACTTTCCATTGATCGCAGTTGGAAATTGACTTCCTCGATATGCGTTCTCATCGCGATAATACCGCCGATATTTTGAACTCCCCTCTCCCTTAGGACTCTGTAACAATGGAATTTCAACGTACTGGTACTTCCCAGTCTCAGGCTGAACAAAATAGTCCTGAGGGGAATCTCTTACTCCTACAGCCAATCCATACGGATCCTCCATTGCATAGAGATGCTGCAACAAATCATCGTTTTGGGCAGACTCTCTAGGTCGCATCATGTAGAGCCCTTCCACGTTCTCCACCGTCTTGTAGATAAACTCCCCGGCTTCTGTCTTACACAGATGGTCGAAATATTGTTCCGGTGTCATACCGGGCTTGTAACCACTATCCTCAGGAACGGGGTTCGGAATTTTGATCGAGTGGGAAAAACGACCCTCTTCTGTCGCGAGTGGATCGGCCGGTTTCAGCTTGAGAATGTCGCAACGCCGGTTTGCCGGAGCGATTTTGTGCGTCCTGCAGTAATCCGCCTTCTTCTTCATTGCCTTACTAAACCGTTCTGCGACAGTTTCCTCGGCAAACACTCCTGCTGAAACACCAGTGACCAATGCCAGCACAAAACCAATCACGACTGTCCCCAACCTGCCTACTGTCGTCAGCAACATTGGGCCATCAGATTTCAGTCTGACGTTGCGCGCACTGGTCGTATCATTCGATTCACGCATAGACTCACACTCCTTTGTGATGGGGACAGACCGCGAGGGTGACACCAGCATGGAAGCAACCTGCTTCATGTGTGTTCCTAATCAAAGAGGTCCGTGAGTCTAGGAGGCCGTCGGCGTGCTGTCAAGAACCGTGGTCCATAACCCCATGCCAAGGCCAAGCTGCCGGAATCTACAGGAATGCAAACCACACGGGACAGTAGTCAAAAGAGGGGGGAACGATGGGACATTGATCACAACGAGAAGGACGGCAACCCATCAAAAGAGCAGACAGACACCTCGAACGCCTGCAGGCCTTGAAGCTATAGGCAGATAAGATTCTCAGCCTCTGTGGCAGGGAGTAACTAGGTTTGCTCCTCAAGAAGCCGTAAGCCTGCGTCAGTAATTCGGACCATTCCGTCTTGGCCTATCTTGACACAGTGCCGTTTCTTGAGGGCCTGCACGGCTAGGCCGGTGTCTCCTGTTCCCTGTGGATCAAACAGAAGAGCGAGATTGGTATAGTGTTTAGGCCCGTGGTGTTTGAGATGTTGTAAAACTCGGCGCTGGAGGCTTTTCTTTCGTTTCTGTTCCCTATCCCCTGGCCTGATAGGTCTCTGTGGCATGAAACACCCATAACGGTGTGTTGCAATGGCGTCAGGACGCCGTCAGGCTCTGGAGAACGGCAGCATCTTAAGGGCAATACCGGCAAAGTGCAAGGCATAATGATGGCATATCATCAGTTCGTATATACATATTACAAGTATTCCTAATTGTACTGACCCATTGCAACGAGTTCATCGGATCTTGAGTGGTCAAGCGGTTCTCTCAACACTTTCCTTCCTCGGATACCAACTTGACTTCGATAGGCACACATGTAACCATTGGATACTTTTCATGCTCACCCGGTCTGACATCGTCAAAGACACCTGCCTTCGCCTGACAATCACCCGGCTCGGGTATTCAGCTGGTTTGATTGGCTCCGTGTACACCATCGGTACCGACTGGTCTGGAAACTGGTATTTCCAGCTACGCTGGCTGAATCGACCAGCCGGCAAACGAAATCGTCCTGTCTCAGAATGGAGCTTGAGTCTCCGCGAAACTGATCTTGGCGACTTTGAGCAGATCACATGCAACGAAGTTCAGGAGTTGTTGAAAGAGTCGAGGCCACCCAGCAAGCCGAAGAAGACACGACGACTCCCGGGGTCCTGGAAAGTGAAACGACACCCAAACCAGCTTCGATTATTTAACGAGTGCTAAAGGCCAGAATGGCTGAGAGCCCTCAGACAGTTTGCTGAAAAACGCGGTTTCTGCTTCGCACATCGTTGCGCGATGATAGAAGGAACTGTGGCACTTGACACCTCAGAATGCTCAAAAAGGCCGTCCAGCAAGGCCGCAGCGAGCGAAGGGGCGAGGCGTACGCTTCGGTACGTCGAGCCTCTGAGTGATGCGAGAACGCCGCTGGAGGACTTTTTCAGCATTCTGCTAGGCGTCCGTTCGGGTCTTGGAAAGAAGAGGGAGCCACGGAATGCGGTTGGTATCTGGAGGATGCTTTGTAGGTCTTTCTGATCCCCGAGCGCCTTTGAGTGTATGCCGTGGCCGCTGAGGTTTCGAAAGCTTGGTGTACTTCGTCATATATCAATCGGATGATGACGGCATTAGCTGGTTCGGCGTGTCTGCGTCATGCTCCGTACAATGGGCGCATAGGACGATTGAACGGGGAGTTCGTTCAAGGTCCCCAGTAACAGCCGCCCCAGAAGCATTGTCGCGGCAATGGAAAGACTGCTCTGAAACCACCCCGCGAGTGACTGCACACCCACAAGTACGGCGATCCCACTGAAGAGCCAGATGCCTACGCCCATTGCGATGAGACAGGCGGGGCGAGTGGTGTCTGTCATGCGAAGTGCCGCCGCGACACTGATCCCTCCCACCAGCAGGGCAAGCAGCGGGTACATCCCGGGATCAATCTTGGGGGTAATCCCGAGTGCAGCGAGCAGCATGCCCGCCAGAAAGGTCATGCTGGAGACGAGCATCACCCCGCGTAGAATGGCTCGCCACGGAAGAGGTTCGTGCTGATGTGTCATGCGGGGCAGCATACGGTCCGCCCCATAGACATCACCATCCTACAAAAGCCGGGGATCAGAATCGCCGAAATGTAACTGAGGAGTTCTGTAGAAAGATCATGAGACCAACCGAGAACAACAACCGAGCAGTTGGTGCGAATGAACCATTGACCTGCGGTTTACAAAATTCAGATAGCCCTGCCTCAGACAACCTAACCCCACAAGAAACCACAACTCAGGATACCGGCACGGTTGATGCTGCTGGAGCTGGTTTGTCCTGTCCTGGTAGCAGCGCGGTAGCAGATTCAGAAGATCAAGCGGGGTAAATTTCAGATGCAGATCAAAACTGGATCACTGTCCACTAACTTTTTTCCCACCATCCAAAGAATGAGTGGGTTACAAAACTTCCTGTTGTGCGAATCAGACCTCTTTCGTCCTCGGATTCAGGAGCATGGCCGAGAAGATTCCATGTCATCCAACCCCCGAGAGAGTCCGATGCTAAAAATCGATTATCTGACCTGTAGTGATCCATCTTGGCTAGGTTGTCGTAGGTTCTGTCAAAAAACGTCTTACAGTCCTCAAAACCTGCAAGACCATCAGGCTTCCAATCTCCAAGCTTGTGCCCGACGATCTCAAGAACCTTTTCCTTTGTATTACTTTCAAGATTCATCGCGTTCAAACGAGTGAGAGCGACAAAAACTCCTGCGATGGTGAAGACCCAATCCCAATGTTCAGTTTCGATGCTATTTACGATTGGTAGGTCATCGGCAAACTTTGTGTATGAGGAAATGCCGAGTATGTTCGCAGCACTGACCAAAGTTTCGGCTTGCTGAAATATAGGATCGGGCTTTTTGGAGAACCAAGAGAACATCGTGTCCTTGAGGAAGTGGGCCTGTGGTTATTGGCGGCGTTTTAACATAGGTTGATGGCGAAAGACTATGATTAGGATTACCTGCGGTTTCTTAGTTCGCTGCCCCTGTTACGGCTGGCCGAAACACCCCACGTTCTGCAAAGAGCACCACCGGAGGTCAAACTCTGACCTCTTCGTCGCTTAATATCCGCCTATTCCAACTTTGCCTTTCTCTATATGCGCAGCGCGGACGCCATGGTGATCAGCCTGGCGTACCTCCTAGTCACTCACGCCTAGCCAGTGGCTGACAGCCTACATGAACGTCCCAAGGGAAGAGGCTTGAGGCCTAGCACTTTGGCTCAGCGGGCAACCATGTACGGGGACACGGACGCTTTCACATCAACCCAACCAGCCATCTGTCCCATTACCAGGATGCACAATCCAAGGTCCGATACCGTGCATTGGCTTGCTGCTTGAGGGATCACCACGTCGCCTGTGCTGCTCTCTCCTACTGTACCGGGGTCACGGTATGGGCCATGATACGGACGCCGAGGTCCTTCCCGTCCGGTGTTCGTACCATCGTCGGCGGTGCCTCCATGTACCCTTCCACCACACACAGCATTCGTTCTGTCACCACCGTCGCGCGCAACGCTCCGACCTGACATCGGGAACGATACAGCACAGTAATCGTTCCACTGCTGTCTTCAAGTTGGAATTCAGCCCCGCAGAGTGACTGCTTGGTCCCGAGTTCACTTCCGGCATGGACAACGACATTCTTCGCCACCCCTTCCAGCTTGACGACCTTTCGATGCACGGCGCTTGGATTGACCAGGAGCGAGCCGATTCCTGTCACCGGCTCAGCTGCCCATCCGGTCACTCCCACCATCAGCAGCATCCCGAATAACAGGATACCAACGCTCAGCTTCATAGCCTGCCGTCTTCTTCTCACTGCTGCCTCCTTCGCCCGTTCGTTTCTCAGTCTCACAACAGATTTCGGCGAGTGAGGAAACCCCGCACAGCATCAACGAGTGTGTTCCAGTCCCTCACTCGTTCCTTCGCGGAATCGAGTACGGGGTCTACGAGATGCTCGATCATGCGACGCTGCCCGGTCTTGATCTCAGCCGCCACCGCCATACCGGGGAGAAGCTTGACCTCTGTACTTCCAACTTGAATCGTCGAACGATCCAGACCAACTCTGATAGAAGACACAAGTCCGACCTGTGCGTTCAACGTCTTGTTATCAGGCCCCCTCAGCACATGACCGGGAATACTCCCGTGGTACACCGACTGAAACGTGACAATCTTGATCTCAACCGGCTGCCCCTTATGGACGACACCCACTTCTTTACTCTCGACCTGCGCCTCAACCTCCACTAAGCGGCTCAACGGCACAACCGTGAGCACCGGATGCGCCGGCGTCACCACCGTACCTACTGCCTGAACGGCGAGTCGTTGCACCACCCCATCAATCGGCGAGCGCACCCGCTGCAAGCCAGCTTTCTGTTCCGCTTGCGTTGCTTCTTGTGCCGGCGAAGCGGCTTTAGTTTCGAGCACGGAATGCTCCGCTTGTGCCGGCCGCTGAAACTCTGAAACCAGAGTGTGAGACTGTGGCTCCGTTTCCGCGAGCTTCCTGGTCGAATCCAGTTCAATCAAAACGTTCCCCTGCGTCACCGCTTGTCCCTCTTGGACGTGAATCGCAGTGACGACTCCCGTTTCGGACAGGTGAATAGGCATCGCGTCTCCACTCGAAACCACCTTTCCGTGAGCCATCGTGACTGAGTCGATTCTCACCAGTGTGGTGCATATCGCTCCAGTCGCGAATGCGATCAGAATCGTCCACAACAGCGCTCGGCCGATCGGAGAGGGAGGCGCCTCCTGAATGTCCAAGGCCTCTGGAAGAAACTCTACGGCTGGTCCCTCTGGAACAGCCCTGTTGGGAGGCTGACCTGATTCAGCCTGCCAGGCCACTTTCCAGACGCTCCACTGTCTTCCTAATGGGCCGAAGACCATGACTGCCTCATGATTGAACCCCAACGTGAGATACCAAGGGTTGTAAAGAGGCCCTCTCGCGTTCGAGCAGTTCGGCATATGCGCCCTGTTCGATAATCTCCCCTTTGTCCATGGTGTAGATACGATGGGCTTGACGGACCGCGCTCAACCGAGTGGCCATGATGAATACCGTGCGCCCCTGAGCGATCTCAGCCATATGCTGTTGAAGAACTGTTTCAGCTGCGTCATCCAAGGCGCTCATGGCTTCATCGAATATCAGTATGCGAGGATTCGCGGCGATGGCGCGAGCAATCGCAATCTGTTGACGTTGCCCACTCGAAAGCGCACAACCTTGCTCGCCGATCTGGGTGTCATAGCTGTCTCTGAGCTCAGCGATAAACTCGTGCGCTCCGGACAATGTTGCCACCTGAATGACCTGTTCCATCGACAGACCAGGATCGGTCATTGCGATGTTGTCCCGAACCGAACCATTGAACAAAAAGTTCTCGTGCGACACGATACCCAGCCGTCTTCGCAGCCAGGCCGGGTCAACCTGCACCAAATCCACACCATCCAGTAGGATTCGTCCCAGCTCAGGCCTGTACAGGCACTGAAGCAGTTTGGCGATCGTACTTTTGCCTGATCCTGACCGTCCAACGATCCCGACAACCTGACCAGGCTCCGCCGTAAAAGACAGCCTGCGGACAGCCGCCTGGCTATCCTGACGATATCGAAACGTGACGTTTTCGAACCGGACCTGCCCCTGAACTTGTGGAATCGTGATCCGATTGGGGTGATAGGAAGGTTCAGGCTGCCGGTTTAATACGTCCCCCAGTCGCTGGACCGAAATACCCGCGTGCAGAAACTCCTGCCAGAGATTGACCCATCTCAGCATGAGGCCTGTCACGTGTGCCGACAACAGCGTGAAGGCGATCAACTGCCCAATACTCAACTGCCCTTCAACCACGCGAGAGGACCCGACCCAGAGGACCACCACCATGGTGACGTGGGACACCCCGGTCGAGACATATCGAGCCATCGTGCTCAAGCTGGTGGCACGAACACTGGCCTGCACATAACCGGCCAGCTGTGCCTCCCATTTTCGCCAGAACGACGGCTCACTCGCCACGGCTTTCACTGTGTGGATGCCGCTGACGGCCTCAACCACACATGCCTGATTGTCCGTTCCTCGATTGAGCAGGTCGCGCAGACAGGCCCGTATCGACGGAGTCATGGAGAAGAACAACAGCGCGTAGATCGGAATCGAGAGCGTGACCAACAGCGTGAGCATGGGGCTCAGGACCCACATGCAGGCGAGGAAGATACCGGTAAAGGGAGCCTCCAGCAGTACGAACATGGAATGGCTCGTGACGAATTGACGCAGATGCTCCCACTCGTGCACCAAGGCCACGGCATTGCCCACGCGCCGGTTGTCAAAATAGGCGAGAGGCAGCGCCAAAAGATGGCGAAAGAGTCTGGCGCCAAGGGTGACCGTCATCCTGTTGGTGGTATGAGCAAACAGATAGGTCCGGAGTCCACCGAGGATTCCTTCGAAGACCGCCAGCGCGATCATGCCACCAGCCAGCAGAGAGAGCGTCGTGAGGTTCTTGTGCACAAGTATTGTATCGATCACCATTTGCGTTACAAACGGCGTGAGGAAGGCAACGAATTGGAGGAACGCCGATGCGATCAAAACCTCGCCGAACACCTTGCGATACTTCACGATCCCTGGGATCACCCAGGTCAGATCAAACTTGAGATCATGAAGACGGATCGTGACCTGCTTCGTCACACGCACTAACTCGCCCGTCCAGATCAGCTCGAACCGGCTACGAGAGAGGACGAGGGAGTAGCCTTCTGTGGGATTCTGAACCAGCACGTTCTCATCTTCGACTTTTGCCACCACCAGATAGCCCCCATCCACAAGCTTGGCCATGGCGGGAAGGGAAGCTTCTTGTAGCTTGTTCCACTCACTCGTGACGAGACCGGCCTTCAATCCAAGGTTCTTGGCAGCACGGAGCAGTTCAGTCTCGGAAAGCTTCTGTCCAGACCGGGCAAACTGGTGACGAAGCTGCGAGCCATTGACCGGAAGGTCATAGTACTGCGCGAGGATCAGGAGACAGAGCAACCCTGTATCGGACTCATCCGACTCAAGCGGTGATGGGATTGGATCAGATGGCTGGGAAGCGGTCGTCTCCGAAACAGCTGACATGCAGCCATCTTAGGGGACAGGTGGGCGATGGCCAAATATTTTCGAGGATTAGCACAGGGGTACCGCTTCCGTGTTCACAGGCTCCCGTTCTCATTTCACCTTCGCATTGTCCACGACTGAGCATCGGCTTGCTATCAGGCGTTTGCAACCTAACGGTCACGATGCGACGACACAGGCCTGGCAACTCCACTGGGCCAGTCCGGCTTCTCCCTCAAGATTCTGTTTTCGGCTCACTATGCTTGGCGTGGCATCGATAAACAAAGGGAAACATTAAGCCAAGCAAAGGGTTCAACCGAATATCCCCTCTCACGATGGGCATTTCGGTTTCACCTCTTGGAGCGAGCACGGTCCTCCACTAACCGGATAGGCTGCACGTTTTTCATCGGCCGACCTCGTCCACTACCAAGACCACCAAACTATGATTATCCGAGGTATCGCCCATACAGAAACGCGACAAATTGCTTGGCGCCTCGCATCCGGTTCTTGATATTGTCATCACTCACGCCGGACTGTCGCAATTGCTGCTCAAACCTTACCAGCGCATCTCTTAATTCTTTTCGCAATTCCCTCTCAATCACCTTGTCCAGTACGCTTGGCATAATTTTCCTCCTCCATCAATTGTCCACATGCTCACTCCACCACAGCGTTACACAAACGAGTGCGGGGGCAGATCTTCCGAATTCTACAAGACTCATCCCCGACAAGCCACAGCTTCTCGCTAAGATCGCTACCTAGGCCGCCAAAACTTTCTCGGAGGACCTTATAACCGCCTCAGATGGAACAGCGTAAGCCCTGTTTTCAGCCTGGCGTTGGGCAAGATCGTCTTATGCATGGTGAACGTTGGTAGCCCTGCCACTGACTCGCTCCACCAGACCTGCCACCGTTCCGATGCCAGCACTGCCTGTACGCCGACGGGGCCGACTACAAATGCATCGCCTCCCCGTCTCAGCCCTTGGCTTGCACTTGCGAGGGTTGTCGCCATGGTCGTTAGAGAATCAAATGCGTTATAGGAAAACCAGAGATACAGGAGATCAAACGGACCATGACGAACAATCGAGTCCTCCACCACATCGGCGGCGCCCATGCGTATTCGTGGCAACCAGTCCCATCGATTGATTTCAGCACACTGAGTCCACAGCTGCTGTGCCTGACGCTGAGCATAAGCCATGTGGCAAACGCTCACCGTGTAGTCTCGTGGCCGGTCGAAGAGCACGCAGGTGGAAATGACTGCATCCCCGTTCACAATGAGCACTCGTTCCGCCGACGATCGTATCCGCCCGATCTCGCGATCCTGCTCTCCCAGATCGTCCAGATAATCGGCCACAAAGGGTTGTGCCGCGAGTTCGCTGATCTCCTCAGAGCCGTCCGGATACAACAGCACTGCGCCAAACGCTTCGCGCGGGTGAATACCAGAAAGCTCCGGCACAAAGACTGTCCGCCAGTCAATAGGACTTATCTGTTGCCTGGGCGATGGTGCCGTCTGAACATGAAGACCGGTCGGTAAAGAGACGATCATTTCCCGCTCACGATCCTTAAGAATCAGCTGCTGACCGTCAATTCGCAGGCTGCGATCAAGCGGAAGCACGCGACGACCAAGTGGATTGACGTATGCCAAACCTACCGTATCAGCCGCAAGGATCGCCTTCTGCGCGACCCCATCTTTCACCGTGATACATACCCCCTGACGTCCATCAAAATAACGGACCGGTGGATGATCGGCGGGCAGCCAGGTGACGACTTGCGACTTTGAAGGATTCATGAAATCGACAAACGGATCCCC
The DNA here is from genome assembly GCA_019636945.1 of Nitrospira sp. Lineage (GTDB taxonomy): Bacteria > Nitrospirota > Nitrospiria > Nitrospirales > Nitrospiraceae > Nitrospira_D. The sequence goes on along the minus strand of JAHBWO010000021.1, from coordinate 28,499 downwards.
GGCTCCTCCTGATTGGGGCGTGAAGAACGCGCTGAACAACCGAAAGGCCGCCTCTGATGGATAGGGCGGGATCCCGCGATAGCGTAACGGCCTGAGCGCCGAACGCCCTCGTTGCTGATCATCATACAGGGCACGAATGAGTTCCAACACCGCAGAGCCTGTCCCGGGTAACAGCGACTTGAACAGCTCGACGACTGGGAGGAAATCAATTTCATCCCAGTGCATCGCACCCATGCAGGACATAAAACGCGCGGTTTCAAACCCTCCATCGTCTAACACAGACAAGGCATCTTTTCGCTGGCGGATCGTCGCCAGCCCGGTGGGATCAATGGCAAAATCTTCATCCCGATAAAACCACCTTACCTCTTCGAGCGGCATCCGTAACGCCCTCGCTGCCATACCACGAAGATCCTCTGGAGTGGTTCGTTGCCAATTGGGCTTCGTGGCAAGATTCACCTTGGTTTCATTCACTAAACCGGCAGGGGTTATTCCGACCCAACATCCCCAATCAAGTTGCACGCGTGCACGTGTCAGCGAAACTCCCCCGTTCGCATTCGATTCCCATTCGCATTCATGGAGAGGCTGGCCTGTGGGATCAGTGGCGAGAAACCGTCGGCCATCAGGACGATAAAATACAAGGTGCCCCGCCGGCAACGTCTCAACGTATCCGCCCATCTTATAGAAAGATTCAGCGAGCGTACGGGTGGATTGAAAGCGAAGATGGCCAGGAGTAAACAGGGCACATGCAATGGGATCCGAGAACATTCACTCGCGGAGTTGGCCGCTCCCCAGAACCATGAACTTTGAGCAGGTCAGCTCTTCTAACCCCATCGGACCCCGTGCGTGAATCCGTGACGTACTGATCCCGATCTCGGCTCCGAGACCGAATTGATATCCGTCATTGAGGCGCGTGGAGGCATTCACCAACACCGCACTGGCATCCACTTCCTTGAGAAATCGCATCGACCGCCCATAATCCGACGTCACGATCGCTTCCGTATGTCGAGAACCATACTGCGCGATATGCTCCATGGCTTCATCCATGTTCTTGACGACTTTCACAGCTAACACGAGATCCAGAAATTCTTTTCCGTAATCGTTCTCGCTAGCTGGTTGAGCCTCCGAGATCAACTGACAGGTCTTGGTACACCCTCGGATTTCGACATGGGCTGCCCGGAGGCCAGCCGCCAGCGTCGGCAAGAGCGTGCGCGCGATCGACTGGTGGACCAGCAGTGTTTCCATGGCGTTGCAGGTTGATGGGCGCTGCACCTTTGCATTGAGGCAGATCGCTTCAGCCATGGCAACATCAGCTGCAGCATCGACATAGATATGGCAGACACCGGCATCATGCTTGACCACGGGAATGGTTGAATGTTCGGCAATGAGTTTCATCAACGATTCGCCGCCACGGGGAATGATCAAGTCGATAGACTGATCCTGTTTGAGCAAGACCGGTACGATCTCACGATCGGCACGATCGACGAACGTAATCGCGCCCGGCGGAATACCTGCTTTTTGTGATGCGTCTGACAGAATGGCTGCAATGGCCGTATTGGAATGAATCGCTTCACTGCCGCCTCTCAGGACACAAACATTGCCTGATTTGAGACAAAGTGCAGCCGAATCAGCTGTCACATTCGGGCGCGATTCATAAATAATTCCGATGACCCCGATCGGCACACGAACCCGTCCCACCTGCATCCCGTTAGGCCTTGTCCACATGGTGGACATCATCCCCACAGGATCTGGCAACTGCGCCACTTCGCGAATCCCCACCGCCATCTCCTTGATCCGCTTGTCGGTCAACCGTAAGCGATCCACCATGGCCTTCTTGTCCTTGGTAGTCCCAAAGGCCTCAAGGTCTCCCTCATTTGCCGTGATCAATTCGTCCGATTTCGCTTCCAACGCATCTGCCATGGCCAAAAGTGCCTGGTTCTTGGTCGACGTTGGTAGCGCGGCAAGTCGTCTGGCTGCCCGTTTGGCCTTGGAAACCAGCTCGACGACATACTCCACCGTCGATAATGGTTTCGATGGCTCACTGTCTGATGCTGAAACGGGTTGACCCAGTACTTCCATAGTTCGCACCGGTGACTGACGATTGAGAAAGATGCAGACAATACCGCGAGGACAAGAAAGAGGTCAAGCGTTCGACAACTGTGCGATGCCTGAGAAGACCTTCAGCCCGTTGATGACTGCCAGCTTAACTGAATGCTAAAACTGGACGCTGGCATCGTTCATTAGCGATGATAGGAATAACAGGATGCGGGCACGGAGCCTTAATCAGACGGCCTCTATATCCCGCAAGCTCATCTTCATGAGCCTTTGATTCAAGCAATCGAGGCAGAATGCGATTCCAAGGAGGTTTTCAGCAACCCCTCTAATGTCTTTTGAAAGTATTGGATGGTTTTCACGAGTGCATCCTCGAGCTCAACCCGAGGCTCCCATTTTAGAAACATCTTTGCTCGGGTAATATCCGGCCGTCTCACTTTTGGATCATCAGTCGGCAAGGGATGATGAGAAATCTGACTCGACGAGCGCGTCAGCTTTAGAATTTCCTTGGCGATCTCCAGTACCGTCAGTTCTCTCGGATTCCCGATATTGACCGGGTCATGAACACTGCCGATATGATCGGCCTCCTGCGTGCCGAAGAACGATTTCCGGTCGGTTCGCTGCTCAAGCGTCTTGTCGGAATCCACAAGGAGCAGGGCAATGATGCCACGCACAAGGTCATCGACATAACAAAAACTTCTGGTTTGATTGCCATCCCCATACACCGTGAGCGGCTTTCCCTGAATCGCTTGTACGATGAAATTCGAGACCACACGGCCATCGTTCGGTCGCATCCTTGGTCCGAACGTATTAAAAATTCTGACGATCCTTGTATCAAGACCATGATAGCGATGATACGCCATGGTCATTGCCTCGGCAAAGCGCTTAGCCTCATCATAGACACCCCGTGGGCTAATAGGATTGACGTTCCCCCAGTAGGACTCAGGTTGCGGATTGACCAGAGGATCCCCATAAACTTCCGATGTGCTTGCGATGAGAAACCTCGCCCCTTTTGCTTTCGCCAGCCCCAAGGCCTTATGGGTTCCCAATCCACCGACTTTCATCGTCGCAATCGGCATGTCGAGATAATCCTGGGGACTCGCAGGAGAGGCAAAATGCATCACCGCATCAAGATGGCCCTCGACATGAATATAATCACAGACGTTGTACTTCACGAACGAAAACAACTCATTCCCCATCAAATGGGCAATGTTCTCCACTTTGCCGGTGCTCAGATTGTCCATACTGATGACATGATGCCCTTGACCAACGAGCGTCTCGGCTAAATGACTCCCCAAGAACCCCGCCCCACCTGTTATCAATACACGCATATATCATATTCCTTCTACTATGAACTACGCACCACAAAGGATGCGGAAACTTTCGGCTTGGCCACATTCGACACCGCATGATTGCACTTATGTCAGCACCGCTGAAGCCTACGATGCGTCGAAATCCCAGGATGCCCCCTCAATCTTCAACGCACTCAACACTCCAGACTCGTGAATCTGAGAATGCTCAAACGCTCAATATCGGAAGTCCTACCGGCATCTAAATGAGAGTCTACTTCACAACGGGGACCCGTCCCGGTCCCGCACCGGACAGTATAGTTGCCTCAAGCATCCCTCCCTGAGATGGGTTGGGATGTTGAAACACCCAATCATAGTGCGTGGGTTTGCCCTGGAAATGACGAACCACCTGAGGAAAGTTGTTCTGCTTGATAGGTCTGAGCTTACTCTTGCTTCGGACCCCCATGATCCCTCCCGTCGGGGCTCGTATAAATTCCCATTCGCCATGTCCCACTGGATCAAGATACACCTTCCTGAGAAACGGTTTGGGGGCCCGTGTCAGCTCAGCAAGCGTTTGTGGATAGACTTCTCCTGGAGTGACCCGTCCTGCCTTTGCCGTTGTCGAGTACAGTGCTAACGCCGCTTGAATCTCCATGCCTTTGGCCAGCAAATCTATCTCGAGCTCTCGTTGGATCATCGTCTTCCACTGCTTCGCGGCGGCGGTCATCAAGAGCCCCATGAGGGTCACGGCCATCATAACCATGAGATAGGAAAATCCTGTCTCCGTCCCTCTCGGCCATGCTGCAGAACGCCTCATCTTTATGTCACTCCTGACCATCCACCTCGTCTGACAGTGCGACCGTTTGTTCTGTCCGTGTACCAGCATCTCGCACCGTCACGCTCTCAGGGGTGATCTTTTTAAGCACCAGACGCTCGTCAATGCGATCACCGACCTTGAGCACCAAGACTTCGTCATCTTTTCGAAGTACCGCCACAGACTGACTGTTCCGTGGCCCCTCTCCCATGCGCAAAAACCCCAAATATCTGAACGGCCCCGACTCTGTGTCCCCCCCCTGATCCACGAGGATCCCCGTTGCAGGTGTCTCTTCCTGATTGAGCACAACCACGTCAGCATTCACCGGGAGTGTCCCCTCGACAGCCGTCATTGAGAAAATATTTCGAGGCATCATATACGTGGTGTCACGTTCCATCTCTGTGGCCTTGAGCAGACTCAGATTGACCTGCAACCCTCCCCCTCTTCCATCCAACTGACGACCTCCCGTTGCTGGGCCTGTGACATTGGTCAAGGGGACACGAACTGGCGCTTCCAGCAAATTCCACTGCAAAACTGCCAACGTGGCCCATACGAGGATCAGCGAACCTGCCATCATCACTTTCTTCGTTGCATCCATGGCTAGTGAGTCGTCTCCTGCGGGTTCCGTTTTTCGTGTTCCGCTCTGAGATAGGTTGCAATTTTAATATTGAAAGTCAGAACCGCACTCTGTAGACCTCCGATTCGATTCAACTCCAAGTCCTCAATGAGCAACAATTCGTCTGCCGTCTCCAGGTCATGAATGAATCGACGGAGATCCTCGTATCGCCCACTCATCGACCCTTGTAACAACCCTTTGGTCGTATGGGCGACAGTGGTAGGCTCCGTCTTGTAGGACAATGCAGGCAGGACGACCCCCTCACGCTTGGCCTCATCCGAAATTCCCAGCGCCAATGGGCTAAAGTCTCGCTCACTGGGAAGCAACGCCCATACCTGAATCAGATCCTTGGTGGCGTTCCTCGCTTCTCGGTGATGCACCAACGACTGGCGCATAGTTCCCCATTCTGTCTCTACCCGTTGTCGCTTCACTTGGAGATTTGCCAGCCCAACAGCATGCACGACAATCAGCACCACGAGTAGCCCAATTGCCAGGACACCCCACGGTAGCAACGGGGCAAAGGGGTTCTGCAATAGAGCAATCAGACGTTCTTTCACTCTTCACACTCCGGGTTGCCGGTACTGCACCGTCACATCAAATTCCACCATCCCACTCGACCCGACTCGGTGCTGAGCCAACACCGGATTCTTGAACGTAGCATGATTTTGGAGTCCAACCGTAAAAGCCGTAACCTCTTCCAGGTTCGTCGCAGTTCCAGTGAGCTGAACGGTCTTGCCAGCCTGATCAAGATGAATACTCGTGAGCGAGAGGCGTGGAGGGATCGCTTGCTCCAATTCCGTTAAAAACGTGGTCCAAGAGAATGTCCGCTTTTCGAGCAACTGATTCGCCAGATCAACTTCGGAGGACAATCGTTTCAACGCACCTTCGGATAGGTCAATCCCCTCATTCTTGGCCTCAGCTATCACCAGATGATCCAGTTGACGAACTCGCTCCAGTTCACCCTCAATGATCTGGCTCTCCTCATAGATCAAGACTCCTTGCCAGATATTCCAGGTGATACCCAAGAGAAGTCCGATGCATCCACTGATCAACCATGTCCGATAAGTTGCCATCTCCGCGCGATACCGGCTGGATAGGTTGATCTCGAACTGCCGTCCGGCATGATTCCATGATCCCGTCTGCCCAAAGAATTCAACGGGCCATGTGCTCCACGACCTCTTCAGAGCCATGCTATGAGACCCCTGCAATTGCGACCAGTGACGCCATGCCTTGCTGGCTCCCTTTCGCCCCCCATCCAAGCTTCTCGACCGACTTCCAACTGAACTGTTGGGCGACAAGTTGAAGTTGTTCCTGAAGCTCTGATTGCAACGAGTCTATCTCCCCATCCGCGCAGATCACCGCATCATGAATGTCAATCGAAGGATACTGCTGTTGACAGATCTCGAGCGAAGCACGGCATTCGTCAAGGACCCTGTTCAGGGAATCGACACTGGCCGCTATCTCCGATGCATCCAGGCCCAACAGTTTGCATCGGTAAAATGCGATTCGCCCTCGCTGAAAGATCATGATTGTCAGCGATCGATCGGATAGTGTAATCCACAACAAGTCCTGACCTACCCAGCTCGTTCCCCGTGAAATCCTTTTCCAGAGATCAACCAGCCGCAAACTGGTGATTCCCACCTCGGAAGGAGTCAGTCCAGCTGATTCACAGAGTGATTCGTATTGCCTGAGGATCGACTCCTGAATGGCCACAGCCAGAACCGTGTACCGATGCTCCGGACCTTCACCATGACCACTAAAGACCTGCGACACAACCTTCGCGTTAGTCAGCGGAAAGATCTGTTCTTGCCCCAATCGCCACCGAATCAACGCATCGCACTCCTCACGTCTGGTTGGAACCTGATCGAGATGCAGAACGGCCGTTCGCACCGCCGTATCAGGAAGCAAAACCGCGATGCGCCGAGGAAGTTCTGACAAGAAGGCTCCTCTCTTGATACAACGCTTCTCATCTGCGCCGGTTAATGCACGAATCTGCGGAGCCAATATCGATGCTTGTGACACATTGTCAACTGTGGGTGAAGACTTGATCGTTCCTACTTGAAGGGGAGACATGCCGTATCTCTGGTGAAGGCGCCCACTCCAGCTTCGCTCACACTCCGCCCATCCGAGCCAGTCAGTGCCAAATTTTAAACACCGTCGCGGACGACGCCCGAGCAAATCCCACATTTCACTAGCCTTCCTCGCTGAACGTGACGCGATTGATCTCGCGAAGGGATGTCTCGCCGTTCAAGACCTTTTTGAGAGCCGACTGCCGAAGCGTAATCATTCCATCAGTGACCGCTCGATATCTAATTTCCGAGAGGGGGCGCTCCGCGTGAATCATCTCCTTGATCTCGTCTGTCAAATCCAGAAATTCCGTGATGCATTTTCTCCCTCGGTATCCAGTCCCATGACATTGCGGACACCCTGTTCCTTCGTAAAATAGCGTGTCCTTGTATTGGTTATAGTCCAACCCTGACTCCTCAATCAGAGCCTGCTGGGCTTTCATGGGAGTCCGGCACGACGGACACAGGATTCGAACCAATCGTTGCGCCAGCACGCAGTTGAGAGCGGCCAGAAAATTATAGGCGTCAATCCCCATCGAAGCGAACCGGCCAATGACATCAAAGACGTTGTTCGCATGAACCGTCGTAAGCACTAGGTGTCCTGTTAGGGCGGACTGAATAGCGATCTGCGCGGTTTCAGCATCGCGAATTTCGCCGACCATAATCTTATCCGGATCATGACGGAGAACAGACCGAAGACCTCTGGCAAAGGTGAGCCCCTTTTTTTCATTCACCGGAATCTGCACCACGCCCGACAGCTGGTATTCGACCGGATCTTCGATCGTGATCAGCTTGTCTTCCATCGTGTTCATTTCCGAGATAGCGGCATACAAGGTTGTGGTCTTCCCGCTTCCAGTCGGCCCGGTCACCAACACCATGCCATGCGGGCGCGTGATCGATTTTCGAAATCGCTTCAGATCTTCCGGATTGAAGCCAAGCCGCTCAAGCTTCAAGTCCGAGACTCCGGTCGCAATGGAATCTCGATCCAGGATTCTGATGACCACAGACTCCCCAAAGACACTCGGCAATATGGACACGCGGAAATCCACTGTTTTTCGATCCAACCTCATACGGAAACTTCCGTCTTGCGGAACACGGCGCTCCGCAATATCGAGCTCCGACATGACTTTGAGACGAGACACCAGGGGCGCGTGCAATCGAATGTCCAATGGATCCATGGCCGGAACCAGAATCCCATCGACACGCAATTTGACATTGGTCGCACGATCCGCCGCCTCAATATGGATATCGCTCGCTCGGCGTTGCATGGCGTTCAATAGAATTGAGTCCAGCAGTTTGACCGTCGGACTTTGGTCTTCTCCGGCATGATCCAGCGCGAGTATCTCTTCCCCTCGCTCATCTTCTTTAACCAAGACCGATCGATACTCCGCTTCAAACTCGCGGAGTACTTGACTCGACCCCTCACTGCGTTCCAACGCCGCCAAGATGGCACTTCTGGAGCTGACAACCAGCTCCAACGGTTTTCCTATCAATAGTTCCAGTTCGTCCAGTCCAAGCAGGTTGTGAGGTTCCGCGACGGCAATCGTCAGCACCCCTGCCTGCTCGTGCAGAGGCACAAAAGGAACGCGCTGCATCCATTTGATCGAGATGGACTCATAGTACTGAGGAGCGACCCGAAAGTTCGTCAATGGATCGTACGTCAGCCCGTATTGACTGGCTAGCGCATGAGCGAGCTGGTCTTCCGACAGAAGTCCGGCATCGATCAAAGCCTTCCCCAAGGCAGCTGGCACTCCCTTCACGCGGAGAAAGACCTCTTCCACCTTGTGCCTCGTAAGCACACCCTGACCGACCAAGACCTCTGCCAAGCTGGGCCGCGCTAGGCTACGCGACATACACAGGCTCCCGAAACCTCATCGATGCTCCCTCACTCTTACGGTCTATCTACCCACCCACAGTTCCAGCCATCTGAAAAACAGGAAGATACATCACAATCACAATCCCGCCCACCAGGACTCCCATCACAAGTAACAACGCCGGCTCCATCCAAGTCGTAAGCTGGCCGAGCCGTGTATCAATATCTGCTTCGTAAAATTCCGCCACATCCTTCAGCATGGATTCCAGTGCCCCCGTCTCTTCACCGACCGACAACATTTCAATCACAAGCTTGGGCAGTACCTGACAGCGCGCCAAGGCATCCGCTAAGGTTGTTCCCTCTCGAATTTCCTCAACGGCTCCAGCCAAACGAGAGGAGATGAAGCGATTTGAGACGGCTGCCCGTGCACCCTGTAACGCATCTACAAGCGGGGTTCCTCCGGCCAAAATGGTCCCCAATGTTCTCGTGAACTGCACGGTGTTATGCTCAACCGCTACCGTTCCCACCAATGGAAGATTCAGTATGAAACGGTCAATCGTAAGCTGCCCTACAGAAGTGGCATAATAGGTGCGAATTCCAAGCATTACACCGGCCAGGCCGATCGTCGCAGCCAAGCCCCATACCTCTGCATGTACAACCAGCTGCAACAGCAGCTGAGTTGCCCATGGCAAGGTCTTCCCCGTCTCTCCGTAGACGGAAACAAACGTCGGCATCACATAGGCCACCAAGAATCCGATCACGGCCATGCCGATCACAATGAGGAAGATCGGATAGGAAATCGCCTTTGTCATTTTCTGACGAAGCCCGATCATCAGTTTCAGATAGGCAACATATCGCTGCAACACCTCCGAAAGATTGCCAGACTGCTCACCTGCCTTGATGGTCGCCACGTAGAGATCTGGGAAATACGAGGTATGTTTTGCCAATGCCTCCGAAGCAGAGGCACCACTTCTGATATCTTCCTTCACTTCTCGCAACACCTGTCGAAATCCTGGATGCGCCGCACGATCGATCAACAAGTCCCAGACTCGTAAGATCGGCAACCCGGACTTTATAAGCGCCAACAACTCCTGATTAAAGATCATGAACTGCCCGAGAGGAAGCCCACCGAACGACCACGATCGTGGGTTTGGTAGTGAGTTGGCTCCATGGCGATGGAGCGTAAAAACCAGCAGTCCTTGTGATTCGAGTTTCGCGCGAACGGCCGCTTCCCCGTCTCCTTCCAGAGAGCCTTGGATCATGGATCCGTCAGATCGTGCGACTCGGTATGCAAATACTGCCATAGCTCAGGCCCTTCACCCCCGATCAGCGAATTGCCCAAACAGGACTACCTTCGTTCGGCTTCTGATCCATCAGCAACCGACTCCGGCAACCAAAGATTCTGCCCCGCTTGAATATAATCTGTGGAGAGCGCATTGAGAGCCATAAGCTGACGCACGGAGGTATGATATCGTTGGGCAAGGCTCCAGAGTGTATCTCCGTGCTTGATCACGATTTGTGATCGTGTGGCAAGCATCAATGATTGAGTTGGAACCTCTTCTCGGTCAACCGAATTTTGGCCAGACATCGCCTCATCCAATGGTGAGAGGACTTGACGGCCGTCTGGAGAATCGCTGAACGAGACGGCCGCTTTCATGCCTACCGGCACTGATCTCAGCTGCTTCTCTACCGGAAGATCCATGATTGTTGGAGCAACACTTCCAGCCGCTTGCTTCTCGATCCGTGATAGTTGCTTTCGTAGCTGTTTGAGCTGGCTCTGGAGTATTGCTCCCGTCCGTGCGATTCGCTCTCGATCAGCCCTGGACTCAGCTAACTCTTCCCGTTGCAAACCAATCACATGTCGAGCCTCGCTCAATCGGCGCTCTGCTTCTCGAACGCGCCCGTCAAGCTGCGCCCGAACCACCTGAGCCTCGGCCAATTCCTGGTTTCGCACCTCGACCTCTGCACGCAATTCCGCCATCGTGCGCTGTGCATCTTTCAATGATCCATTGAGCACATCGGCCGTGAGCTGAAGATCCGACATCTTTGGATCACCAAGCAGATCAAACGCACGACAAGCTACAAGGTTGAGAAGAATCAGCCCAAGACCAAAAGTTCTCCATACCTGATTCCATCCGAAAGCCTTGCATACGCAAGATAATGTATGACCGTCGAAGTTCATACCTGAATTACCACTTGTTATAGGGAACCCCATTGGTCCCAATAAGATCCGACCCTGAATACACGTCAAAGATACCACCCTCAGTTGGCTCGCTGATTTCTTGCCAAGAACTGGAAGAATTCGTAAACGGGTCTTTGGGGAGGGCCCGAAGATACCCCGTCGCCACCAACCCCTCTAACGATGGCGGATACTTCCCCTGATCCGCACGATGATGGTCCAATAAGTCACGTAGCATGAACAAATCCTGCCGCAATACCGTTTCTCTCGCCTTAATCAACGAGGACTGGTAGGACGGAGCTGCGATAGTAGCGAGAATGCCGATGATGGACACAACAATCATGAGTTCGACCAGCGTGAAGCCATTTGCATTCCATCCGGTTACTCTACCAATCCTGATATTTGGAGCCATCAATTGCGACCGCCTCGCTTTGTGTCATGACATCATAGACATCTTCACCACACCAACTGATTGGCTTGGCTTGATCCTTGTAACAGCGCAACCGCCAGTCCGGTTTCCCAGTCAATGGATCGATCGGCATGCTCCGTAAGTACCGTCTCATCGTCGTACCTCGAACTGTGGCCTCTTCCCCCGTCAGTTTTACTCCCAACAAGGTCTCAAGAGTCTTGGGATAACCATACTGACCTGAAACTTCCTTACAGACCAACCTATTCTTCACACAGGCAGGTCCCAACAACACATCCCCATCACGGTTCCATTCCAACTTGAACGAGTCAATGGCGCTTCGAATCGTTCGAAGCTGTTGACGTAATTCCATTTCCTGAGTCCGTTTCGTCGAGACCTTACTCAGTGGCATCGCCACCGACGCCAGGATCGCAATAATCGTCATGGCAACAAGGATCTCAACTAGGGTGAGACCATCCTCCCTCACCGGACTCGCACCACACCCGCCCCCACGACTCCAAGTGATGCCTGCACCGAGCTCCTGGAATCAAATAGTTCCACGCGAACCGGGGATACTCCGGGCGCCTTGGCAAGAAAAGTGACCCCCACGGTCCGTTTGGCTTGTCCAGCTGAACGAGCCAAACGGAACATGATGGTACCTGCGTCACCTTCACCGCCCTCCCCCCCAATTTCCCCACTCCTGGTCAACTCTGCATCGTCCAATCGCTTGAACTGCAAAATATTGGGGTCGTATTCCAGCCTAAACCCGCTTTCGTCAGATGGGCGGACTTGCCCGTCTATGATGGAGAGCGTGACTTCCTTCCCAAATTGAACAATCGAGTCCTCCGGCTTGATCACCACTTGAGGACCAGGCGTCGCCGATTGACCTAACGAGCGACCCATATTCGGCTGTCCATTCCCCTTATCCAAAATCCCATCGCGAGAGAATGCCTTCCCATCTTCATTTTGCATCAAGGTCGAAAGCCTTCTAGCGGAACCAGGAAAGATGGGGCGAGTCGCATAATTAAATTCCGTACCAGACCAAAACGCGTGATGGCCGCCACCAGGGAGAAGCGTCGGTTGAGCAATATGGGGCGTAATGGTGAGAATCACTTCGGTTGTGACACGTTTTGTCTCAAATGAGCTCAGCATATTTCCAATCAGCGGCAAATCTCCGATCCATGGAGCCGTGACTCTTGTTCGTTTGTCTTCTTCTTGCAGAAGCCCTCCGAGAACTATCGTCTCCCCATCACGCATACTCAGGGTCGTTTCTGCTGAACGGTTACCAAATTTGAATTGCTGAATGCGGGGAGCATCCTGGAGGATCTCTTTCTCTCCAACTCGAACAACTTCGACTTTCATCTTCAACGACAATTCATTACCCAGTCGGATCGAAGGCTCAACGGTCAACTTGACACCCGTATCCCGAAATTCTATCGATGTGACTGTAGACGTCGTCGGAACGGCTCCGGTTGTGGCTTGTCCAGGCAGCACATTGGTGGTTGAAAGAAGAATCGGTTGTTTATCTCCGATGTTAATCTCCGCCTTCTTGTTGTTCATGACGCGGACCTTCGGTGACGCGAGGGTCTTGGCGTCGGATTGCTGCTTGAAAAAATCCAGTAACATCGTGGTCGGCAGTTTGAAGAGATAATTACTGGGTCCGAGGTCGGTCAGTTGCCGATACGTCATATGCACCGCCTCAGCCGCCAATGGCCCAGCGAACCCTGCCGCCACCAACCCGGCTCCGGCTTGCTTGGGATAGCTTAGTCCATACTTCTGATCTTTTGTTCGATTGACCTCCAGCACCTCCAGATCAAAGAGCACTTCCGGCTCGGATCGGTCGTTGGCCAAAATAATCTTCTCGGCAAGTTCCAACTTCTCCGGTTGATCACGCATGACAATGGCATTCAGCTGTTCGTTTGCGTGCATCCGCTTCGAATCCAACATACTCTTGAGCAACAGCACCATATCCTTAGCTTTAGCCGTCGACAAATAGAACGTTCTAATCATTAGGTCTTGATACTGCTCTTGCTTCTGCTTGGTATCTGGGCTAACCACCAATACTGTTGGCGAGACCTGCCTGGAGAACAAGCTGTTACTATTGAGAATCAGCTGCAACGCGTCTTCGAACGGTGTCTCCTGAACGGAGATTGAAATCGGGTCGTTCCGAACATCCTTGTCAAAAATCAGGGTGAATCCACCAGCCTTTGCCACGCCTTCCAAAACTTCCCTGATACCGGCATTCTTGAACTTCAGTGTGACAGGCTGTCTCGAACGTTCGGCTCTCGTACGAGCTTGTTCTTCCTCAGTGAGACGACTGATGCTCTCTAATGGCTCTTGGTATGTGGGGTCGAGCTCTGCAGCGCGTGCAAATCTGCTCAATGCTTCATCAGTTCGTCCAAGTTGTGCCAATCGCTCAGCTTCAAGATACTGAGACCGGGACTCTTTCACACGAATCGTATCCTGAAATCCCGCCTGGTATTCGGCGTTCGAAGGTTCGATCGCAAGCGCGCGCTTGAATTCCTCCAGTGCGAGATCAACCTGCTTCTCTTTGAGCAGGGTACGGCCTCGTTCGGCATGTCCCGCGGCAGCACGCTCACGAGCCAGCGCATACTTACCCTGCAGAGCAACATTGAACGGATCGTCTTTTAATGCTTGCTTGTAGGCAAGACTCGCCTCTTCCCATCGCTCTGAAGCCAGATGCTGATCTCCACGCTTGACATCCGGCGAGACAAAGAACGAGCAGCCCGTAATCCACAAGACGCAAAAACCCAGCACAGTGCCTACGAGGTGAAAATAGGGACAGGTTTTCCGATGAGAAATCACAACACCTCTCTCATACGGGATGAAATGGGTAGAAGCGAAGGGTGCCCTCACCCCTCCATCAATTTCTTATACTACGGATCAAAACGGGCTCAAAGGAAAAGGCCAGAAGTTGAAGGAAGGGAAACTGGGTGAACTCTCCGCTCACATTCGGATGGAAGCATGACTGTAGTTACTTGCAGGTTCTCCCTTATCGCACACCAAACAATGTTTGCTCCTACAATCGCCAATATTTTAGGGAGGGAGGAATTTGAACCGGATCAAAGATACTCTTGACATCGATCAGAACACCCTGGTTGCGGCTCCGAAGCGGTCTCAATAGCTCCTGAAGGCTCAAATCAGAAAACCGCTTATGCGCGACAGCCACGATCAATCCATCAAGATCCTTGAGCTGGTCCCACTCAACCAGGTGAATGCCGTACTCTGCCATCGCTTCTTCCTCTTCAGCAATGGGGTCATGGACCAGCACCTGCACGCCGTACTCATGAAGCTCACGGATAATATCAGGCACTTTGCTATTGCGAAGGTCTGGCACATTTTCCTTGAACGTCAAACCAAGCACCCCTACACGCAATTCATTGGCCGGGCGCGATAACTGACTGAGCAATTTCATAGTCTGTTCCGCCACGAACTTGCCCATCCCGTTGTTAATACGACGGCCGGCAAGAATGACTTCTGGATGATACCCCACAGATTCCGCTTTTGAGGTCAAATAATATGGATCCACACCAATACAATGGCCACCGACGAGGCCTGGGGAAAACCGAAGAAAGTTCCACTTCGTCCCTGCAGCCTCGAGAACTGATTTGGTATCGATCCCCAGTCGATGAAAAATCAACGACAGCTCATTCATCAATGCAATATTCAAATCTCGCTGAGTATTTTCGATCACCTTGGCAGCTTCAGCTACTTTGATTCCGGATGCTCGATGAATGCCTGCCGTAACAACGAGCGCATAGGTATCAGCTACGATATCCAGAGCGTCTTGATCCTGCGCTGATACAACCTTGATAATCTTGGCAAGTGTATGCTCTTTATCTCCTGGATTGATTCGCTCCGGCGAATAACCCAACTTAAAATCAACCCCACCCTTCATACCCGAGACTTTTTCCAAAATAGGCAAGCAGATTTCCTCTGTTGCACCAGGATAGACAGTTGACTCGTAGACCACGATGGCACCCGAAGACAGGTTTCGCCCAATCAGCTCTGAGGCTTTTTGTAACGCTGTCAGATCTGGCTGTAACGCATCGTTGATCGGTGTGGGCACTGCGACAATAATGAAGTTCGCGGATTTCAGATCGGCTGGCTCCGAAGTATATCGGACCTGAGCAAGACCAAGATCCTCTTTTGACACTTCGCCGGTCCGATCAATCCCCTTTTGCAATTCCTCGATTTTCTTCTTGTTAATGTCAAATCCAATAACCGGACCAATTTTTCCGAATGCCACAGCAATTGGGAGGCCGACATAACCCAATCCGACCACTGCAATAGAACGTGCTTGCCGTTTATTCATATCCTTCTCACATCCTCCAAGACGTCAAATATGATGGGAACGGTGATAACAATGGCAGAAGATATCTGGATCGTCAAGAATTGTATGGTCTTCTTATAGAGATCTTTCTGTAGCAGCCCCTGTCCCCCCCCTTTACATACCCTAATTCCACATTGGGCCCTCTATTTAGAGAAAAAGGTGCCTTAATATATCAATACGATCTGAATAAGATGATTACTAACTCTTAATTCAATCATCAATAATAACAATCTGTTACAACTGATATATGAACTATTTTCTTATTTGTACAATCGTGAGAACTGCGCTCTCTCTGTTCCCCGTGAACAATACCTAGATTCGCTGCACACAGCATGACCTGCTCTTTTTCTCCAAATACCTGAAAATTCTCCAAATACACATAGCAACCCGACTGAACCGATTTACCCGTTAAGCACGGCACTTGATTTGCTCTAGATCCAGCCTCATCGTGAATCGTTCGCTTCACGATTGACTCGTAAGGAGGATCCAATCAATGCGCCAGACTATTCGGCAATTGTTGTTGTTCCCCATTGGATTCTGTATGGTTTCTAGTCTATTCGAACCGATGAATGTACCAACCACTAGTGCCTTTGCGGCAACCGGTGATCCCCCTATCACCACAGCATCTCCGACACCCAATTCGAGACTGATGTCTCGAATGCCGACATTGAGACGGCTTACCACACCACCCACTCCAACACCTGCTATCGCACTAAACTCCCTTGGCTTCTCGTTTAGTAGTCAGCAGGGCAATTCACCACCTCCGCCACAAGTGCTGACCGTCAGCAACCGAGGTGGGGGAATATTGAACTGGAATGCTACAACGAGTACATCTTGGTTAACCCTAAGCCCTAGCTCAGGCACCGGTAATGGCACCGTCACCATCAGCCCCGTCCTGGGCTCCCTCGGCGTCGGCACCCACACCGGCACCATCACGCTCAGTGCACCTGGTGCGCAACCCGTTGCAATCCCCGTCACCTTCAGCGTAACGCCGGCGCCGACATCGATCACACTAAGCCCATCATCACTGACCTATACAGGCGTGTCAGGCGGCTCCAATCCGACCAACCAATCTGTCAACGTCACAGCAAATAGCAACTGGACGGCCAGCGTCAACGCTGCCTGGCTTAAGCTGAGCACGACCTCCGGTTCTGGCAACGGGACAATTATCACGAGCGTTGACCTCGGAAATGTTTCAACCCAGACCAATACTGCTACCATTTCCGTGACGGCAGGAAACACGACAAGAACTGTCGGCGTGACGCTGACGCTCTCACCTGGTTCCTTGACCCTCTCATCAAATAGCCTTGCCTTTACGGCAACTCAAGGGTTGGCCAACCCAGCGAGCAAGACCATCGCCGTGCAGTCCAATGGATCCTGGACGGCAACAAAGACCGCCACATGGCTTTCGCTCAGTCAGACTTCTGGCTCTGCCAATGGAACCATCACCGCCAACGTGGACACCTCAAAGGCAATTCAGGGGGAGAACCAGGCGACAGTTACAGTGACCAGTGGAACCGTCATCAAGACCGTAACGATCACGCTGACACTCAATGCTCCGTCGAGTTCATCCGCAACATTGACATGGAAAGCTAATAGCGAAACAGATCTCGCGGGATACAAGGTCTACCGTTCAACAATCTCGGGGAAATATGATCAAGGAAATGTCATCACGATGCTTCGTGGCAATGTAACAAGCTACCAAGCGACAGGCCTCCAATTCGGGAAAACTTACTTCTTTGTCGTGACGGCCTTTGATATCGCGGGAAATGAAAGTGGGTATTCAAACGAGGTGAGCAAGAGTGTCTACTGACGCCTAATAGAGCACATGGCATGGGGCGGGCTTCATCGAGACCGCCCCATCAGTCAAATAAAAACAAACCAGTCCATCGCTTACAGACTAAACCGCTTATCGTTCTGCTTCCGTCAAATGCTCCTCCCCTTCCAGCTCATCAACCTCTGCGTCGGACCTTCCCTTCGTGGTCGACGGATGGAGTCCATACTTCCTAAGCATCTTATAGAAGTCGGCCCTATATCGCCCCGCAAATTGAGCTGCACGTGAGATATTGCCACCCGTCAAATGCAGCACATTCTTCAGGTAGGTGCGTTCAAACTCTTCCTTCGCCTCTGTAAGCGGCTTGAGTGGTGACTCAGCCGACGCACTGACTGCCGGAAACAAATCTGGCGTCAACATTTCTTGCTGCGACATCACCACTGCTTTCTCGATCGCATTTTCCAACTCACGCACATTACCCGGCCATGGGTTGATCATCAAGCGATGAAGCGCAGCAGGCGTAAGCCCTTTGATATCCTTATTGGATCGCTTCATGCTCTGCTGAAGGAAGTACTGAGCGAGCAACGGGATATCATCTCGCCGCTCACGCAATGGGGGAATGAATAGAGGAACCACCGAAATTCTATAGTAGAGGTCATTACGGAACGTCCCGTTCTTCACTGCCTCACTGAGATCTTTATTCGTCGCTGCAAGAATGCGCACATCGACCTTAACAGACGTCTCCGATCCAACCTCTCTGATCTCCCGTTCCTGGACGGCACGCAACAACTTCACCTGCATTGAGAGTGGCATTTCGCCGATTTCATCAAGAAAGAGCGTCCCGCCATGGGCCATTTGAAAGAGCCCTCGCTTTGCACCATGGGCGCTCGTAAAGGCACCCTTCACGTGCCCAAACAGTTCACTCTCAAACAGTGTTTCCGGAATGGCAGCACAGTTAAGCGCCACGAACGCACCTCTGCTGCGGCGACTGTTCGCATGAATGACGCGCGCCATGACCTCCTTACCGGTACCAGTCTCCCCAAAGAGCAGGATCGTCGCATCTGATTCAGCAACCTGACCAATTTGCTGAAAGAGCTGTTGCATTGCCGAACTTCGCGCCACGACATTCTCCAGCCCATATAGCTCCTTGACTAACGATTTGAGTCGATCAATCTCACGACTCATCCGCCGTTGAGAGAGCGCTTTATCGATCGTCTCCTTGAGCTCTTTATCATCAAACGGTTTTGTCAGATACCCGAACGCCCCGCGCTGCATCGCTTCCACAGCGTTGGGGATACTGCCATGAGCCGTTAAAATGATGACCGGAAGTCCCGGCTGGTTTTGCAGCAACGCTTCGGTTACATCCAACCCATTTTCATTTCGGAGGCGGAGATCAGTAATCGCCAAATCAAACGTCGTTTGTTTCGTTGCTTCAACCGCCTCTTGTCCCGTGGTACGGGATGTGACGGAAAATCCCATCGCGGACAACCGCATTTTCAGCAAATGCAACAATCCCTCGTCATCATCAATGACAAGAATGTTCTCTCGCTCCATATCTTTTGACTCCATGATTACCTTATCTTTCCGGCCTTCATTGGGGTGTCGTTTCTGAGCCCGGGATAGGAACCGTCGTCAGCGGGGGACGGATCGGACGAACCTTTTCGCGCATCTCTTGATCGATTCGCTTCAACGCCTCAAGTTGAGAAGACAGCTCTTCAATCTTCTTATCTCGTTCAGCCAATTGTTTTTGCAGCGCGACTGGATCTGCCGATCCCTTTATCGAATCTTTCTTGGAGAGGAGCGTCTCTATTCTGCGGTCGCGCTCCGCCAACTCCCGCTGCAACGCCTCCATCGCCTCCGACTCATCATCCTTCGAGGCATGGAATTGTTGGATCATCACCTGCTCATCAAGCAAGTTCCGAACCAGACGATCCGTCACCATCGCTAATGATGTGTGCGCTTCCGCAATCGCAGGGGCAGTCAGGACGGATTCCGGCCATCCCTTCTGCCCAGAAACAACGGGTTTCTGGATGACTTGCAGCCAGGCTTTACTCGTCCTTGCGACTGGTCCTATTGGAGTCACGGCCAGAACTTTTTCAAAGTATTTCGCTGCAACTTCGCGACTTTCATAGAGCCCAAGAAGTCCAAGCGTAAAATACACCTGATCGCAAGAGCGTGATTGGACACATCGCGAGACTAAATCCTCTTGTTTCTTTGCAAGCGATTGAAAACTAGCAGCTTCTCCTGGATCAGTCACAAAATAGGGGCGAGAGATAGGGACGGACGTCGTCCACGCTGCACATGCGGCTAGAAAAAAAGGCAGAGCGCAGTAACTAATCGTCATAAGAAATGTCTTCGTGTTCACGGTTCCCCTTTCCCTTCCGACTTCGTCAACCGTAGGATAAACCGTACAGTTGCCCCCTTGCCCCTCTCGCTTTCGATCCAGATTCGTCCTCCATGCGCTTCGACAACATTCTTGACCAATGCCAACCCTAACCCACTTCC
Organism: Nitrospira sp.; assembly: GCA_019636945.1. Taxonomy (GTDB): domain Bacteria; phylum Nitrospirota; class Nitrospiria; order Nitrospirales; family Nitrospiraceae; genus Nitrospira_D. The sequence goes on along the minus strand of JAHBWO010000021.1, from coordinate 8,634 downwards.
TGCAGTCTGCTTGACCTTGGTACGGCCCTGGTAAAAACGCTCAAAGATATGTGGTAAGTCCTCTGATGCAATACCAGGCCCCGTGTCTGAGACTGAGACCTCAAGTACACCGGCCTGCAGATCTGGCTTCAGATACACCTTCACCACGCCCCCTTCGGGGCTGAACTTCAGCGCATTGGACAAAAGATTGTCCAAGACCTGTTCCAGCCGAGACGCATCCGCCTTGACCCAAGCCCGCTGTCCAGCATGCTCCAAAACCAATTGGACATGCTTGGAATCAGCAAGCAACCGAATCTTATTGATGGATATGTCTACAATCCGCTGGAGATCAACCGGGACAAACCGATACTCCATCATTCCGGCTTCCATTTTCGACAAATCGAGAATCGTGGCGATGAGATGCATCAGCCGTTTGCTGCTGTCCGCCATGATCCGAAGCGTCATGCGTTGCTCAGGCATCAGCGGCCCAGGTATCTCGTCAAGCAAAAGGTTGGTCCCCTCCTGAATTGATGCCATGGGTGTTCGCAATTCATGAGACACATGCGCGAGAAAATCCGTTTTCATCTCGTCGATTTCTTGAAGCTTCTGGCCCATCCAGTTCACGGAATCGACTAACTCACGGAGCTCGGCCGGAGCCTTGATTGTGAGGGATGCCCCAAAATTCCCCTGTCCGATCTGTTTGATATGTCCTTGCAGCTCTCGGAGAGGACGCAGAATCGTATAGCTTGCCAATCCAGCCAATCCCAATCCGAACATCAACGCCACAAGAACAAGCTGCTCCGTTACCGCCTCGGCTTGGGCGGCACTTGCACGCGATTCGGTCACCCCGACACTGACTCGAGCCTCATGAAGATCGATATAATTCTGCAACGTAAAAGACATGCGGTCTGTGAGACTATCGCGCCTGCTTTCGTAGTCTAAGGTCGCAGGATAGGTCGACCTTGTTGCCGCTTGAGTTGCCGCTTGAACGGTACTGTTAAATAATCGTGATCGTTCTTTCAACAACTCACCCGTCTCTTGCAGAAGCGTCAAGCCACGAGTGGAACTTTCCTGTCCTCGCAACAGGTGAAGCACCCGCTGAAACTCTTCAACTTCTTCAGTCAAGTTGGTCCGGAATGTGGGATCTTTCGTGGCAAGAAACTTCTTTTCACTATTCTGTTGGGCATACAGCGACCCTAAGAGTCTTTTGGCGGATTCAACGGCGGGGTAGTGATACGAGGCCATTTGGGTACTCATGGCCGTCAACTGTCGAAGTTGAAACAGTGCGTAAAGATTCACTCCCCCCATCACAGCAATAATGACCAGGGAGGTCAAAACCAGTCTCGAAAATATTGAAAGTCGCATGAGTCCGCGCCTCGCTCGGACTAAATCATAGATGGGCAGAACTCAGGTGTAGGGCATTCCATACACTATTTCAGCTTCCGACCACAAGGGCACGCCCCTATTTTGGAGACAGCCATGGCTCGGACCGACCTGATTGTTCCGAGAAAATCTGTCCCAGACGGTTACTGTCTAGTATTGAATTGGTGAGAAAAGAGCCGTTGTCTCCTGGATGACCCGTGAAGCGATGCGAAAAGATGGCCACGGAACAACAAGATGGCCATTGCGACCGGTGGGGTGAGAAGGAGAAGCACAATCTCCTGCCCCTCCGAATCAAGCCCAAGGTAAGACAGCCATCCTCCGATGGCAGTCAGTGGCAGCATCAGAATTTGAAGAAAGTCGAGCCCTGCTCCTCGACCAGCACGACCGGACAACGAAAAAAATTCCTGCAGCCCACTCGGAGAAAGCACCACCGGCAAGATGAACAGGACGAAGGGGAGAAACCATTCGACCCAATGTTCCATCACAAATTCATAGGATGTCTTGAATACCTCAAGCGTTGAGTCGTGTCGCACCTGATAAATCACCTCCGGTGCTGGGTTCAACAGGATGAAGACCAAGAGCAGAAATGCGGAGAGAAGAAATTGACCATACGCCGGATTGGCTTGCAAACCCATATCGAGCAAGAGCGTCGGCAACCATAATACAAAACCAACACCGATCACGTCCCAAAAGTAATACCCGAAGCTTTCCGTTACGTCCTTGAACCCAAGAGTTCGTGACGCGCTCAGCGACTGTTCAATCAACCGCAGAGTGGCTCCCACCAGGAGGGCATTCACGATACCGAGTAAAAAACCACCGGCCATCCCCAACGGAGCAGCGATCTTTGCAATACCCAAAAACAGCAACCCAAAGAGAATGAGCGCCACCATTGATATCCAACTTTTGGTCAGCGAACGCCATGTCGCCTGCAAAACATGTCGATAGAGTTGAACCGTAGCCGAAGCGAGATTGCTCATGCTGATGCGTACCCTAGTCGGGATCGGGCGAGAGGTCAAGCACTAGTCACGCTGGCGCATTAAGAACGAACCTAGCTGGTTGACTTATCCAGCCAAATGATTATCACTGTTTATCAGAGCGAGGATGAATATCACCATTTTAGAGGTGGATCACCATGGACATGAATCGAATGACGGTCAAGTTGCAGGAGGCCCTGCAGTCCGCCTCGGGGCACGCCCAGCGGAGAAGTCATCAAGGCATTGAGGTAGAACATGTCCTCTTAGCGCTCCTTGAACAGGAGGGCGGGACTACTCCGGCCTTACTCGAAGGTGCTGGCCTCGCGCTGCCTGCCGTGCGGCAAGCCGTCGAACAAGCCTTGGCAAAGTTCCCTCAAGTTCAAGGTTCAGGAGCAGCTCCGGGTCAGGTTCACATTGCCAACCGCCTCACCCACGTTCTCAATCGTGCGGAGGAGGAGCAGAAGTCGCTGAAGGACGATTTCTTGAGCGTCGAGCATGTCCTCCTTGCCATGGTGCAGGAAGGGGGAATATTCAAGAAGCTGGGCATTACAAGAGACCGTCTCTTGGCGGGATTGCAGCAGGTGCGTGGAAACCAACGGGTCACCAGCCAGGATCCTGAAAGCACGTACCAGTCACTGGTGAAATACGGTCGAGAGTTAACCCAACTGGCCGGACAGGGCAAACTCGATCCCGTCATCGGACGCGATGATGAAATCAGGCGTGTGATCCAGATCCTCTCACGCCGGACGAAGAATAACCCGGTGCTCATCGGGGAACCAGGTGTCGGGAAAACCGCGATTGTTGAAGGACTGGCGATTCGCATCGTGAAAGGCGATGTCCCCGAAAGCCTCAAACACAAGAAACTCTTTGCCCTGGATATGGGTTCCCTTGTCGCCGGCGCCAAATTTCGCGGTGAATTTGAGGAACGGCTCAAAGCCGTCCTGAAAGAGATCCAATCGTCTCAAGGCCAGATTCTCCTCTTCATCGACGAATTGCACACGGTTGTCGGAGCCGGAGCAGCCGAAGGGGCAATGGACGCCGCAAACCTGTTGAAGCCGATGCTGGCACGGGGCGAGTTGCACCTGATCGGTGCCACGACGCTGGACGAATACCGAAAACACATTGAAAAAGACGCCGCCTTGGAACGCCGTTTCCAAACGGTGTTGGTGGATCAGCCCTCAGTGGAGAACACCATTTCCATACTACGCGGCCTCAAGGAACGCTACGAAGTCCACCATGGGGTGCGCATCAAAGACAGTGCACTGGTAGCTGCAGCAAAACTGTCCCATCGTTATATCGCCGATCGGTTTCTTCCAGACAAAGCCATTGACCTAGTCGACGAGGCCGCCGCACGGCTTCGGACTGAGATCGACAGCCTACCGGCTGAGCTGGATGAAGTGTCACGCAAGGTGCTCCAGCTGGAAATTGAGCGCGAGGCATTGAAGAAAGAGAAGGACGCGGCAAGCGCCGCCCGACTCAGCACCCTGGAATCTGAACTCACCGAAAAACAACGTGACCTGCAGGCGCTGAAAACCAGATGGGAATCAGAGAAAACCTCCGTATCACGACTGCGCAAGACCCGCGAGGCGATCGAGGAGATGAAGCAGAAAATCGAGCAAGCCGAGCGAGCCTATGACCTTAACCGTGTAGCCGAACTCCGTTATGGGGAGCTCCCCAAGCTTGAACGGGAATTGGCACTGGAGCAGCAGCACTTGGACAAAAAACAGGATACGGCTCGGTTGCTGAAGGAAGAAGTCGACGAAGATGAGATTGCCGCCGTGGTCAGCCGCTGGACCGGTGTTCCGGTCTCGCGGTTGCTCGAAGGCGAAACCGACAAACTCTTGAAACTTGAGGACCTCCTACACCAACGAGTCGTCGGCCAGGAAGAAGGGGTCCGAGCCGTAGCAGACGCGGTACTTCGCGCACGATCCGGCATCAAAGATCCCAACCGTCCGATCGGTTCATTTCTCTTCCTTGGCCCAACCGGGGTCGGCAAAACCGAATTGGCCCGAGCGCTCGCCGCAATTCTGTTCGATGACGAAGGAAACCTTGTCAGAATCGACATGTCTGAATATATGGAAAAACACACCGTCGCCCGCTTGATTGGCGCACCTCCCGGGTACATCGGCTACGAAGAAGGGGGGCAACTCACCGAAGCCGTTCGACGGCGCCCTTTTTCGGTCATTCTCTTCGACGAGATCGAAAAGGCGCATCACGATGTGTTCAACGTGTTACTGCAGGTACTCGATGATGGACGACTGACCGATTCGCAAGGCCGTACGGTCGATTTCAAAAACACTGTCCTGATCATGACCTCGAATATCGGCAGTCCACACATCCTTGAAGCTCAGCAACGTGGCGCATCCTACGAGCAAGTCAGGACAGTTGTCCTGGGGGAACTGCGGCAACATTTCCGCCCGGAGTTCTTGAACCGAGTCGATGAACTCGTCGTATTCCATCCGCTCGGAACCGAACACTTGATCAAGATTGTGGAAATCCAGCTGGAGCGGCTCCGCAATAGACTCACGGAACGTCGGATCCCGCTAGCCATCACGCCGTCCGCGCTGAAACATTTAGGCGAACGCGGCTACGATCCGGTGTACGGAGCACGACCGTTGAAGCGGCTCATTCAACAGGAGCTGGAAACGCCGATCGCCAGGTTGTTGGTCAAGGGAGAGTTGCGGGATGGACATACCGCTTCAGTCGATATGGAGAATGGGGCCTTGCTGGTGACCCCAATTGTGGAGGGGGAGGCGACTTCAGTTTCTAGCCAATAGACACCACGCCTCCTTGACTGTCGTGTGTCTGCCCGCTCTTGTGCTGTTTCTCGATCTTCCAGGCCGTCGCCGTGACTTGCAGGAGATGGCCTTTCATCGTATGAAACTCGCCCTGAGCCAATGAGATGCCCTGAGCGTCCTTCACATCAAGCTGGAGGACGACTTTTCCCGAATCCGCTTCCTTCATTAGAATGCGTTTGTCCGTCTTTGTGACCTCATAGGCGCGCCGCTCGTTAAACATCAGCGTGCTATCCACCATCTTGGCAAGCATGCGACCATTCGAGTCGAAGAGCGCAAAGTTGACCAGCAACGAACCAGTTGAAGGATGGCGAGCCACTTGAATTTGTGGTATCCCCTCGACCTCGATCGTCCCGTTAAAATTCTTATAGAGATTCGAACCAATTTCGATGTCCATAATCCTCGATAGAGTTGGGATAATACATCCAGGTTTTAAGTGCTTGCCCCCATGCTCGGAGCCATGTCCCTTTTATCTCTAAGTTCCACATTTTTGCAATCGTCGCTACCAACAGTGCTGCTGATCCCTCTTAGATCCGTTGAACGTCAAATCTGAATACATCATTCGTTGCCTACCCTCTCATCCTCATGCCAGAGCCCCGTCCCTCGGACAGATGGCTGACCAAACGTCCCAAGGGGATGATTATTCCCATGCAAATAGAGAGCGTTCTACAGATAGCCGAAGGATAGTCTGCTTCAAACAGGGGGAAGTTCCACTATGTGATGAGCAGTCCAACATTCAGAACTACAACGTGAAGGCAAGCCACAAATCATCTGCACTTACGATTTCTTAATCCGATCGAGGATCAGCGCGATACAGCCGCCCAACAAGCCTCCGCCCATCACCGTCGTCAGCAGCTCCACCAGCTTCAACTCCCAGACAGACCCTTGGGCCTGCATGACTTCTCTGACGCCTCCTTGCACCATGATGACGGACAACGCCATCGTGGCACCCACGACAAACCACCAGACAAACACTTTTACCGATGCCACGAAAGCCTCACACGTCGGGATTACGGTCAAACGAACGATACTGAATGGCCTCTGCGATATGCACGGTCTCGATCCTCTCGGAGTCGGCCAGATCTGCGATCGTCCGCGCGACTCGTAGGATACGCCCATGGGCCCGCGCGGAAAGTCGAAGCCTCGCCATCGCCTGCTCAAGCAACTCTTGAGCGGGTTGCTCCAGTCCACAATACCGTTTTACGAGCCGTGGCTTCAACTGCGCATTTGTATAGATCCCCTCCGCTCGGTACCGCCGTCGCTGTCGATCCCGGGCGACCACGACGCGCGAGCGGATCGCCGTGGAACTTTCCGAAGCAGGAAGCTCCGTACGAAGCTCGCGAACCGGCACCGGTGGAACATCCAGATGGATATCCAGTCGATCCAATAAGGGCCCGGAGAGTTTTGCACGGTACCGGCGAATCTGGATGCCGGAACAGATACAAGAGCGAGTCCGGTCTCCATAGTACCCACAAGGACAAGGATTCATCGCCGCGATCAGCATGAACTGCGCCGGATACTTGAGTGTCCCACTGGCTCTTGTCAGAACGACATACCCATCTTCCAACGGTTGCCGCAACCCTTCGAGCGCACCTCGTTTGAATTCAAGGGATTCGTCCAAAAATAATACTCCGTTATGCGCGAGCGAGACTTCACCAGGCTTAGGGATGGTCCCTCCTCCGACCAGCCCCGCGTCCGAGATACTGTGATGCGGCGACCGAAACGGCCGAACGGCCAGCAACGGCCGTTCCGGAGTGAGCAATCCCGCCACACTGTGAACTCTGGTCGTTTCAATTGCCTCATCCAATTCCAACAACGGCAGGATGGACGGCAAGCGACGCGCCAACATGGTTTTGCCGGATCCTGGAGGACCCACCATCAACACATTGTGCCCTCCTGCCGCTGCCACCTCGAGGGCCCGCTTAGCATGGTCTTGTCCACGAACATCGGCATAGTCCTCGTCTTCCGTTGTGCTGACCGCCTCCAAGGCATCCTGGCGCGACTCGCTTGGAACAAGAGCCTGATTCCCTTTCAGAAACTCCACGGCTTCGGGAAGAGTGTGGACGGGATACGCACGGACACCCTTGACTAATGCCGCTTCAGCCCCATTGTCAGCTGGGAGCAACAAATCGTAACCGGTTCGGCAGGTCAACGCGAAAGACAGAGCTCCCGTAATGGGCTTCACTCGTCCGTCCAACGATAACTCCCCAACAATAACGGAATGATCCAGCATCGACTGCGGAATCACTTCTTCCGCGACAAGAATGCCGAGTGCAATCGCGAGGTCGAGCCCCGACCCCTCTTTTTTGACCCCGGCAGGAGCGAGATTGACCGTGATTCGTTTGGCAGGGAAGTGAAACCCCGTGTTCTTGAGGGCAGATCGAACGCGGTCTCGACTTTCTTTCACCGTGGCATCCGGCAACCCAACGACAGAAAACTGGGGAAGCCCGCCTGAGATATCGACCTCGACATCGACGAGATGCGCATCAAGACCGACCAGCGCCGCGCTCGTAACCCTGGCAAGCATAACTCCACTGCCTTTCTCTAAATCTGATCCGCAGATAAAATGTGTTCATTATAGGGAGTCGCTTCAATGGTTTCAATAGAACCATCTAGGGACTGTTCCTCCTGAATCGGCGTTTCCAGAGGGATTGTGCCTCTTCGGCAGGCACGAGGAACGCGCCGTGCGTGACGTGACCGTCTCATTCCCGCACCTCACGCTTGTCTCCAACTCTTGCCTCTCTCGTGGAAGTTGCGAGTCCAGATTACAGGAGAAGCCAGCATGCAGAATGTAGGCTAGCACCGCATCGACCGGCTCTGTATAATTCGCCCATGCGCCGCTGGCCGTCTCCAGAGCAATCGGTTCGGGTGGACAGCCCACCATGCTATCCATACTCCCGTCAGATCCTGGGCTTTGGTTTCGCACTCTGGCTGGTCATACTTCCGGCACATCATGATTCTGTCTTCGCCAATGATGGAACCACCGGCGCTCCTCGGCAAAGCGCCAAGCAGACGTCCCCGTATGTTGGGTCAGCCATGGCGGTGCTGGCCACCCTCCAGCAGGCCGAGGTCCTACCGCCAGAGGGTACACGCGAAGCCGATCGCGTCATCCAGACCGTCATCCAGCTGCAATCCGTCTTTGCTAAGGGAACGGACTCTTCGATTCAGGAATTCGCCCGGCGGGCCTTGGCCGACAAACATGGTGAACAAGCCGCAACCAGTCTCCAACAGTTTCGTACAAGCGGGTGGACAGCAGACATGTTGGAAGCACTCGCGGATGCTGATTTGAAAGCCCAACTCGACGAACGGGAACAATTAACCGCAGGGCTCAGACAGTTCAACCTATCCCTGGATGATTTTCGGAAATTCATGCAACTCGTGCGCGACGGCCGATCGGCTCTCACGGCACAAGGATTGGTCTTTGACGAGGTCTATACCCATCATCGGAGCACCATGCCAGGCGCGGCGCGCTAGCGCCCCGTTTCAAGTTCCATGTTTCTGGT
>JAHBWO010000209.1 GCA_019636945.1 Nitrospira sp. | reverse complement strand
GAAAAGCACCATTGCCAAGCTGATGCAACGCCTCTATGTGCCAGAGCGTGGCCGGGTTCTGGTGGACGGCGTTGATCTCGCGCAGATCGACCCTGCCTGGTTGCGGCGTCAAGTCGGTGTGGTGCTGCAAGAGAACTTTCTCTTCAACCAGTCAGTGCGGGACAACATCGCGTTGACCGATCCTGGGCTTCCCATGGACCGTGTCATGCATGCCGCTAAACTCGCGGGCGCTCACGAGTTCATCCTTGAGCTACCGGACGGATACGATACGGTTGTCGGTGAGCATGGCTGTGCGCTTTCAGGGGGACAGCGGCAGCGCATTGCCATCGCACGCGCATTGGTGGCGAACCCGCGCATCCTCATCTTTGATGAAGCGACGAGTGCCTTGGACTATGAGTCCGAAGCCATCATTCAACGCAATATGGCCCAAATCTGCAAAGGACGTACGGTGATCATCATCGCTCATCGGCTCAGCACGGTTCGTCCTGCCCACAAGATTTATGTCATTGATCGAGGGCAATTGGTTGAGCAGGGCACGCATGATGAATTGCTCTCGCGCGATGGGATGTATACGCGACTTCATCAGCATCAGCAAGGACGAGCGGCGTAATGATGAATGCCCTTCAACGCAAGCTGGCAGGATGGCGAACCATCGGGCCCGTTGCGTCCGGTCAGTCATCTCGCGCCGCAGCCCGAGGAGAAGCGATCGAATTTCTGCCCGCAATCCTTGAAATTCAGGATGCACCGCCGTCGCCGATTGGCCGGGCGATTCTCTGGACCATCATGCTGGCCTTCACCTCGGCTGTGACATGGTCATCGTTGAGCCATGTCGATATCGTGGCGGTGGCGCCAGGCAAAATCATTCCCAGCGGCTATTCCAAAACTATTCAACCGTTCGAGACCGGCGTGATTGCTGCCATTCATGTGCAAGACGGCCAAGCAGTCAAACGAGGAGAGGTTCTGATTGAACTTGACGCTACCTTAAACAGTGCCGACCGTGACCGGGCTTCCAGTGAATATCGAGCCGCTCTGGTCGAGGCGGCCCGGTTGCGTGCACTGATAGCTGGGCAGGGTACTTTCACCGCGCCCACTGACTCCGACCTAGAATTTGTATTCCTGCAACAGCAACTTTTACGGGATCAGACGGCTGAATATGCAGCACGAGTAGATGCTGCACGACATCTTGTCGGTCAGCGTAAGGCGGCTGTGGATGCGACGTATGACAATCTCCGACGTCTAGAAGCCACTGTGCCGATGGAAAATGAACGGGCGGCGGCCTATCGGACATTGCTGGCACAACAGTATGTGTCGAAGATGGACTATCTCCAATTTGAGCAACAACGCATCGATAAAGCCCAGGAATGGGCAGGGCAGAAGAGTAAGTTGCGTCAGGACAAGGCGGCGTTAGCCGAAGCAGAGCAGAACTACCGGGTACTCATCGCGGAATTTCAACAGAGTAAGCAAGCTGAGCTGTCGGCCATGGAGATGAAAGCCGCATCGCTCATCCAAGAGATGCGAAAAGCTGAGCAAAAAACCGAGCTTCAGAAGTTAGTCTCTCCGATCGATGGTGTTATTCAACAATTAGCGGTGCACACGGTGGGCGGAGTGGTCACGCCTGCCCAGCCGCTGCTGACGGTTGTCCCGCAGGACCACCCGGTCGAAGTGGAAGCGCAGCTCGAAAATAAAGACATTGGATTTGTGAAGGAAGGCCAGCCGGTGGAACTCAAGATCGAAACGTTTCCGTTTACGTTGTACGGGACGATTCCCGGAAAGGTGTTGACCGTCTCCGACGATGCGGTACCGTTAGATAAAGAAAAAGGCGGTCTGGTCTATGCGAGCCGCGTGAGTATGGATCGAGCCACGATGCAAGTGGAGGGCAAACAGATTCATCTCTCGCCTGGTATGGCTGTCACGGTGGAGATTAAGACGGGACAGCGGCGGGTGATCGAGTTTTTGTTGAGCCCACTATTTAAGGCAATGAAAGAGAGCTTGCGGGAGCGGTAGACCTGCAGAGGGTAGAACTTGGGCAATAGAAAAACGATAGAGGAAATGCCAATTGACGCTACAGAATGCAACGCACGAATCCGATGAAAGGCAGCCCGGATGATAGCACTCGCACTGCTGTTTGCTCTGATTCTCTATGGGGTACTTGCCTGGTCTGTTATCAGAGCGCTCGGATGGCTCGGGAGGGTATGTGTGTTTCCCGCCTCATCCACGAGGATATTGCAAGGCATCACTCTCGCCCTGTTCCTGTTAATGCCGACCTGGGACATCATTCCAGGACGGTTATATTTTCAGCACCTTTGCCAAACGGAAGCTGGCATCAAGGTGTTTAGGACAGTTGAGGTAGAACAATCGTATTTCAAGGCTGATGGAAGGCCAGACGATAGAAAACTAGTTGGACGCTATGTCCAATCGAGTAAACGGACTCCGGACTTTTCATCATGGGCGCACATCACCAAAATAGAGGGCGCCATTCAAGATAAAGAGACAGGTGACTTGCTGGGCGTCGCCACGGATTTTTCTTACTACGGTGGTTGGGTTGAAGCGACCATCGCTCCAATGTCACCGATGACATGCCCTGGATATCCTAATCACGTTATTCACGACATCATTTGGAAAGAGATCTTTAAGCAAAGAAACATGTCCTCTCTGAAAGGGAACTGAGATGTCTTATCCCATCGGCGCCTATTTTCAAAACGCCCTATGTTCGATGGCTTCGTATGCAAACCTGACTGCCGGAATGTCGGCCCAGCGATATAAGGAAGGTCTGACGGCAAATGGATTTGCTGATTCCCTCGCAGACATCTTTATTGCCACCTACAGAGTTGCGGCGGACACATTCACCGACCCTGTGACAGGGTTGTCCGTGACCCTTTTCGAAAGCATTGCGACTGGCGAAAAGATCTTGGCGATTCGCGGAACGAATCCGAACGAGATCAATGACCTGATCACAGATGGGCTGCTGGTAGCCGGAGAGTCGGCCACATTAAGTCCTCAGTATATAGCGCTCCAGAGGTACTATTCACAGTTGATTGAACAGGGAACCCTTGGGCCCAATGAGCTTTTGTCCGTGACAGGCCATTCGCTTGGAGGATTCCTTGCCCAAGCATTTACGGTCGACCATGCAACCAATATTCGTCATACATACACCTACAATGCCCCCGGAATTGGTGGCTTGGCGATTGAAGTGTTGGAACGGTTGGGTGTAACCGCAAATACCGTTCCTTCGGGAGTCATTACTAACATTATTAGCGAAAACGGACTGTCGATTGCATCTGGAATGGGGACGCAAATTGGTAACCCAGTGAACATCTTTATTGAGGAAACGGGTCTCAACACTTCATTTCATGACCATCAAATAGCGACTGCCACTGATGCTCTTGCATGGTATGACCTTGCTGCGACAATTGATCCGACGATTGATATTGCTGCAGTTACAAGATTGCTTGAGGCTTCCTCATCGGTCGCCGCCCGTCGGTTGGAAACGGGTCTTGATACCCTGCGTTTTCTTTTCACCGGCGATCGCACGCCCACTCCGATAGGGCCCTCTGGAACGGGTGATCCGAACCGCGAGGCGTACTATGTGAATCTCATCAGCCTACGTAATAGCCTTTCCGGTACAAATGATTATCGCCTCATCGATTTGGTTGGGTTGTCGAGTGCTGCAGTATTCAGTCAGGCAAAGAGTTTGACTTCCGATGGCCTTGCATACCGCTATGCGCTGCGTGAATTAAATCCATTTGTCGTGACCGGCATCGATTATGAAACCCTCCATAACCAAGACCACTCACTAGACATATATGATGCCAGTACTGGCACAGGTGTCTGGACTCAGATGGCTTTGAGTGACCGAGCGGAGCTATTGGCGGAAAAATTGCGCTTCAATCAAAGCGATGGGATTCCCGGCAGCCCCACCCTTTTTGTCGATGAAACGTCAAATTTCAACAACCAGCGCGGAGCCACAGCGGCCGAAGCCGTCATATTCGGTGATGCAGAGGGCCGGGAATATTTGGGGCGAAGAGGGAATGATCATATCTATGGAGGGGCTGGGAACGATTTTATCCATGGCGCAGCGGAGCAGGATTATCTCGAAGGCAATGACGGTGATGATCAACTATATGGCGAAGGTGATAACGACATTTTAATTGGCCAGCAAGGGAACGACACATTAGATGGTGGCGCCGGCGTCGACCGCATGAGCGGCGGCTTAGGTGAGGACATCTACATTGTCGATCATTCAGAAGACAAAGTCATCGAGATGGAAAATGGTGGCCGGGATGAGGTGCGCGCCTCGACCAATTTCTCCCTTAGCGCGCACGTGGAGAATCTGATCCTGACTGGCATAGGAAATACTTCAGCGGCAGGTAACAATCTGGACAACAGAATCACAGGTAATAGCGGTAACAATCAGCTGATTGGCAAAGGTGGGAACGACCTCCTCGAAGGCGGCATCGGTTTTGACACCTATGTCTATTCATCCGGTGATGGAACGGATCGGATTGAAGACAGCGACGCTCGGGGGCAAATTGTTTTTGACGGCCGTGTATTGCAGGGCGGTATACGCCGTGCAGGCGATACCTCAAATACCTATACAAGTCTTGATGGCAAAACAACCTATCTCATGTCAGGGACTGATCTGATCGTCAATGGGGTTCTCATTGTTAACGAGAACTTTCAGAGCGGTCAGATGGGGATTGAATTGAGGGACATGACAGGCCTGCCGCACGACACGGGAGTTCCGGCAGGACATTTTACTGACACCTATATAGGCGGCGCGGACGCGGAAGAGTGGGTTCCTGGAGCGGGCGCGATAGAGGTGTATGCAAACGGCGGCAACGATGTTCTTCACGGAGACCATGCGCCGATACTTGGTGCGTTCGATGATCTGTTGGATGGCGGTGCTGGTAATGACGTGTTCTTTGGCGGATACGGGGACGATTATTTGATCGGCGGATACGGTGATGATTATGCCCTCGTCACCGATGGGGACATATTCCTTGGTGGCGATGGGGACGACTACGCTGTGGGTGCGGCGAACTATTTGACCTTCACTGGACCAATGATTGGAAGCGGAGCTCACTATGCCGACGGTGGAGCGGGTAACGACACGTTGATGGGTGAGATGGGGGCGGATGTGTTGTTGGGTGGTGACGGGGATGATGTGCTTCGGGGTGAAAATCGTCCCACGGGTTGGATTGGACTGGTGTATGACAACTCCTTATGGAATCGAACCGCACAAGCAGGGGTCATTTCGTTGTCTGGCGGCAACGACTATCTGGACGGAGGGATCGGCAACGACTTGCTTGTCGGCGATGGCGGCAACGATATCCTCCTCGGCGGCGCCGGTAACGATCGCTTATATGGCGAATCGGATTTCACTCCAACGATTGCAGGCGATGATTGGCTTGATGGGGGAGAAGGAAACGACTCATTGTTTGGAGGCGCCGGAGCGGACATGCTCTCCGGAGGTGATGGAGATGACCTCTTGGTCGGCGATTTTTCCGGTGATCCGGGTGCCGCCGATATTCTTGACGGTGGCGCAGGAGCAGACGAGCTTCAGGGAGGCGGGGGCGACGACATTCTCTATGGTGGAATCGGTATGGATCGGCTCGCCGGATTTGGCGGGAATGATGTGCTCGATGGCGGTGCCGACAGTGATGAATTGCAGGGAGGCTTAGGGGACGATTCTCTCTGGGGTGGGCTC